>JAEDGQ010000002.1 GCA_016297415.1 Treponema sp.
TCACGACTGGAAGCCATTTTTAGCAGGGAATATATTATAATGCGTTTGCCCTAGTATCAGAAATCAGTTATTTATTTTGTACAGGCCTCAAATACAATGTTAGCAACAAAAATTACAGCAAGTCCCCATGTAACAGGACTGATTTCATTAACCTTGCGGGCAACAACCTTACAGATAACATAAGTAATAATTCCGTACATAATACCGGCAGCAATTGAATATGCAAATGGCATAGAAACAATTGCAATAAAAGCAGGAATACCTTCAGAAGGATCCTTAAAATCAATATCACCGGCAGCCTGCATCATAAGGTAACCAACAAAAATAAGGGCTGGAGCAGTAGCTGCAGAAGGAATAATTGCAAAACATCCGCCAAAGAACAGAGCAAGAGCAAAAAGAACTGCAGTTACAACAGAAGCAAGACCAGTGCGTGCACCGGCAGCAACACCAGAAGTTGATTCAACATAAGAAGTTACAGTTGAAGTACCAAGACATGCTCCAACTACTGTACCAATAGAGTCAGAAAGAAGAGCCTGTTTAGCATTTACAACACTTCCATCATCAGTAAGAAGATCAGCCTGATTAGCAACACCAACAAGAGTACCAATAGTATCAAAAAGATCAGTAAAAAGGAATGTAAAGAAAATTACAAAGAATCTTCCAAGAATAGCAAACTTAAATATGCCTTCGCTGTCTAAACAGATTCCCTTAAAATCAAACTGGCAGAAATAAGGAGCATCAGGAAGCCTGAACACCTTGAAGTCTTCAGGAACAACAGTTACGCCCATTGGAATACCAATAATAGTTGTAGCAATTACACCAATAAGAATTGCTCCCGGAACTTTAAGCATATAAAGAACGATAGTAATAAGAAGACCGATTACAGCAAGAAGAGCAGTTTTGTGTGCAAAAGAAAATGTAGCAAAGCTGATAAGTGTTGCCTCATTATTAATTACAATACCTGCATTTTCAAAACCAATGATACAGATAAAAAGCCCGATACCAACAGAAACGGCTTTTTTCATTCCCATTGGAATAGACTTAATGATAGCTTCGCGAATACCAATAATGGAAAGAAGAATAAAAAGAATACCTTCCAGAAGAACAGCAGTTAAAGCCAGCTGCCATGAACATCCAAGCCCCAGAACAACCGTAAATGAGAAAAAGGCATTAAGGCCAAGCCCGGCAGCAAGAGCAACTGGAAGATTAGCAAAAAGCCCCATTACAAGAGTAGCAATTGCGGCAGAAATAGCAGTTGCAGTAAATACAGAACCCCAGCTCATTCCCGAAGCGGAAAGAATTCCAGGATTAACAGCAAGAATGTAAGCCATTGCAAGAAAAGTAGTAACACCGCCCACAATTTCACGGCCTACAGTAGAACCTCTTTCTTTAATTTTAAAGAACGAATTCATTTTTCAGATTACCTCCATTGAAAAACAAATAATTAAAAATTATATCACCATAATCAGAAAAAGGAATAAAAAAAATAATAACAATAAAAAAATGGAGGTTCCGGCTTCGCCGTCGCTGCGTCCGCCCTGGTTCCTGAGCCTGTCGAAGGGCCGCTTCCGCTCCATCCTCCTCGCTGCGCTGCGGTGGACTACGGGGCTCCCATCGCTAACCCGAATCCCCAGCCTGAAACAAGAAAAATTTTAAATAAAAAAAAGGTTCAACCGTAAAGATTGAACCTTAACTTAGAGCGGTAGAAGGGAGTCGAACCCTCGTCATCAGCTTGGAAGGCTGAGATAATGAGCCGTTATATGACTACCGCAAAACTTATGTATTTATATTAACAAATAAAACATAATGTGTCAATGGCAGATACAGGAAAAAATCAAAAAAATTTAATTTTTTCCTGTAATAATTTCCCACGCCATTTTTGCAGCATTCTGTTCTGCAGACTTCTTATTTTTTCCTTCACAGGGACCGTATGTTACATCCTTTAGTTTTACAGACACCCAGAAAATCTTATCGTGATCAGGTCCTGTTTTCTTTACAAGTTCATACACAGGACACATCTTATATTTTTTCTGATAAAACTCCTGAAGAAGAGTTTTATAATCTTTCTGTCCCTTATTCTGCTGTACTTTTTTTATTTCAGGCACAATAAATGACAGAACAAGTTTTTCTGCATCTTCATAGCCACGGTCAAGATAGTAAGCACCGATTAAAGCTTCTACTGCATCTGCAAGAATAGCGTCTTTTTGTCTGCCCCCGCTCATCTCCTCGCCTTTTCCCAGAATCAGCATTTTATCAATTCCGATTGCTCTTGCAATTGGTGCCAGAGATTTTTCAGATACAACAACACTTTTTATCTTCGCCAGGTCACCTTCCTGATTATCCATCATGTCTTCATAAAGGAAAGTGGCTGTTGCCATTCCAAGCACGCTATCTCCAAGAAATTCAAGGCGTTCATTATTAAAATGTTTCTGTTTTGAGTTTTCGTTGGAATAAGAACGGTGATGAAAAGCCAGATTTAAGAGTTCCAGATTGTTGAATTTAATATTCAGTTTTTTAGAAAATTCCACAAGTTCTTTTTGTCTTGCTGAAGGAATATTACTTTTTTGAAAGAAATTCTTAACTTTTAACATCTTCTCAAAACTCCGTTTACTATAACATACCATTTTTAAAATAAAAAAAACACAGGCCTATAAAACCTGTGTTCATACAATCAAAAATAACTATCAGGAAATAATTATTTAGCCTGTTCAGCTTTGATGAAGTTGTAAGCATCACGAACAGTTTCGAATTCGTTTGCTTTTTCATCAGGAATGCTTACGCCAAGTTCTTCTTCGATAGCGTAAACAAGTTCGTAAGTATCAAGACTGTCAGCGCCAAGATCGCCACGGAAAGAAGAATCTAATGTGATTTTTCCTTCATCGATTTCCAGTTTTTCTGCAATAAGCTTCTGGATTTTGTTGAACAATTCGTCCATTTTTAATCTCCTATTAGGTTAGATTCTGATTTTTTGTTACATTCACTTAAAGTATAACGAATTAGCCGTTAACTTCTGGAGTGATAACCTGACGTCCACGGTAGAAACCACATTTTGGACATACATGATGCTGCAAAACAAGGTTTCCGCAGTTGCCGCATTCAACAAGCTGTGGAGCTTCGAGGTGCATATTTACACCACGACGTCTGCGTGTGCGTGCTTTTGAAGTTTTCGCTCTAGGTACTGCCATTTATATAACCTCACTATATTAATTGTTAAATTGTATAACGGGTTTAATATTATAACAGTTCCCGTCTGAATGTCAATTGAATTATATTTATATTTATTCAATTGTCAATATTTTTATGACACTTTTTAAATATTTGTCATTTTAATTTAATTTATACCGTTTTTTTACTGCTTCACAGACAACAGGAGGTACCATATTTGAAATATCTCCCCCAAACTGAGCAAGTTCTTTAATGGAACTTGATTTCACAATTGCGAACCGTGATTCAGTAGGAATGAATAAAGTTTCTATATTGGAGTTCAAACTATGATTCATAAGGGAGAGATCAAATTCATAGGAAAAATCGTTTACATTTCTAATACCGCGGATAAGAACTTTAGCGCCGGCTTTTTCAGCATACTCAACGATAAGTTTATCCCAGCTGTGAACAGATACATTTGCGTATGGTTCACAAAGGGTTTTCAACATTACTACCCTTTCTTCAGCTGTAAAAAGATTTTTTTTACCAGGATTTGCAGAAACAACCACATCAATTTTATCAAAAAGTCTGGATGCTCTTTCAATAATATTTAAATGACCATAAGTAGGAGGATCAAAACTTCCCGGAAACAATGCAATAGACATAATATTTTATTACCATGTTTGACGGATTTCCACAAGTGATGTATATTTCCGCTATGATGAAATTTAATTTTTTCAAATCAGTATTTTTAATCAGTTTAACTCTGTTATTGATTTCCTGTGGTTCAACAAGTTCTTCAGGCAAAAATGCAGACCTTGTTAAAGAAAATGACAAGACTACAACTTCAAAACCTGCACCTGAGCCTGCTAAAGAAACAACGACTGTTGAAGAAAAGACTACTGTTCAGAAAGATGAATATAGTCGTGCTGTAGGAAACTTAAGTGTATCAAAGGATACTTTCGAAGCAGATAAAGCTGCCGTAATGGAACTTATCGATACTCTTTCTACGATTATGAAGGATATGGACTATCAGTCATGGCTTCTTTATGTTGATAAAGAATCAAAAATCTACTGGTCTAAACCAGCAAACCTTAAAAAAGCCCAGAGCAAGCTTCCTGTAAAAGGACTTAAGCTCAAAGATCTACAGGACTATTTCAAATATGTATTTGTACCGGCAAGAATGGGTCGTACTGTTACAGAAATCCGTTATGAATCAGACACTTATGTAAAAGCTGTTCAGATTACAAATCCTTCGGATTCACCGGAAGAAGAAAAATACACAGTTTACTATTACTTTGTTAAAACAAACGGTCACTGGGAACTTAATCTTCCACAGATCGATAATTAAGCTGAACTGTCTGTAAGTTGATTTTTACCATATAATTAATTATAATTTTTTAAATATTTCTAACAATTTGCCGATTATCAAATATATCCAAGGGGGATTTATATGAAAGCATTAAAATATGTAGCAGCAGGTCTTCTTGCTGTAGCATTCACATCTGCAGCCGCTGCACAGAAATCTAACGAATCAAACGTTGAAAGCGAATACCTCTCAAGTGTAGAAGATGTAGTAATTTCAGAACTTGCTGCTTCTGAAGAAAGAGATAATAAACTCGTAGCCCTTCAGTACCTTGAAACAGCAATAAGTGAAGGCCGTGCAACTCCAGATATGATGAAAGCTCTGGACAGTCTTGCCGGAGAAGGAATTACAGCTCAGTCAAGAACAAATGGTCGTCTTGTAAACAACTATCCTGATATCCGTGCAAAAGCATGTGATATTCTTGCAAATGTTAAAACAGAAGAATCAAAAGATACACTTGTAAAAGTTGCACTTGCTGACAATGAACCAATGGTAATCACAGCAGCAATCCGCTCTCTTGGAGAAATCGGAATCAACAACAACGATGAAGTTTCAGAAACAATCGCATGGGCACAGAAAAAGAATGCTGTACTCAACCCTACTTCTTCACTGGCCTTTGAAGTTCTCGTTGCATACGAAAAAATTGCAGACACAGTAGAAAATAAAGGTCCAATGATTCAGGCTATCGGACAGATTGCTACAAACTACAAATATGTAACACCAGTTCGTACACGTGCCCTTGAACTTCTCAAAAAACTTCAGGGTTTATCATCATCTTCTTCATCTTCTGCAAAGAATGCAAAATAAAAAACAGTTATACTAAATAACTGATATACAAAAAAAAACGGCATTTCAATATTATTTTGAAGTGCCGTTTTTTTTATCTGTATCAGATTTTTATTGAGGAATACGTGAGTCGAACACGCAACCTTTGGCTCCGGAGGCCAACGCTCTATCCAGTTGAGCTAATCCCTCATTACAAAAATTAAGATATAAATAAAAAAAAAATTTGTCAATTAAAAGGCGTAAATCATTTTTTTCGAGGAAAATTATGCAGAATATTATTTTAGCTTCATCTTCACCAAGAAGACAGGAAATTCTGAAGCTTCTAAACATTCCTTACAAGGTTATTCAGCCACAATGCTCAGAAGATTTACCAGAAGATATTGAAATCGAAAAAATTCCTGAATTTCTTGCAACAAAAAAAGTAGACTCAGTTGTACGTTCCCTTCCACCAGAAAATGAATATCCATGGATTCTAGGGGCTGACACCATCGTCGTTTGCGGGAAAAAAATTTACGGTAAACCAGAAAACAAGGAACAGGCATTTCAATTCCTTAAAGAGCTTCAGGGAAAATCTCATAAGGTTCTTACAGGAATTGCCCTTTATAACGGCACCCTTCACTTTGTAAGCAATAGAACTGCAGTCACTAAGGTAACATTTGCACCTATGGATGATGAAGAAATCAATAAATACCTTTCCACAGGTGAATGGCACGGAGCAGCCGGCGGTTACAGAATCCAGGGGCTTGCAAGCTGCTACATCTCAAAAATTGAGGGAACCAACTCCAATGTGGTGGGATTGCCTATCTTTGAGCTTTATGATATGTTAAAGGAACAAAATTATCAGTTCAGCTGATTTTTTTGTCGGGACTTATGGAAAACCGTTGGTAATTTACCATAAGCTCGTTAATATTCCGGACGCATTATGCGCCTCGAGAAACAGAGTTCGGTGGAAGATAATCATTAAGACATTATTTTCCGGTGAAGGAGACACTTTATGGCAGTAGTAACCATGAAGAGTTTGCTTGAATCAGGTGTACACTTCGGTCACCAGGTTAAGCGTTGGGATCCACGTATGAAGAAGTATATCTTCGCAGAACGCAATGGAATCCACATCATCGATTTACAGAAAACAATCGGTGCAATCAAAGACAGCTACGAAGCTGTTCGCAAAATCGTTGCTGGCGGAAAGTCAGTTCTTTTCGTTGGTACAAAAAAACAGGCTCAGCAGGCAGTTCAGAAAGAAGCAGAACGCTGCGGCATGTTCTATGTAAACAACCGCTGGCTCGGTGGTATGCTTACAAACTTCTCTACAATCAAGAAGTCACTCCAGCGCCTCAAGAAAATCGAAAAGATGGAAGTTGACGGCACATTCGAAAACCTTACAAAGAAAGAAGTAGCTGGACTTCTTAAAGAAAAAGAAAAGCTTACAAAAAACCTTGGTGGTATTAAAGAAATGAAAGAACTCCCAGGAGCTCTCTTCATCATCGATACACACAAAGAACAGATTGCAGTAGCAGAAGCTCACCGTATGGGTATCCCAATCGTTGCAGTTGTTGATACAAACTGTAACCCGGAAGGAATCGACTACCCAATCCCAGGTAACGACGATGCTATTCGCGCTATCTCCCTCTTCACTTCTATCATCGCTAATGCTGTTGTAGAAGCAAACAATGAAGAAGGACTCAAAATCATTGAATCTCTCACAGACGATGAAGAAGTTGTAACAGACGCTTCAACAAAGAAAGATGATGAAGAAATCGATGATTACAGCAACTACACACCTGCTGAAGAAAAAAAGGATGCAGCTGCTGATGACGGCGATGATGAAGATCTCGCTGAAAAATTCAACAAATAATTAAAGAGGTCTAAAATGGCATTTACAGCTGCTGACGTAAAAGCATTACGGGAATCAACTGGTGCTGGTATGCTGGATTGTAAAAAAGCTCTCCAGGATACAGACGGAAATATGGCTGAAGCAGAAAAACTCCTTAAAGAAAAAGGTCTTGCTGCTATGGCTAAACGTACAGACCGCGCTGCAGGCGAAGGTCGTATCGTTATCAAACAGGAAGGAAACAAAGTTGCTATTGTTGAAGTTGTTTGTGAAACTGACTTCGTTGGTAACAACCCGGACTTCGTTGCTATTGCAGAAAAAGCTGCAGAAATTACACTTAAAAACGGCTCAGATGAAATTACAGATGAACACAAAGCTGCTATTGAACCAGCTCTTGTTAAATTCCGTGAAAACATCTCTGTTCGTCGCGCTGCCTGTGTAGAAATTCCAGCTGGTGCTTCAGTTGGTACATACGTACACGGCGACAACAAAACAGGTGCTATAGTAGTAGTTACAGGTTCAGAGGCAGACGATGTTAAAACATTTGCTAAAGACTGCTGTCTCCACCTTGCTGCATTCACACCTTCATACATCACAAAAGATGATGTACCAGAAAGCTACATCAATGAACAGAAAGAAATCTTTGCTGCTCAGATGGCTGCTGACGAAAAAATGGCTAACAAACCACAGAATGTTAAAGATGGTATCCTCCAGGGTAAAATCAATAAACTTCTCGCTGAAAACTGTTTCGTTGACCAGGCTTTCGTAAAAGACGATAAACTCACTGTTGCTAAAAAACTCGAAGAAGTTGGTAAAGCAGCTGGTGCAAAACTTTCTTTCGGAAAGATCGTTCTTTTTGTACTCGGTAAGTAACTTTCAGGTTATAATATAAGCGGTTGGATTTTATTCCAGCCGCTTTACTTTTTTTTCCCGGCAAAGCCGGCTTTTACAAAGGAGAAAAATTATGGCATTTGATGCAAAATCAAAAATGGATAAAACTGTTGAAGCAATTAAAAATGAAATGAATACAATTCGTACTGGACGTGCATCTGCTTCAATGTTTGATAAAGTTCGTGTTGATTACTACGGACAGAAATCACCACTCAATCAGGTTGCTCAGATTTCTATTCCTGAAGCACGCACTGTAGTTATTTCTCCATTTGATAAATCACTTATCGTTGAAATTGAAAAAGCAATTCTCGTTGCTGACCTTGGATTAAACCCTTCTAACGATGGAAAAGTAATCCGTATTTCAATCCCTGCCCTCACAGCAGACCGCCGCAAGGAACTTGTAAAACAGGCTAAGTCTATGGCAGAAAACTACAAGACAACAATCCGCAACATCCGCCGTGATGGTAACGAAGATCTTAAAAAATCACAGAAAGCAGGTGAAATTACTGAAGACCAGCTTAAAAAAGAAACTGATGATCTTCAGAAACTCACAGACAAATACATTGCCGACATTCAGGCTGTTTGTGACGCTAAAGAAAAAGAAATCATGGCGTAATTAACGGTATAAAATGAATATCGACGAAATTAAAGCCGGTGGCCTTCCAGAACATGTTGCAGTTATCATGGATGGAAACGGCCGCTGGGCTAAACAGAGAGGACTGCCTCGTACTGCCGGACACAAAGAAGGTCTGACTTCTGCAAAAAAAATAGTAGCACAGGCAGCAGCTCTGGGTATCAAATATATTACCCTCTACACTTTTTCCACAGAAAACTGGAAAAGAGCCCAGGAAGAAGTTGGTTATTTAATGGGGCTCATTAAAAGTCATCTTAGAGCAGAATTCAAGTTTTATAAAGAAAACGGAATCAAAGTTGACCACATTGGCGATTTATCCGGTCTTCCTGAAGATGTTCGAACAGAAATCATCAATGCAAAAAAAGATACAGAAAATTTTACCGGAACTACTTGTATTCTTGCCATAAATTATGGCAGCCGGGACGAAATTGTCCGTGGTATCAGAAATCTTATAAAAGAAGGCAAATCCCCTGAAGAGATTACAGAAGATGTAATTTCCTCAAGTATGGATATAAAAAATCTCCCTGATGTTGATTTAATGATTAGAACTGGAGGAGAACAGCGTTTAAGCAACTTCCTTTTGTGGCAGTGTGCCTACGCGGAATTTATCTTTACAGATACTCTTTGGCCAGATTATAATGAAGAGGAGTTTGTCAAAGATATTCAATTATTTCAAAATCGTAACAGAAGATTCGGAGCTGTTCCGGACCAGAAAAAATGAGGTATTTATGAACAGTAAAGTCCTTTCAAGACTTTGTATTTTTTTCTTTGGCTTTCCACTTGTAATTGCCTTAATTCTCTTGAAACAGTACAACCACATAGTACTTCATACAGTAATTACAGCAGCTTCATTTCTTGCTTCTGCTGAACTTTACAATATTTTTTCACACAATTTTAAGCTTCAGAATAAAGGTGTTGTAATTGTTCTTTCAGGTCTTATTCATTTAACAATGCTAGCCTCAGCTCTTTGTGCCTGTTTTTTTGATATTACTCCAGAAAATATCAATACTTTCGTAACAGCAGCATATATCGGAGCTATTCTTATCTGTCTTGGATGGGAAGTTTTCTCCCAGAATTCATTTGAAGATTCTAACAGCCATATTGTTACTTCAATTACAATTATTACTTACATCGGATATCTTTTCACATTCCTTTCAAGAATGACATTCTTTGAACATTCAAGAGAAATTCTCATTATGTTCCTTACAATGGTATTTTTATGCGATTCTCTTGCCTGGTTCTTTGGTGTTCTTTTTGGAAAAAACAACAAAGGCTTTATTAAAGCCAGTCCAAACAAAAGTATTGCAGGCTTTATCGGCGGTATTTTGGGTTCCATTTTAAGCGGAGCAATCTGCTGGTATCTTTGGAATGCTGAAACTGGTATTCAGAATCACATTTTTGAAGGTTCTATTGTAAAACTTATCTGTCTTGGAGCTGTAATGTCCCTCTGTTCAATTACAGGAGATCTGGCAGAATCTGTTTTCAAAAGATCCGGAGATTGTAAAGATTCTGGTACAATAGTTCCTGGACGGGGTGGTATTCTCGATTCAATCGACAGTATCATTTTCTCAGCTCCAGTTTTCTATTTCATCATAACTCATTTATATCAGGGACTTTAATTAAAGTCTCAAATATTGAAAATGTCAGACTTAAAATCATTAAAAAGAATTCTCGTTTTAGGCTGTACCGGTTCTATTGGTTCAAGTACAGTTGATATTATTCGAAATCATCAGGAAAGATTTATCTGTTGCGGTCTTTCTGCAAACAGGAATGAAAATGCCTTAAAAACTCTTGCAGCAGAATTTAATTGCTCTGCTACCCTCACCTCCAGAGATGGAAATGATGGTATTAAAGCTCTTATTGAAAACACAAATCCAGACCTGGTTGTAAATGGAATTGCAGGAAGTGCAGGTTTGATTCCAAGTATGATTACTCTTGAACATGGAGTTGATCTTGCCCTGGCAAATAAAGAATCTGTAGTAATGGCAGGTCCCCTTATTTTCTCTCTGGCAAAGAAAAATAACTGCCGTATTCTTCCAGTAGACAGCGAACATTCTGCAATCTTCACCCTGTTGAATCAGTGCGGAGGAAAGGACAACGTAGACCGTCTTATTATTACAGCCAGCGGTGGACCATTCCGTACCTGGGATTCTGAAAAAATCAGAAATGCAACCTTAAAAGATGCATTAAAACATCCTACATGGAATATGGGAACTAAGATTACCGTAGATTCTGCAACAATGGGAAACAAAGGTCTCGAAGTAATTGAAGCTAAAAGACTTTTCAATTTTGATACGGAAAAGATTCAGGTTGTTGTTCATCCTCAAAGTATCGTACATTCTCTGGTCAGAACAAAAGACGGAATCGTTTATGGTCAGTTCAGTGAGCCAGATATGAAACATCCTATAATTCAGGCTTTAGACTGGCCGGAAGTTAAGCAGAATTTCATGAAGCCTTTTGATTTAACTGATACTGCTGATGGCAGTCGTACCCTTACTTTTGAAAAACCAAGATTAAAAGATTTTCCACTTCTCCAACTGGCTTTTGAAGCTGCCAGAAAAGACAATTGTCATCCTATAGCATTTAATGCAGCCAATGAAATTGCAGCATGGAACTTTATTGATGAAAAAATCTCATTCTGGAAAATTGCCGATATAGTAGAAAAAGTAATAGCCAAAGAAAATGTATGGGATACACCTGTAAGAGATCCTCAAGACATATTCGAAGCCGACACTTTAGCAAGAAAACTGGCAGGTGAACTTTTATAATGAAAATTATTTACGGCCTGATTATTCTAAGCATAATAGTATTCATACATGAACTTGGACATCTTTTCGCCGCTTTAATTTCAGGTGTAAAAGTTGAATCTTTCAGCATTGGTTTTGGTCCTGTTCTTCTTCATAAAACATTCAAAAATATCGACTGGCGAATTTCCCTGATTCCTATGGGCGGTTACTGCGGCATGAAAGGCGAAGCAGAAATGTCTGAAGCTCTGGAAAACAATGAAGATTTTGTTGAATTCGACAAGGATTCTTTGTACGGAGTTCATCCATTGAAACAAATTTTCATTGCATTTGCCGGTCCTTTCGCAAATTTTCTGACTGCCTATGTTGCACTGGTAATTATTGCACTTACGGGATTTTCCTACTATGCAGCCTCTTCCAAAATTTTGATTGCAACTGACTTATATCCTGAAATCATTTCTCCCGCAAAAGAAGCCGGAATTCTTTCTGGTGATGTTATTACCGAAATAAACGGAAAAAGTATTAAGGATTTTTACGAAATTTATTCCACAGTTGCAATTCATCCTGATGAAGATATAACTGTAAAGATTTTGAGAAATGAAGAAAGCCTTACCTTTACTGTACATACAACTCTTGATAAAGAAACAGGAACCGGCAAAATTGGTGTTGTTAGTGATCCTAAGTCTGTATTAAAACGTGAAGCTCCAAGATACAGTTTTTTTCCTGCCCTTAAGCAGGGATTTGTAAAAATACTTGATCTTATAAATACAACATTCAAGGGAATTAAATCTCTTTTTAAGGGTGTTAAGCTTAGTAATTCTGTAAGTGGACCTGCATCAATTACCTTTATGCTTGGTGATACAATAAAAACTGGTTTCGAAGCAGGATTTAGAAATGGATTATGCGGTATACTTAATTTCATTTCTATTATTTGTATCAGCTTATTTTTAATGAATCTCCTTCCCGTACCAGTTCTGGACGGTGGATTGATTTTAATTGCCTTTATTGAATTTGCTTTTAAAATACATGTTTCCCCAAAAGTACGATATCGTATACAATATATTGGATTCGCTTTTATAGGCATTCTGCTTGTAATAGCATTAATCGGAGACTTTAATTTTTTTATGAGGCTTTTCCATGAAAAATAAGATTTTAACAGCTTTAATATTTTTTTGTGCAGTTTTCTCTTTTGCACAGTCTCACATATCAACTCAGGCCCATGAATCTGCAGTAAACTCACTTGCGGTTTTAAACGGCATTACTACAGATGAAAATACAGTATTTTCTGTAGGACAGGACGGTTTTATTATTAAGTGGACTGAAGATGGACTGGGAGAGCACTATCAGATTACAGACCTTCCAATTAAAATGATTTCCAGAAGTCCTAATGGAAATGATGTTGCTGTATACGAAAGTGACGGTGCATCTGTTAACATGGTTTCAATCTGGAACTTCAGAACACTTTCCCGTAAATGTGCATTCCTTTTCAGCGACCCTGTAACATCCCTTAATTACTCTGCAAAAGGAACTTATGTACTTTGTGGGACTGCCTCAGTAAAAGGTACTTACTTTCTGAAAACTTCATCAAATACAATTACTTCTAAAAAGCTGAAAGAATCTACAGGTCCTGTTACTATGGCTATTACAAGTGACAGTGAAAACTCTGCAGCCATGTATTCTCCAACAGGCTCCCTTCTTTACTACAATCTTAAAACAAATGAAAAGAAGGCAAAATTTTATACAGAACCATCATTAAGCCAGCCCGTTATGTTCAACAATAATGTGTTTTTTGCAGGATACAAAGATGGCAATATTTATGTAATTCAGGCAACAACTGGTAACAATATTGCAAAATTCCCTGTTGGTGGTCAGGAACCTGTTATTTTCTCTTCAAATAAAAACCAGAATCTTTATTACATTGTAAATGAAAATAGACAGTTCAAGCTTTACATGATTCAGAATGACAGAAATAAAAATGTAATTGCCCCTCAGCTTATCCGTACCTTTACTGGTATTAACAGCGGAGAACAGATTGTATGCGCAAGTCTTACAGGTGAAACAATTTATGCAGGTACATCTGAAGGAAATATTTATAAATTTGACAATGCCATTGCCGAACGTGTTGATGTACTTCAGGCTATGTCCGACAAAATGTACGACCACATTCTTGACATTGCACCATATGAAGACAGTTTCTATTTCCTTACTCCAGATTCTATCTTCCTTTCATCTTATGATACTGAATATTTAACTAGAAAAGGTTCAAATACAAACAGAACAAATATTCTTCCTTACGGTTCTAATGTTATTTTGTGGAGCAAAGACACTAGGGATTCTGTTCAACTTCTTGATTTTTCAACAGGAAGCGTTACTTCAATCTTCACTCCAGAAAACAATCTTAAATCCCTTAGGGTTTACGGTGACACTCTTCTCTCTATTGAAGGTACATCAACTGTAAACAGATATTCAATTTCTCAGGGTACAAAAGAACAGCTTTATCTTGGTGCCGGCATTCAGGATGCGATTCTTTACAACGAAACAGATCTTTATATTGCAAAAACAAATGCTACAGCTCCAGCCGTACCACTTTTGTATATAAATACAAATACAAAAGAAACTGTTCCTGTAAACATTAAAGGCCGTGTTGCATATTCCTTAAATTTCGATTCTTCCGTTGAAAATTCTGATATTTATGGAATTATAATCGGCACAGATTCCTCAAACAGAATTTCAACTTCAGTATTTTCATATAATCCTTCAACTAAATTTTCAAAGCATCTTATTGAAGAACATTCTGAAGATACAAATGCTATCAGTTACCTTTCCTACCCTGTTCTTTATACAAACATGGGAAAATCAAGAATCCGTTCTTCAAATCTTTCTACAAAAAGAAATTTTGAGTACAAACGATCCGCTTCTCTTCCTGTAAAAATTGCATGCAACAGTACACGTCTTGTTGTATTAAATAGAGATGGTTCTGTCAGCTGGTACAATCCAGATATGAACAGCGTTCTTGCAGACTGGTATTTAGGAATCGACGGCCAGTGGATGGCTTATTAGCATAAAAAAATGCACCTCCTAAAATTGAACTTTATTTGTCCAGCTTTAGGGGTGCACTTCACTTTTTTCCGGCTTTTTTTATTTTCAGTCTATATTACAGCCTCTTTTCAAGGCTTCTTTATAAACTTCTTCATAATGATGACAGCTGTTATCCCATGTAAAGTCCTGCTCCATGGCTCTTTTCTGCATCTTTTTAATATGATCCTTTTTGTTGTAGTAAGCAAATACTGCCCAGCCAACAGTATCATAAATTGCCTGAGGTGTAAGAGAATCAAACATAAAGCCTGTTCCTTCCCCAGTCTGTTCATTGTAATTCTGAACAGTATCTGCAAGACCGCCAGTTCTTCTTACAATTGGAAGAGTTCCGTACATTTCAGAATACATCTGGTTTAATCCACATGGTTCGTACTGACTTGGCATAAGGAAGAAATCAGAACCAGCTTCAATAAGATGGCTGAGTTTTTCGTTATATCCAATCTTTGCCCGGAAGTTTGGAAGTTTTGCCTGAAGGCAATTAATTTCGTCTTCACACCATTTATCACCACTACCTAAAAGAACAACCTGAACATTCATTGAAGAACAGATGCCCCACATAGAGCCGTAACCTGGTGCAAATACTTCAGCAACACCTTTCTGACTTACAAGGCGTCCAATCATACCTATAACAGGAATATCAGGATTAACAGGAAGCCCAAAGAATTCCTGAAGTGCTTTTTTACATTCAGCTTTTCCTTTTAAATTTTTACTGGTGAATTTAGCTGGAATAAGTTCATCTTTTGCAGGATTCCATACTTCTGTATCAACCCCGTTTACAATGCCTTTTACAACATCACTTCTTACTCTCAAAAGACCATCAAGCCCAAATCCACCTTCTGCAGTCTGAATTTCTTTTGCATAAGTTGGAGAAACAGTTGTTACCATATCTGCACTACTGATTCCAGCCTGAAGGAAATTAATTGCACCGTTTCTTTCAAATCCGGCGCCATAATAAAGTCCCCAGTCAATTCCAAGATCAGTGAATTTATCTTTTCCATAAACTCCCTGATATCCCATATTATGAATAGTAAACACAGATGCTGTCTTGCTGAAAGCCGGCTGAGAACGACAAACATGTTTTACTAAAACTGGTGCCAGACCTGCGGACCAGTCATGGGCATGAACAATATCCGGATACCATCCTAATTTGTTACATACCTGAAGAGCTCCATGACAGAGCAGACTGAAACGGTATGGGTTATCGTGGAAATCACTTTCCTGTTTTGTTCCATAAACACCATCACGACCGAAACAATTTTCATGATCCAGAAAATATACAGTTGCCTTTGGAAATCCTGGTAAATCTGTTGAATAAACAGCTGTCCATTCCTGCCCGATTCCAACAGGAACTCCAAGAGGTCCTTCAAGTTTATTAAGTGTTTTTCTATCAATTTTGTAATAACGTGGCATTACGATTTTAACATCGTGTCCAAGATTACTTAAACTTCCTGCAAGAGCAGCAACGGCATCAGCAAGTCCCCCTGTTTTTGCAAATGGTACACATTCAGCACTAACCATCAGGATTTTCATAACATCACCTCTCAACAAAACTGATTATTTTGAAGCTTCAATAAAAGCTTTTTCTGAATTTACGATTGTTTTTTCACTTACACAGTAGGCGAGACGAACCCATCCTTTCTTTCCAAAACCGGCCCCGGGAGCACTGAGAATGAAGAATTTTTTCAGATGATCACTAAATGCTGAATCATCTTCATTCCATTTTGCAGGAGCTTTTACAAACAGATAAAAAGCTCCTTCCGGTCTATGGTATTCAAATCCGGCTTTATCAAGAATTGCCATAAGTTTATCTCTTCTAACTTTATAGGAAGAATAATCAACTTTTGCATTCCAGCTCTTTGCAACTACTTTCTGGAAAAATGCAGGAGAATTTACACAGCCAAGTGTACGAAGACAGAAAGTACAGGCTGTAATAAATTCATCAGCTTCTTCAAGTGAAGGATTTACTGCGATATATCCAATACGTTCGCCAGGAATAGAAAGATCTTTGGCAAAACTTGTAACAACTACTGCATTGTTATATTTAGGGAAAACAGGAGGAACAACAGCTCCATCGTAAACAATTGCACGATAAGGTTCATCACAGATGAGATATGGCATGCGTCCACATTTTTCCCCATGGTTTTTTAAAGCATCTGTAAGTTTTGTTATATCGGATTCTGAATAAATTTTTCCTGTAGGGTTATTTGGTGTATTAATGAGAACAGCGGCTGTTTTTTTTGAAAGTTTCTGAGCCATTGCTTCAACATCAAGACTAAAATCTTCTTTTGCAGGAACTTCAATAAGTTTACCACCAAAATTCTTTACATAATGACGATATTCAGCAAAGAATGGCGAAGGCACGATTACTTCGTCTTCGGGGCTAAGAATAGTTTTAAATACACAGTTAAGGGCACTGGCAGCACCAACAGTCATAACTACGTGTTTTCCTTCAAGTTTTACTGTCTGTTCACCACTAACTTTCTCTGCCATTGCAGCACGAGTTTCAGCATATCCGGCATTAGGCATGTAACCATGGCAGCCATGACTTACATTCTGAGCTTCTTCCCTGATAGCTTTGATGACTTCTTCCGGTGGATCCAGATCTGGATTACCAAGAGAAAAATCAAATACATTGTCATCTCCATACTGTTTTTTCAGCTGGATACCTTCTTCAAACATCTTACGAATTACAGATGCACCTTTTGAATTTATAGATTCTTTAATTTGAGGATTAATCATAATAAGATATTATACCACATTTATTCTTGTATATGTAACTTATTGAGAAATCAACGTTTTTTTAGTATATTTGGAGGTAATTATGACAAAGCTTACTAAATTAACAGTTTTACTTCTCACTATTTCAACTTCTCTTTTTGCAGATCCTTTTAATTCAAACCTTTCTGCTTCAGAAAGATCCCGTCTTGAAAACGGTGAAGTAATTATCAAAAACATTGATTCAATGAAAGATGTTTGTATGAAAGAAACTCCAGAAACAAAAAAGATTCTTTCTACAATGAAAAAACTTGATCCGACTTATGTTGCCGAGATTATTAAAGTCATTCCTTATGAAGGAAATGAAGATTTACGGGACAAAATCAATTTAATTCTTTTAAGAGTAAAGGATTATGTTGGTATTCCATATTATTCAGAACGGACCAAAAAATGGTATGATCTGTACAGCGCAGCTGAAATCACAAATGCAACAATCAAAAATGAATTAACTCAGATTGACTGTAATTTCACTATGTCGCCTTTCGGAAAATTCAAGTCAAAAATCGAAATCATTGAAGCTCCCGATTATTATTTTTACACAACAAGAAACATGGAAAAACTTGTTTATCATAACAAATTCACAGCTGTAAAACCTGAAAAAATGGTTTCCTGCATCACTGTATTCAGAGATGGTGATAACTGGATTCTTTATGCTATAGGTGGAGCTGCAATTCCTAAATTATTTTTCCTGGAAGACAGAGTTGAAACTTCTTTTATGAACAGAATTAAAACTTTCTGTGACTTTGTTTTCAAAAAACTGGATAAATAAACAAAAATGGAATCTTTGACTGTTACAGCTGAAAAAATTGTTTTTGGCGGAAGTTGTCTTGCCAGAGTAAACGGAAAAAATGTTTTTATTCCCTATGCAATTCCAGGGGAAAAGCTTGAAATTGAAATTACCAAAACATTCCGTGATTACGATCTGGCAAAAATCATAAAAGTTATTGAGCCTTCACCTTACAGAATCATGCCTTTCTGTCCCCTTTACGGGAAATGTGGCGGATGCAACATGCAGCATATTCAGATTGATTATCAGCGTGAACTCCGCAAACAGATGCTGAAAGACTGTTTTGAACGTGAAGGTCTTAAATGCCCGGAAATTGAAATTATTTCAGGAAGCGATAAGAACTACAGGGCAAGACTTCAGCTTACAGACGGTGGCCTTAATGAAAAAGATTCTAATACAATTGTTGAACTGGAAAACTGCCCTGTGGCAACAAAAGCCATCAATGATTACCTGAAAAAAACACCTCAGGCTCTTCGTCCAGAAGGCAGAGTACACTTTTTTGGAGACCAGAGAATTATTTCTTCAGATGATGCAGAAAATCCTTCCCTTATTATTGCAAACGAAGAAAAAGCCGATTTATGGCAGCAGAAACGTGTGGGTAAATCAAAAAAACAGCCTAAAAATAAAGTAAAACAGCGTTTTGCCGGTACATCAGGTGTAATGAAAAACAACTGTACAATCCGCCTCAAAGATAAATTAATCCAGTTTGATGTTCAGGGATTCTTCCAGTCAAATATGGAAGTTCTTGAAAAAACAATTGATGCAATTACTTATAATATGGGGGGAGAAATTGTTCTTGATATGTATTCTGGAGCAGGTACTTTTTCTGTATTTCTTGCTGATATTTTCAAGAAAACAATTCTTGTTGAACATAACAGAGATGCACTGGTACATGCCGAAATCAACATGTCTGGAAAACCTCACGAAACTTATGGTTTAAGCGGAGCAAAATGGGTTCAGACAAATGCCCCTATGATTCTTGCAAAAAACGGACCATTTGATGCAGTTGTAATTGATCCTCCAAGATCAGGTATGGAAAAAGAAGTGTGTGACTGGCTGTGCAAAAACAAAACAGGACAGATTAGAAGCGTTTCCTGTGATCCATCCACACACGCCCGTGATGCCTTAAAACTTGTAAAATCGGGTTATGAACTTACAAAACTTTATCTTCTTGATTTTTATCCTCAGACTGCCCACATCGAAAGCCTTGCTTACTTTGAATATACGGAATAAAACCCCTGATGAAAAAGTCATGCCCTTTTAACAATATAAAATCTCTTAAATTGTCTAAAAAAATATACTTTTTTATCCTGTTTTCACTATTTTTGGTTAATCTTCAGGGAGAAAGTCCTCTCCGTTCCGTGGATTTATCAAAACAAAAACCTTCATGGCAGGCTGTTATTGGAGGAGAAGCCGTAGCCCCTGCCGTTGAAACTTCTTACGGCTTTGCCGTTGTCAGTGACGGACGCATGGTAAGCACCTGTACTTCCCGTGGTAATGTTATGTGGCAGAAAGGTGTAAAAGGCCGTCCTTCAAACTGGTTTTCTGCCTGGGGTGATTTTCTTTATTTAGTCACAAACAAATCAATACTGAACCTTGTAAATCCCAGCGGATACACAGTATGGTCAAAGGATTGTGGATTTGAAGTAACTGCCGCCCCAGTTACAGGATGGGATGGAAGAATCTTTGTTCAGGGAAATGAAAACCTTTCCTGCTATGGATACAATGGTGTTCTAAAGTGGAATATCTCTGTTTCTCCCCTTAATTCCCTTCCTTTATGTCAGTTTTCTGACGGCAGCCTTATAGTTTTTCTTGCAAAAACAAAAGATTCAAAAACTACAGGACTTCACATTAGTCCCTTCGGAAAAATAATCGAAGAAATTACTTTTGCCGGTCAAATCATTACAGCAGCACAGTGTGAAAATGGCATTTTGATGACTTTTTCCGATGGTTCTTTTGGACTTTGTACAGTCGAAAACAAAGCAGCAGTTTCAAAATGGGTACAGCATGATTCAAGAGCCTCCGGCGGTATTCCCTGTATTATAAGTTCTCAAGATAAATCAGCTCTTCTTTACAATATTGACCATCAGTTAAAAGTTTTAATCATTGAAAACAAAACAGGAAATCTTCTTAACAGTTTTAATGCCGGCAAAATCAACGCCACCAGTCTCAAACATTTCAGAGCTACAGACGGAGGATTTTTCGTTTCCGATTACTCAAGAGCCATTGAATTTACAGAAGATGGAACAATCAACTGGGAAGCTTCTCTCCCTTCATCAAACCTGTGGAAGTACATGATTTATACTTCAAATAACCAGATTCTTATCTGTATGAATGACTGGGTTTTAAATGCCTTTGTAATGAGCCAGACTATAAATTCAAAAACAGAAAAAAAAGTTTCCGCAAAAAAATATATTACTCCATCAAAACTGATTCAAAAATATGACGGAGTAATTTATTCAACACCTTCCCTGGCACATTTTCAGGAAATTAACAGCATCTTAACCCGGGATAATTATGGTGAACAAGAAGAACAGATTTGTTCAGAATTAAAAGAACAGACTGAAAACTACCTTTCTGAATTAAAAAGCCACACAGGAATCAGTCACAATAATCACACATATTATTCTACAAATCCTCTCTTTACACAGACTATTCTTGATTCAATTTCTAAAACAGGAACTAATCTTTTTGTTTCTGACATTGCAGAGCTCCTTACCCTTGAAGATGATCCGCTGCTGTTAAATTCGCTTATCGTTACTGCCGGAAACAACGGATTTGATCAGAACGGTAGAATTCTCCATGCTTTTGAACATGTTACTGTCAAAAAAATTTCAAAGAAAGACTTTAATTCCGCTAAACTTCTCTGTGATTCAACTTATGAAATCGTTAAGTTTATGGGTCGTCCGGCCCTCTACAAACAGGGAAAGGCAATTCTGGCAAATTTTATGAATCCGCAGTATGACAAACCAATCAGGGATTATGCCCGTGCTACACTCACAAAAATAGTTGAACTGGAAATGTAAATTCTTCCTCATATAGCGAAACTTTTTTACATTCTTCCATAATATAAAATGCGAAAAATTGAAATTTATGATATAATTTTTAAGGTATATTTAATTCTGGAGGATTAAATGAAACTCAATAAAGTATTTTTTGCAGCCGCAGCATTATCTGTTTTTACAGTTTCACTTTTTGCCCTTGATGTTAACAAAAATGAACTTGAAACAGTTGCTGAAGACGCAGTAGTTTTCGAAAACTACACAGGTCCACATTCTGTTATTAACACAGCAGATGAAATTTCTTCCATCGGTTCTTCTCTAGGTGATTCAATTAAAAAGAATCTCTCAGTTTCAGGAAAGGCCGGCTCTTCTGCTAAATATCAGGTTATTCATGCAATCGACGAAACAGAATCAGGAAAACTTGACGCCGACATTATCGTAATCGGTTCAGATTCTGCAATTGACCATATCAACAATGTAAGAAGAGTTATTGCAGCATACCTTACTACTACTTACGGATATTCAGCATCTGATGCAAAAACAGTTGCCACTTTCGTAACTGTTTACAATGCTGTTTATAGAGGCAACCTTACATACTTTAACCAGAAATACAAAAAAGTTGTTACAGATAACCTTACATCAGACAAAGCCGGTATTGCTTTAAGTTATCGGGACTGGCCTGGAAAGACTCAGCTGGTAATTCCACTTAATGATATAAATGGTGGGCTCAGCACAGTTGATACTTCAGTTATTTCTGACAAACAGGTTGTAAAATCTATGCAGGATGATGAAGATAAGGGCGTAAGCACACGTAAAGAAATGGTAGACATTAAAGAACGTGAAGCAGATAAGGCTCAGGAAAAAGCAGATGCTGCACAGAAAAAAGCAACTGAAGAAACTTCAAAATTAAAAGAAGAACAGAAAAAGCAGGAAACAACTGCACAGAAAGCTCAGGAAACTAAAAAAGCCGCTGAAGAAGCTGAGAAAAAAGCTCAGGAAAATCCTTCAGACAAAAAAGCTCAGAAAGAAGCAGCTGAAAAGAAAGCTGAAGCTGAAGAAGCTCAGAAAGTCGCTGATGAACAGGAAAAAGTAACTCAGGAACAAGCTAAAAAAACTGAGGAAGCTAAAGAAGAAGCTGCAGCTGCTCAGGCAACAGCAGATACAAAGAGAACAGAAGCTCAGAATGAAAGAACTACAATTGCACAGGATCAGCAGACAGTTGTAAGACAGCAGACAGAAAATGCCTCTGCCCCAACAGTTTATGGTCTTAAATCTGTAGATGAACTTGGTGTACTCAGCGAACTTGTAAAAGTAAATGCTGACACTGGTGCCGTTATTAAAGAATCTCCTGTTACTGTAATCCGTTCAAGAACTGTTTATGAAGCCGGTGATTCTTATATTGCTATTGCCGGAACAAACATCAAAAACGGAACAGTAAAACTTGTTCTTCTCGATAAAGATAACATGGAAATTACAAAAGAAAGCAACGAAACTATTGCTGAAACTTCTGTTCTTGTAGAAGACGGTGGAAACTATTACTGTGTTATCAAAGATGGCTCTGACTACTTCGTTGGCAAGTTCAATGGAAAAGCAGAAAACCTTCTCAGATCTCCTGTAAAAGTAAAAGCTGCAACACCAATTACAGTTACTTCAAAAGGACTTATTGTAACTAACAGCAGCAACAAACCTGTACTTCTTAAAACAACAGACCTTACACAGGTTGTAAACGAAGCACAGGAAAACGCAAACTATAACGCTAAATAATTTAATATAGAAAGAGCAAAGTACCATTCCGGTGCTCCTGCTCTTTCTGTTTTAGAATCATTCAAAAAAAATAAAAAAATCAATTCAACAGTCTTTGATTTTAATCTTCAGAAGCCTTGTTTTCAAATTTAGTATAACTTGAAAGGAACAGAAGATTTACATCGCCGATTGGACCGTTACGCTGTTTTGCAACTATAAGCTTAGCATCCATTACAGGATTCTGATCTTCTTCATCTGTCTTTTTACGGTCACGGTGAATAAACATTACAACGTCAGCATCCTGTTCAATAGAACCGGAACCTCTTAACTGAGCCAGAGTTGGTTCTGAACCTTCAGCATCACGGGCTACCTGACAAAGACAAACAACTGGAATATTAAGTTCCCGGGCAAGAGATTTCAATGACTTTGAAATTTCTGAAATCTGTTCATAAACAGGTGCGGAACTGTTCTGTGTTGAAATAAGACCAATATAGTCGATGAAAATAATCTGAACACCTTTTGACTGTACCATACGTCTTGCCATAGCACGCAAATCAAGAAGCTGCATGTTTGGTGTATCTACAATATATAATGGCGATTCAAAAATTCTTCCTGCAGCATCATAAATTTTCTGCAAATCTTCAAGTTTCATCATTCCACTACGAATCTTGTGTCCTGGAATATGAGCAACCTGAGATAAAAGACGCTGACCAATCTGTTCAAAAGACATTTCCAGAGAGAAGAATCCGCAAGGAATTTTCTGATTAATGGCAATATTTTCCATCATTGTAAGAGCCATAGCTGTTTTACCCATTGATGGACGGGCACCGATAATACTAAGTTCAGACTTCTGGAAACCACTTGTCATGCTGTCCAACCTGTTAAATCCACACGGAATACCAGAGAAGGAATTATGATCGTGGTACTGTTTCTGAATAATGCTTGTTGTTTTATCAACAACTTCTTTCATATCGTGAATCTGAATAGTCTGCCCCATGTCTGTAAGAGCAAAAATCTTTTTTTCGGCTTCTTCAAGAATGGCACGACTTTCTCGAGTTTCATCAAATGAGGATGTTTTAATTTCTGAGGAAATTCTTATAAGACTACGGCGTGTTGCCCTGTCAAATACAACGCGTGCATAATAATCTATGTTTGCAGCAGAAGGAACTTCATCTGTAAGGGAAGCAATATATGCAGCTCCACCTGCTTTTTCCAGTTCATTTGCCTTGGAAAGTTCTGTAGTTAAAGTAAGAACATCACCTGTTATACCACTACCAAAAAGTTTTATGAGGGCATTGTAAATTATCTGATTCTGCTGTGAATAAAAGTGTTCAGGATGGAGAAATGTAATAATATCTCCAATAGCTTTCCAGTCCAGCAAAAGTGCACCTAAGGTTGCTTTTTCAGCCTCCAGATTATGTGGTGGTACTGAATCTTTTAATAAATTTTCCATATAACAACTCCCCATATATTATATTAAAAAATGTAAATAAAGACAAAAAAAGCCGGAAAATTTCCGGCTTTTTTTATGCTGTATAGCAGATGTTTGAAGAACTAAACTTATTCAGCTTTTTCTTCAGTTGCTTCTGGAGCAGCTTCTTCTGCAGCTTCAGCTTTTTTTGCTGGCTTTTCAGCAGCTTTTGTTTCTGTACTCTGAGCTTTTACAGAAATTTTAACTTCAGCAGTTGTTGTTTCGTAAAGGTGTACTGTACAGTAGTAGTTACCTGTGCTCTTAATTGAGAGACCAGGGATTTCGATACGCTTGCGTTCAATTTCGAAACCATTCTTGTTAAGATAGTCAGCAATTGTAACGGTTGAAACAGCACCGTAAAGTTTGCCGTTTGCAGCAGCTGGTACTGTAAGATCGATAAGAAGTGCTTCAAGCTTTTCTTTTGTGCTTGCAGCAGCAGCACGTTTGTCAGCTTTGCGTTTTTCGATTTCTTCTTTGCGTGATTCGAAGTATTTTACTGTTTCAGCTGTGTATGGTACAGCAAACATGTGTGGGAAAAGGTAGTTGCGTGCATAACCGTTAGCAACGTTTTTTACATCTCCCATTTCTCCAAGATGTTTAACATCTGTGTTAAGAATAACTTTCATTTCAAGCTCCTCTTGAATATTTATAAGACAGCGTCACCAGGAGTTGGATCGCTGTCTTAGTTTAATAGATTACTATTCTGCAACGAATGGAAGCAGACAGATAGCACGTGCACGTTTGATGTTAAGTGCAAGTTCGCGCTGATGTTTTGCACAAGTACCAGTAATGCGGCGTGGAAGAATCTTACCACGTTCTGTTGTATAGCGTTTAAGGCCATCAGCATCTTTATAATCGATTTTTGCTTTGTTAGCACAGAAACGGCAAACCTTCTTACGGAAGAAAGCCTTTCCCTTGCGTCCGCCTCTTTCTTCGCCTTCGCGACCGTCTGAAGCGCCCTGTGTATCTGTTTCGTTTACTTTCTGTTCAACTTCGTTTGTTGTTACTTCGTCTGACATGTTAAGTCTCCTAAAATTAGAATTAATGATTAATCATTAAAATGGGACATCTTCTGCAAAACCACTCAAGCTGTCACCACCAAAGGATGGTTCCTCAACTGGAGGCTGGTAAGACTGCTGCTGTGGAGCGAATCCGTTGTTCTGTGGAAATCTCGGAGTGTAACCCCCAGGCGCCTGCTGAGCAGCACCGCCATTTTCCGATCTTCCGCCGAGCAGCATTACGCTGTCTGCAACAATACCAACTTTGCTGAATTTCTGACCGTCTTTTTCCCAACGATCCTGCTTGAGATAACCTTCTACGGCAATCTGCTTACCCTTTGTAAGATAAGGTTTTAAATTTTCTGCAGTTTTTCCCCAGATTGTTACATCGAAATAATTAGCTTCATCAACCCACTGATCACCCTGTTTACGGCTGCGATTTACGGCAATGCTGATATTTGCACGAGCCTGTCCGTTTGGTGTGTAAGCGAAATCACGCTGATCATTACCAAGATCACGGGTAAGTCTTCCTACAAGTACAACACGATTAATATCTGTCATAAATCACTCCTTTTGTAATCAGTTTCCGATGAAAAACCAGAATTAGTTCTTCTTTTCTTCAAGTTTAACAAAAAGATACTTCAAGAGATTTTTTGTTAATTTGAACTGTTTTTCGATTTCATCGATTTTTGCAGGATTTGCATTGATTGTGAAAAGAACGAAGCGGCCACGCTTCTGCTTGTCGATGATGTAAGTTAAATCACGATCGCCATACGATTCTTCTTTATCGATTGTGGCACCAAAGTTAGCGAGTACAGAGCGAACTGCTTCTGAACCAGCCTTGAATTTGTCTTCTTCTGTTGAGAAAACAATCATAAGTTCATACTTTCTCATTTGTATGTTCTCCTTATGGTCAAATGGAAGCCGCATACGCAGCCTCAAGGGGTTTCTTAAGATAATATATTTTTTAAGGATTAAGGTCAATATCGTTCACTTGCGAACGTGCTTTTATAATAGTATAATCTGGTTCATGAAATCAGGTTTTAAATATATTTTTCTTTCTTTATTAGTTTGTACAACCACTTTATCCTCAGCTTTTGCAGGGGGAAAAAAAGATAAACTCTTTGATGTAATCGAAAATGGAAGTTATAAAGAAGTTAATACCCTTATCCGTAATCACAAAGATTATGTGAATGTTACAAGGGGACCAGCAAAAGAAAACCTGCTTATGGCTGCCCTGAAAGCAGACAGAGAACTTGATGTAATTAATGTTCTCTTAAAATACGACGCAAACCCTGACAAAAAAGATAAAAATAAACGCAATGCCCTTTCCTATGCAGTTCAGTATTCATCTCATCCGGAAGTAATTGAACGGCTTGTTAAAGTCAATAATTTTTTCGATTTTTCAAAACGCAAAAGAATCAACAAAAAAGATAAAAACGGGAAAAACTGTTTTGACTGGGCAAAAGAAAACAACAACCCGGAAATGGCAGAAAAAATTCTCAGAAAATATGTAAAGGAAACTCCTGTAAAAAACGAAGCCCATACAGAAGAAATCCCTGAAGAAGAAGCTGAAAATCAGGAAGAAGAAATATCAGAAACAGTTACAGCTTCAAATCCGGCTTCTTCAAACATTCCGCCTGTTTATTCAGAACCGGAAAAAGACTTTATTGAAGTTACAGCATCAAATCCGGCTTCCTCAAACACTCCGCCTGTTTATTCAGAACTGGCAAAAGACTTTATTGAAGTTACAGTTCCAGTTTCAGTTCCAGTTATTCCTGTTGTAAAAAAAGAAACAGAAGTTCAAGTTGAACCGGAAGAAAAAAAAGAAGTACTTCCCCCTGCTCCAGAAAAAAAAGTAACTGTAATTCCAGCTGCAGAAAAAGAAGACAAAGATGAACCACCTGCAGAACAAAAACAGGAGATTCCTTCACCTGCACCAGTTACTCAGGTAAAAACAGTTTACTCTTCAGAGTCAGTTCCAGAAGTTAAACCATATACAAAGACATACCTTCTTGATTATGCAGAAATTGAAAGTGATGATGATCCTGTAATTGAAGATCCGTACTACGACTCAGACCATATTTACATCGAGAATCCTGATTCAAAAGATATATCTGGCCGCACAAGACTTATGAAAGCCGCAAAAGCCGGGGACTTAAAACTTCTCGATAATCTGATTTTTTCAAAAGCAAATGTTAATTTAAAAGATAATGAGGGCTGGACTGCACTTATGTTTGCCGCCAGATTCTCTGAAAATCCAGAAGTCATTAAACTTCTTATTGCAAACAATGCAGATGTTTTTGCAAAGAACAACTACGGAATTTCAGCCCTTAAACTTTCAGCAGGCTTTAACAAAAACAGTGAAATAACACGATTGATTCTTGAAAAGCATCTGTCTCAGGACAATGAAGTCAGAAACTGTTTTATTTATGCAATTACAAACGGTGCTCCAGTTTCTGTTATTGAAGCCTTCTGGAAAAAAGGAGCAAACCTCAATTCAATTTATGATGGAAAAACACCTCTCATGTATGCTGCTGAAACAAACAAAGATACTCTGATTATCCACTGGCTCATTAAACATGGAGCTAAAACTACATACAAATCTACCGAAGGAAAAACTGCATTTGATTATGCCAGAGCCAATAAAGCTCTTCCAAAAGATAAGATTTACTGGTCATTAAATTCCAGCGGAGCAAACTAATGAGAATTACAGGCGGAAAATTAAAAGGAAGAAATACAAAGTGTCCTGATGGTGTTATTCGCCCTGCCATGGACCGCATGAGAGAGTCTGTTTTTGCCATTCTGGGGGATCTTTCAGGTAAAAGCTGGCTTGATATGTTCAGCGGCTCTGGAACAATTGCAATTGAAGCAGTTAGCCGTGGAGCAACTCAGGTTCAGCTTTGTGAAAAAGATAAAATCAAAATAAAGACTGTTCTTGAAAATGTTTCCATTACAGAAAAAGAAATGGGTGTAAAAATCAACTGTCATTTTATGGCTGTTGAGCTTTTCTTAAAACGCTGCAAAGATCAGTTCGACTTTATTTTTTTCGATCCTCCTTTTCCCTATAAATTCAGAAAAGACCTTATTAAATTTGTAGATCAATACAATCTTCTTAATGAAAATGGAACTGTAATGATTCATTATCCGGAAGAAGATGCCTTACCTGAGCAGATTGGTAACCTTGTTCTTACAGATAAACGAATTTACGGCCGGTCAATTGTTAATTTCTACAAAAAAAAGCCGGAAGAACCACCGGAACATGTAATTTTAAATTCTTGACTTTGCAAACAAATGTGATAGAATTCAAAGAAGTTAATAAAATCAAGGTAAAAAAAGTGGATTCCAGAAATCAAAAATTTCTTAATGAAATTTCGTCACATCAAATTCCTGACGGCTTTATAAAAGTCACAGAATCCCCTCTTGGTGCACTGTCTGACCAGCAGAAAGTTCTTCTTAACAGAAAAGGAAATGAACTTTTCAACAACGGGCGTATAGATGAAGCTACTCGTATTTTTATTACAACAGGCTATTCAGACGGTTTAACACGGGTTGGTGATGTTTATTTTAAGAAAAATGAAACATTGAAAGCCCTCAAATTCTACAGTCTTGCCAAAAACAAAAACAGATGCCAGCCAATTATCGAAAAAATTGCTGCAACTTTAAGTTTTCTGTCTGGGGAGAATTAAAAATGTCTGATGAATTAAAAATTGAAAACGATTTTCCTATGGAAGAAATCCAGCAGCCTGTTGCAGAAGCAGCTGAAGACGGAAAATCTACACAGATTGCTGAATTATCAAAAAAAGGATATCAGTTCTTAAAAGAAAACAGAGTTGATGATGCCATTGCCTCCTTCAACGAAATTCTGAACATTGAAGACAATAATAATTATGCCCTTGTAGGACTTGGTGACAGCGAAAGAAAACAGAATCACTTCCGGGAAGCAGTAAATTTCTATTCAAAATGCCTTACTTTTCACCCTGGAAACAATTACGCACTTTTTGGTCTTGCCGACTGTTATAAGGCTCTTAATCAATATCATAAAGCTATCGAAATCTGGGAACAGTACCTTATTCACGATGACAGAAATATTACAGTTTTGACTCGTGTTGCTGACGCATACAGAAAAATCCGTGATTTCAACAAATCAAAGCAGTTTTACCTTAAAGTTCTCGACATGGAAGAAAATAATGCATACGCCTTAATTGGTATTGGTCATCTTTATTACGATTTTAAGGAATATAAAGATGCCCTTTATTACTGGACAAAGATGCTTGAAATTAATGAAAATGCGGTAGATATCCGTGTTCTTACTTCAATTGGAAACTGTCACAGAAAACTGAAGACTTTTGACAAAGGCGTAAAATATTTTGAAAGAGCCCTGGAAATGGATCCTGAAAATTTCTACGTTCTTTTTGGTCTTGCAGACTGTTTCCGTGGTATGAACCAGCAGTACCGTTCCGTTGAATACTGGAATAAAATTCTTAAAAACGATCCAAAAAACAAGGTTATCCTTACACGTGCAGGTGATGCTTACCGTAATACCGGTGATTATGAAACAGCAACTGAATATTACAACAAAGCAATGAATATCGAATTTGATATTTACGCAGCACTTGGACTTGCACTTATCTGCAAAGGCGAAGGAAAATACGATGAAGCAATTGAACGGCTTTCTGCCCTTATCAGAGAAAACCAGAAAAATTATCGTCTATATATAGATCTTGCTGACTGTTATCTCAAAAATAATCAGAAAGAAAAAGCTGTTGAATGTCTGAAAGATTTCCATAAAACAGGAATGAAAAGTCAGGCTATTTCAGAAATGCTTTCAAAAATAATGTCTGATAAATCTTTAAATTAATATTAAAATGTATTAATTTTTATACATATATGAGTGACAAAATCTCTATTTCAGGCCTGCTTCCTGAAGAAATTTCAGAGCAGCTTTCAATTACTCCATCTTTTCGCGGAAAACAGATTTTTGAGTGGATTGGAAAAGGTGTTGAATCCTTTGACCAGATGACTAATCTTTCAAAAGAACTGAGAGACCAGCTTAAGGAGAAGGCTCTGCTCCGCTCGTGTACAGTTTCAAAAGTATTAAAAGATTCTGACGGAACAATAAAACTTCAGATTACCCTTAGGGATGATCTTGCCGTTGAAACAGTTCTTTTAACAGATAAGGAAGGACGCAAAACAGCATGCGTAAGCTGTCAGGTTGGATGTGCAATGAACTGTGCCTTCTGTCAGACCGGACATCTTGGACTTGCAAGAAACCTTACACCTTCTGAAATTGTGGAACAGTTCTTATATCTTGAAAAACATGCAGGTCCTTTAGACAACATTGTTTTTATGGGTATGGGAGAACCTATGATGAACCTTCCTTCTGTAAGAAAGGCTATTTCTGTACTCTGCGACAAACGGGGAAGAAATCTTTCCGGAAGAAGAATTACACTTTCAACTTCTGGTGTAATTAAGGGGATTTATGATCTTGCTGATAATGGTCCCCTCATCCGACTTGCAGTTTCCCTTACAACTGCAGACCCTGAACTCAGACAGGACCTTATGCCTATTGGCCGTACAAATCCGCTGCCAGAACTAAGAAAAGCAATTGATTACTATGCCAAAAAAACAGGAAAACGTGTTACTCTTGAAGCTGCCCTTCTCCACCATACAAATACAAGTGATCAGTCAGCACAGAATATGATTGATTTTGCAAGAGGAATAGAATGTCACATTAATCTTATTCCATGGAATCCTGTAGATTCACTTCCTTTTTCAAGGCCCTCCAACAATGAAAGCAGACGTTTCTTTGAAAAACTTGAAAAAGCCGGCTTAAACGTAACATTAAGAACTCCAAGAGGTCAGGAAATCGGAGGTGCCTGCGGACAGCTGGGAAAAACACTTTCTGATAAAATCGGAGACGGCAAGAAACTTTCCGGAAGCAAAGATTTTGGAAATGAATAATTTTTTTAACTAAAATAAAACATTATTTGAATTCAATGTTTTTATTGATATAATAAAATCAATAATTTATTACTATGTTGCAGGAGAAATATTCTATGCAGAAAAAAATATATGTTGTAGGTATGTTTGATTCAGACACATGTGCAAAAGTTGACGCTGCTGTAAAAGCAGTTGCCGGTGTTACAAACTGTATTTCCAACAGCGATAAATCACAGGTTCTTGTTGATTTTGAAGGAGCTGATGAAAACGCAATCAATGCAGCAATTTCTTCAACTGGCGTAGAAGTTCTCGGCTAACAGCATTATGAGCGGAAAAATTAAGATAACGGTACTGGATGGACATGCAGCAAATCCTGGAGATTTAAGCTGGGATCCATTCAAAGAATATGCAGAACTTACTGTATACGACCGTACACCTTCAGAAAAGGTAATTGAAAGAATCGGTAATTCTGATGCTATTTTCTTAAATAAAGTTCAGATTACCAGAGAAATTCTCCAGAAATGCCCTGACCTGAAATATATTGGAGTTCTTGCCACAGGATATAATGTTGTGGACTGTAAAGCTGCCAGAGAATATGGAATTACTGTAACTAATATTCCAGCCTACTCTACAGACTCCGTTGCCCAGCACGTTTTTGCTTTAATCCTCAATTTTACAAATCTTGTAGAACAGCATAATCAGGAAGTAAAAAAAGGCGGATGGATAAAGTCCCCTGATTTCTGTTTCTGGAATTCTCCCTTAACAGAGCTTACAGGAAAAACCCTTGGTATTCTTGGATTCGGCTCAATTGGACAGAAAACTGCAAAAATCGCCCATGCTTTTGGTATGAATGTTATTATTCATGTTCATTCCGAAAAATCATTTACAGGAAATGAAAAAACTGTTTCTCTTGAAGAGCTTTTCAAACAGAGCGATTTTCTTTCTCTGCACACTCCAATGACTGATGAAACTGCAGGTATTATTAACGAAAAAAATCTGTCATTAATGAAAAACTCTGCTATTATTATTAACACGGCCCGTGGTGGACTTGCAGATGAAAAAGCACTGTACAAAGCTCTTTCAGAACAGAAAATTGCAGGCTATGCTGCTGATGTTATTCTCCAGGAACCTATGGTTAAGGATTGTCCTCTCTTAAATGCACCTAACTGTGTCCTTACACCGCATATTGCATGGGCTCCAAAGGAAACTCGGGAAAGACTTTTTGGTATTGCCCTTTCCAACCTGAAAGCATATCTGGATGGCAGTCCAATTAATGTTGTAAACTAGTTTTAACCTTTACTATTGCTTGTATTACTTGAAAATAAGCGTAATAAAAGTTAAAATCTTTAAAAATACTAAAATTCTTAAGAGGTACTAAAGATGGGAAAGACTATTGCCCAGAAAATCTTTGATTCACATCTGGTAGAAAGTCCATTTGCAGGAACTTACGTTCTTAAACTTGACCGTGTATTCTGCCACGAAATTACAACTCCTGTTGCAATCAACGACCTTGTTGAAAGAGGTTCAGACCGTGTTTTCGATGCAACTAAAATCAAGGCTGTAATTGACCACGTAACTCCATCAAAAGACAGTAAAACTGCAACTCAGTCAAAAATTCTTCGTGACTGGGCTCGCCGTAATAATGTGAAAGATTTCTTCGACATCGGTTCAAACGGTGTTTGTCACGCAATTTTCCCTGAAAAAGGATTCGTTCGTCCAGGTTACACTGTAATCATGGGTGACTCACACACTTGTACACATGGTGCTTTTGGTGCATTTGCTGCTGGTGTTGGTACAACTGACCTTGAAGTTGGTATCCTTAAAGGTGTTTGTTCTTTCCGCGAACCTAAAACAATCAAATTCGTTCTTAACGGAAAACTTAAGGACGGAGTTTATGCTAAAGATGTTATCCTTCACCTTATCGGAAAAATCGGCGTAAACGGTGCTACAAACTGTGTAGTTGAATTTACAGGTCCAGTAATCGATGCAATGGGAATGGAAGAACGTATGACTCTCTGTAACATGGCTGTTGAAGCTGGTGGTACCTCTGGTATCTGTTTCCCTGATGAAAAAACAGTTGAATACCTCTGGGAATTCATTAAAGACGAATACAAAACTAAAGAAGATGCAATTGCTGACTACAAAAAATGGCGTGATGATGATGATGCTGTTTACGAAAAAGTAATTACAGAAGACCTTTCAAATCTGGATCCAGTATGTACAATAAATTACAAGCCAGATCAGATTAAAAAGATTTCAGAAATGAAAGGTACAAAAGTAGATCAGGTTTATATCGGTTCTTGTACAAACGGTCGTATCTCTGACCTTCGTATTGCAGCTCAGGTACTTAAAGGTCATAAACTTGCAGACGGAGTTCGCGGTATCGTTTCTCCGGCTACTCCAAAAATCTATCAGATGGCACTTAAAGAAGGTATCATCGACATCTTTATGGAAGCTGGTTTCTGTGTAACTAACCCTACCTGCGGTGCATGTCTTGGTATGTCAAACGGTGTACTTGCTGAAGGCGAAGTTTGTGCTTCAACAACAAACCGTAACTTCAATGGCCGCATGGGTAAAGGTGGTATGGTTCACCTTATGAGCCCTGCTTCTGCAGCAGCAACAGCAATTGCTGGAACAATTACTAACTCAGAACTTTATAAAGGCTAAGGCTTCAAAGCCAAAAGGCGTAATTATTTAGGAGAAATATTATGAAAAAATTTGGTGGAACAGTACTGTTTCTTGATCGTTCAGATATCAATACAGACGAAATCATTCCCGCAAAATATCTTACAGAAATTTCAAAACAGGCTCTTAAGCCATATTGTCTTGAAGACCTTAAACTTGATGGCTTCGATGCACATCGTGACGTTCCCGGCAAAAAAGTAATCATTACCCGTGAAAACTTCGGATGTGGTTCAAGCCGTGAACATGCTCCCTGGGCTCTGGAAGTTAACGATATCAATGTTGTAATTGCTCAGAACTTCGCACGTATTTTCCGTCAGAATATGTACAACTGTGGACTTTTAGCTCTTGATATGTCTAAAAAGGACATTGATGATATGTTCCACAATTTTGCTGACAAAGATACTGAATGCAAAATCGAAGAAAAAGAAGATGGTACATGGAAAGTTAAACTCATTGCCGGTTCTTTCTCAAAAAGCTATGTATTCAAGCTTGAAGGATTTGAAAAAGCCCTCATCGAAAATGAAGGATGGGTTGGCTACGCTGAAAGCAAATACTAATTAAAACCACGGTTTGACTAAATCAAAACATCGTAAAAAAAGCCGCTTTAATCAGCGGCTTTTTTTAGTCATACTGTATTAAGAACAATAAGTTGCTCTTTTTGCGTTAGCGATGGTAGTACCGCGTAGCGTCCCGGAGGGATGGAGCGAAGCGGAAGTACGGACGTAGCGGCGGCAAAGTATTTTGCCGCAACGCCCTACTTTTCTATAAAGCCTCTTTTTGAAAGCTCATCGAGAATAAGGTCTACAATCTGTTCCGGATTATATTTTGCTGTGTCGATTATAAGATCTGCAAAATCGTATTTGTTGTTGTCGATGTTGTAAAGCTTCATGTAACGGCCTGAGTCCTGACTGTCCCGAAAGGCTGTAAACTTTTTGATTTCTTCAAGATTACCCCCTTCACGGTTAAATACACGACCTGCACGGGTTTCGTCACTGGCATAAAGATAAACTTTAAGGTCTGCTTCTTTAAGCATCCAGATTGCAAGACGACTTCCCAGTACACAGCTTTCTTTAAGGGCAAGTTCTACCTGATGGCTGTCTACATATTTATCGTAACTGTCGTCTGTTTTGGCATTTTCAATTACCTGAGCCAGTGTAAGGCCTTTTTCTGCTGCAAGCTGGCGGAATGTATAGTTAATGAGGGTAATTCCAAGCTTTTCGCTGAGAAGTGTTGAAACTGTTGTGTTTCCGCAGCCTGATTTACCGCTAATGGCAATTCGTGTTTCTTTTTTTAATTTCATAAGTACTCCTTGATTTATGCTTTCTGTTTTTTTGTTCTCAGCTCATAGAGAAAACGCTTGATTTTCTGACTTGCAGTTTTCTGAAATTCATTAATCTGCTGCATTTTGCTGATATAAGAACTTTTATTTGTCTGACTGTTTACAAAATACTGTATTTCTCCAAGAATTGCTTCTTTCTGATACAGTACATCTTTAATCAGGGTATCAGCAGTATCTTTTGCAGCATCTGTAAAATCTCCAAGGGCAGGAAACTTTTCCGGTAACTTTATTTTAAGCCTTTTTTCGATTTCTGCAGTAAGTTTTTCTTCGTCAAACTGAATAAGGGCAACAAGTCCCTTATCGTCTTCAACTACAAGACTTTCATTTACAACTGGATGCTGATTAATTATAAATTCTATATCTTCAGGATAAATGTTTTCTCCGTTTGGACCAAGAATCATATTCTTGATACGGCCTTTTAAAATCAGGCGGGGAATTCTTTTTTTTGTTTTAAGAATGCCTAAATCACCTGTTTTATAATATCCTGCACCACACTCGTCTGCATCTGTGGTAAAGGAACTGGCATTAATATCCGGTGCATTATAATAACCTTTCATAATGTTAGGACCTTTTGCCACAACTTCCCCGATTCCCCGGGAATTTTTATTGATGATTTTAAGGTCAACCCCAGGCAGAACAGGTCCGATTGTACCAGGAATTGAATTTTTTGGTCCACAGGCTGCAAGAAGAGGAGAACATTCTGTAAGGCCATATCCGATTGCATAAGGTATCTTTGCGTCCTTCATAAAACGTTCAACCCTTTCATCGATTTTTGAACCACCGATTCCAAGAAATACAAGATGACCGCCAAAAAGTTTCATTAAAACTTTTCCGATTGCTCTGTTTATGATTTTGCGGCAGAAATAAAAATGATAGAAAGTACGCAAAATCCACTTGTTTTTAATTTCTGGAAGAACTTTATTTTTATAAATTTTTTCCATGATTAATGGAACGCTGATAATTATTGTAGGTTTTACTTTTTCAAAAGCAGGAAGAAGCGCACTTACCACTGGTGGTTTTCCAAGATAATAAACACAGGCTCCATTTAAAATCTGCATTGTAAATCCGATTGTAAACTCATAAACATGGCTGATGGGAAGAAAACTAAGACAACGGTCATATTTATTTATACGATGACAATGCTGTCCCTGAATTGCGCACCAGACGAGATTTTTATGAGTAAGTTCTACACCTTTTGAACGTCCTGTTGTACCTGAAGTGTAAATAATTGAAGCAGTATCTTCTTCTCCGATTTTTACTTCAGGAAGCCTGCAGTTAAAGTCTGGTGTAAGACCTGTTTCATTTTTTAAGATTGAAAAGTCTTCCAGGGAAATTATTATAGAAGGAAGTTTTTTTTCGTTTTCAGGATTATTGATAAGTTTTTTGAAAAGGCGTGTTTCTACAAAAATTGCATCCGGCTTACAATGTTCGAAAATTGAAATTACTTCGACTTCTGAAAAATCAGGAAGTAAAGGAACTGCTGTCATTCCATGATTAACAATTCCTAAATAAGAAATGCCCCATTGAGGTCTTCCGATTCCCCAGATTGCAACTTTTGAACCTGTACCCAATCCAAGACTTGTTAAAAGAGAAGCAACTTCCAGAGATTTAGTTTCCAGTTCTGCGTAGCTGATTTCTTTTCCATCACCAGCCAGAGCCAGAGCCGGTCTGTTTGCAAACTTTTTTACACTGTTTTTTAAGAGAGCCTTAAATGTAAATTCACCTAAATCCTGAATTGTTTCCATATATTTTTTTACCGTTAATAATAAAAATATTCTCTCCAGTAAATTAGACTTATTCTAAGCATAAAAGGTTGCAAAAAAACTCTGATTACTCCACATTTTTAGACTGTTCACGGATGTTTTCAAGGGCATCTTTTGCATTAATAACCATTTCGCCAACTTCTGTGAACTGATTTTTTGAGCCGATTGTATTGATTTCTCTGTTTGCTTCCTGACAGATAAAATCAATTCTTTTTCCCGGAACAGGATTTTCTTCAAATTCTCTGCGCATGGCAGAAAGATGACTGTGAAGACGAATAATTTCTTCGTTAATTGTATATTTTACCATCATGGCTGCAACTTCTGTCATAATTCTATTCTGGTCTACATTGTCGCCAAGAAGTTCTGTAAAACGTGTTGTAATCTGTTCCTTAAATTTTTCTTCCATTTTTGGCTGCCATTCCTTAAAGAACGCAGCACATTTATCCAGTACATCAAGTTTTGCAAGAAGGTCTTTTTTAAGATTCTCACCTTCTCTGGATCTGTCTTTTATATACTGTTCAAATACTTCGTCAAATACACCCTGAATTTTGATCCAATATGACTGGGCATCATATTCATGTGTAATTGTTAAAACTCCATCCTGATTAATAATAAGGCTAAGAGGAATGTCTTCTGATTTACAGCCCAGGGCTTCATTAATTTTTGAAATTGCGTCCCTGTACATAATGGCAGCCTGAGGATCTGCACTTACCTTAGCTGTTGAATTCATGTCTTTAACACGAATTGTTACATCAACCTTACCGCGGATAATCTTTTCAGAAATTATTTTTCGAATTTTTGATTCAAGAGGATTTAAAAATGAAGGAATATTAACATTCAAATCGAGAAAACGATTATTTACTGATTTGATTTCTACACTAATCTGAGTATTTTCTACAATGGCTTCTTTGTAGCCGTAACCTGTCATGCTGTTCATATTTGTTTCCTATTTTGAAAGTCTGTCAATAATTTTCTTTCCAACTTTCCAGTTATCACCGGCTCCCATTGTTACAAAAATGTAGCCGTCAGGATATTTTTCTCCGGAAGGTTCTTTAAGCATATCAAAACCCTTTTCTGCAGCTTCATCAAATTCACCGGCATAGATTACATCACTGTGATATTTTTTTGCATGATCTGCAAGAATCTGGCCTGTAACTGTTGCTGCACTGGCATCTTCACGGGCGCTGCCATAAATTTTATTTATGATAACTTTGTCGGCTGAATCAAAACTTGAAGCAAATTCTTCAAGAAGCGCTGCAGTTCTTGTATATGTGTGACTCATAAAATCCACAATGATTTTGTGATTTTTGTAGAATTCACGGAAACCGGTCAGGGTTGTTTTAATGGCTGTAGGATGATGTCCGTAATCATCAATAAAAATCACATCCTGACCTAAAGGAGTTTTACAGTGCCCTGTGATTTCGCTGCGTCGTTTTCCACCTGCAAAATTAAGTAACCCCTGTTTAATTTTCTGAGTATAATCTGCAGGATTTTTTCCATCTGCAATCAAAATCTGACAGTTTAAAGCCACAGCAGCTGCTGCGTTACGGACATTATGAAGTCCAGGAACACAAACAGCACATTCCCCCAGTCCTGCAAGTGTAAAATACTGTTTTCCAGCTTCTACCCTGCCAAAAGTGATTTTAAAATCTCCGTCAGCTTCAGTTCCATAAGGAATCATTACAATGTCTGGACGCTGTGAAGAAGCGATTTTTGCTGTTTCTACTGCCCCTTCATCATCTGCACAATAAATAAGTTTTCCGTTCTGTGGCAGTTTGCAGATATAATCAACAAATGCCTGCCGAATATCTTCATAAGTTGGATAATAATCCTGATGATCACTTTCTACAGAAGTAAGAATAATATTCTGAGGATGGAAAGCCATAAAGTGACGCTGGTATTCACAGGTTTCTGCAACAAAATAAGGTTTTTTACCGTTTTTAAGTCCGGCAATAAGAGGACTTGTACAGGTGCAGCCATTGAAACTTGAAATTATGGAACCGGCCAGTGTTTGTCCCGGAAGATCAAGTTCTTTAAGAATTGTGCCTGTAAGACCTGTTGTTGAAGTTTTTCCGTGAACACCACAAATTCCAGAACTGTATGCTGTTGCAGAATATGCACCAAGAGCCTCGGTATAAAGCATCATGGGAACACCTTTTTTTACGGCAGCTGAAAGGTCAGGATTTTTTTCAGGACTATAGGCTGAAGAATAAACTACAAGCTGAATGTCATCTGTAATATTTTTTTCATCAAAAGGAAGTGCCTTAAGTCCAAGCTTGTCCAGGACTTCATCTGTATAAAACCGTTCACTTACATCTGAACCGGTAATAACAGCACCTCGTGCATTAAAAATTTCTACCAGGGCTACCATACCGGTGCCTTTAATACCTACAAAATGAACATGAAGATTTTTTAATTCTGCAGGAAGTAATTTTGATTCCATTATTCAATTATCCCAATTAGCTTTTATTTTACTTAAAAAAAGCCCTTTTTTCAACAAATATGATTATTTCCATATAAAACAACCTGTCAAAGACCAATATTTATGATAATATGTTAAGGATATAGAGGAGGCGTGCCTCCTTGCACTGCCGCTAACGCAGTGTTTCATTAAGGAGGCGTGATAAAAATTACATCCTTGTAATTTTTATCACTGCAGAATGCTGCTACGTTGTATCATCATTCTGCAAATACAGTGCTTCCTTGCACTGCCGCTAACGCGGTGTTTCATAAGGAGGAAAAATGCTTAATACAAATAACAACGCTGCAATGATTAAAAAAGAAGTTCTTGTTGAAATTCTTAAACTTCAACTTTCAGGAGCACTTCTTGATGAAAAAAGCATAACAGAAATAGATTCATTACCAGACAGATTTGCAAAAGATGACCATACTCCTTTCATGGGTTCCATTGAAAAAAACCGGGAGATTTTCAGTAACCGTATTCTTGCTTATCTTGGACACTCTGTAGAAGACTACGACGGTTCAAAAAAACTTTCACAATATGTAAAAGAAGCTTACGAAAGAGAAAAACCAACCTGGCCAATGCTTACAATGATTCAGTCAGCCTGCAATGCCTGTGTTAAACCTCATTATTTTCCAACCGATGCCTGTCAGGCCTGTCTGGCTCGTCCCTGCAAAGTAAACTGTCCTAAACAGGCAATTGAAGTAACAGACAGAGCCAGAATTGATCCTGCAAAATGTATTAACTGTGGTCTTTGTGCTCAGAACTGTCCTTACCACGCAATTATTAAAACTGTAGTTCCTTGTGAAGAAGCCTGTCCTGTAGGTGCAATCAGCAAAGGAAATGACGGTAAAGAATCAATTGATTTTGAAAAATGTATTTTCTGCGGAAAATGTATGTCTAACTGTCCTTTCAGTGCCATGATGGGTAAATCTCAGATTTTTGATGTTGTTAAACACATTATGGCAGGAAAAAGTGTTGTTGCCATGTATGCCCCTGCAATCGGAGCTCAGTTTAAGGGAACAAAACCCGGGCAGCTTGAAGCCTCCCTTGAAAAGGCCGGATTTAACCGTGTTTGGGAAGTTGCTATCGGAGCAGACATTACAGCAGACAAAGAAGCTGAAGAATTTGAAGAACGCATGAAGCGTGGCGACAAAATGATGACAACAAGCTGTTGTCCGGCTTATGTCAGAGCTGTAAACATTCATGTTCCAGAACTCAGTCCATGTATTTCTGAAACAAAATCACCAATGATTTATACAGCAAAACTTGCAAAAGAAGCAGATCCTGACTGTATCACAGTATTTATCGGACCTTGTCTTGCAAAACGCAGGGAAGCTTTTGATTCAGATTTAGTTGATTATGTTCTTTCCGTTGATGAAGTAAATGCACTTTTTGAAGCCAAAGAAATTGACGTAACAAAAGCACCTGTTGATATGGCAAAAATTACAAAATACATTCCTACTGTCAGCGGCCGTAACTTTGCAAAGACAGGAGGTGTTGCAGAAAGTGTACGTCTTCGTCTTAAGGATAAATCTATTTTACGTCCTGCTGTAATTAACGGTCTTGATAAAAACGGTATGAAACAGCTTGCTGCTTACGGACAGATGAATGCAGGAACTATTCCTGTAAACAGCGATACTCCAAACCTTATTGAAGTTATGGCTTGTGAAGGCGGATGTATTGCCGGACCATCTGTAATCACTAATCCAAAACTTGGTGGCGGACTTCTGACTATGTATGCAAATGCCGGTTCCAAGCCGGATGAAATGGGAATTCCTGCAAAGTGCAATATGTCAGATATTTTGGAATCTGAAAAATAAATATCAGGGGATGTCCAAAAAGTTCAACTTGCGGTGGTTGAGCCCTTCGACAGGCTCAGGAACCACCTGTCGAAACCACCATATTTAGTGCAATGGTCATTACTTATTGGACAGCCCCTTTTTTTAATTTACTTCTTTTTTAATTTACTTAATGGAATATAAAAATGCGCTCACTAAAAAAACTTTTATACATTTCTTTTCTATTTCTCTGTACCGGATTTTCTAATTCACTTTTTGCACAGAAAATCGGTGTTCTTACAGGTCCTTCAGGAATTCCCTGCAGTTACCTTATGGAAAATAAAAGTGAGCTTCAGTTCGAAGTATTTTCTTCAGCACAGCAGCTTCTTCCCAAACTTTTAAAAGGTGAAATTGATGCCGGTTTTCTACCCCCAAATGTTGCTGCAAAAGCCTACAACAATTCCTCTGCCCTTGTTTGTCTTGCAATAACAGGAAACGGAAATATATACTTTATTTCAAAAAATCCGGAAATTAAATTACTTCAGGATCTTAAGGGTAAAAAAGTTGCCTGTGCAGGTATGGGTGCAACACCGGAATATGTAACAAGATATCTGCTTAATGCACTTAATGTAAAAGATGTAGAACTTGATTTTTCAACTCCAAATCCTCAGATTGCAGCTATGGTATCTGAAGGAAAATTTGAATGTGCCATTGTTCCTGAGCCTTTTGCTACTGTTGCAGCTTCAAAAGACAGTTCAATAAAGATAGTTGAAAACCTCAGCTCTGTTTACGAAAAACTTTCACCTGCCGGCACAGGCAGTTTTCCTATGACTTTATTTGTTGCAAACAAAAAATATGCAGACAGCCACAAAAGTGAATTAAAAAAACTTGCTGCAGAAGTAAAAAAAGCCGGTGAATGGACCGTTAAAAATCCTGAAAAAGCAGGCAAACTGGCAGAGAAACACAACCTTGGTCTAAAGGCTACGGTTGCAGAAAAAGCAATTCCTAACTGCAATTTTACATTTGTTCCTGCAAATTCTAAAAAATGCCGGGAGCGGATTGAAACACTTCTTTCAATTTTTATGGAATTTGATCCTAAATCTACAGGCGGAAAACTTCCTGATCAGGACTTTTACAGATAGTGAAAAAACTTCCCTACCTGCTTTCAATAATAACTTTTCTCTTTATCTGGCAGCTTGCAGCCTTATATGTAGATTCGTCCCTAATAATCTGCAGCCCCGTTGAAGTTGTTTCTACACTGTTTAATCTTGTTCAGACAAAAGAATTCTGGCTGAACATTTTATTTACTTTTGTTCGTGTAATGGCTGGATTTTCAATTACTTTAATAACAGGCACAATTCTTGGCTTTGTCAGGGGAAAATCTTTTTTTTGGGACAGATTTCTGGATTTTCCATTTTCCCTCCTAAAAACAACTCCGGTTGCAGCCCTTATCCTTATACTGATTTTCGCTTTTAATTCAAATTTAATTCCAGTCATTTCTTCTGTTTTAATGTGTCTTCCTGTAATGAGTGAATGCGTTAAAAACGGAATTATATGGGACAAAGATAACTTAAACCAGAAAAAACTTTACGAAATGGCAGAAATTTTCCGATTTTCAAAAATTCAAAAGTTTGTTCACATTTTTTTTCCTGCTTTCAGAAGTTTTTTTAATGCAGGAATCTGTTCAACTTTCGGCATGTGCTGGAAAGTCGTAGCTGCAGGAGAAATATTAACTGTTCCCCGTTTTGCGGCAGGTACCTTTTTATATAAAAATCAGGTAAATCTTGAAACTTCTTCTGTATTTGCCATGACAATTGTACTTGTTGTTTTAAGCAGCATTTTTGAAGGTTTATTAAAATGGTTATTAAAGACATCTCAAAAATAGAAAAAAATCATTCTGATGGAATAAAAATAAAAAATCTCACTCTTAAAATTGAAAATAAAACTGTTTTTTCAGATTTTTCAATAAACTTTAAGGCAAAAAAAATTACAGGTATAATCGCACCAAGCGGCTGGGGAAAAACAACACTTTTAAACTGGATTTCCAAAAATTTCAAAAATGTAAGTTACGCCTTTCAGGACTTAAGGCTTCTGGAAAATGAAACAGTTTTAAATAACATTACAATTCCCTTAAATGCAGAAAATATTAAAATTAACAAAAACTCAGTTGAATCTTTACCGGACTGTGTAAGTCAATGTCTTACAAAACTTGAACTTTTAGACATTGCATCAAAAAAAGCAGCAGCTTTATCAGGTGGAGAAAGACAACGGGTAAGTCTTGCCCGGGCACTGGTTTTTAATTCAGACATTCTTCTTCTGGATGAACCATTTCAGAATCTTGATTACAGCCTTAAGATAAACATAATGAATTACATAAAACAATTGCAGCAACAGTTTCCAAGAACTGTCCTTTTCGTAACACACCATAAAGCAGAAGCAGACTATCTTTGCGATGAAATTATTACTTTTGAATAAAAAAATTACAAACTCAACATCATCTGCTCACTAAATATGGTGGTTTCGACAAGCTCAACCACCGCAAGTTGAACTTTTTGGACATCCCCTTTCTATCTGGTTTGAATTTATGCCTCTACATTAAGGCCGTTGTTGCTCAACTGAAGGTACATCTGATCTGCCAGACCAAAATCAGCGCTTTTTGTCATTTGAGTTGCGTATTCATCATAAAGCATATCTTCATACATTTTTGTTGCAAAATCACCTTCACCATTTGCCTTAACTATAGTCTTACGCATCTGACTGATCATCATTTTTACAATGTATGATTCCATTTCCAGGGATTTTTCATAAAGTTTTGAAGTCTTATCAATTGTTCCCTGTTTTACATTTGGATTAGCCTGATTTGCTGCAGCTCCTGATGGCAGTGCATTTTTATCAGCCTGAAATTTGTATGTGCCTGCAAAGCCTGTGGAGTAATCCCCGTTCAAACGACCATCCTGAGCAACCTGGGAAGAAGAAAGATTTGATCCAATAGAAGAAGCCTCACCGTAAACTGAACGGAGCAAATCTTCAAATTTTCCTTTTTCTGAAGAAATTTTTGCACTTGTGAGAGCACCCTGTCCATTTGTAATTGAGCTGATTCCGCCTACTGTCATTTTGTTTCTTCCCCCTCTTTCTAAAACCTTAACGGCTCAGATTAAACTTAGCGTTTAAGATTTACTGCTGTAGAAAGCATACTGTCTGTTGTCTGAATTGCTTTTGAATTGAATTCGTAAGCTCTCTGAGCAACAATCATCTGTACCATTTCGTTTACAACAGAAACGTTAGACATTTCAACAAACTTGTGTTTAGTAACACCAAAACCGTCAAAACCAGGACGACCTGCAATTGCTTCTCCAGAAGCGTTTGTTACTTTGAAAAGATTGTCACCTGCAGCTTCAAGACCTGCATTATTTGGAAAACGATAAATTTCCATCTGGGCAACATCAATAGGGTCATCCTGTCCGAAGATTTTTACAGTTACACGTCCATCATCTGCAATTGTAAGAGTGTGAATGTCAAAACCTTCCGGAAGAATAACTTCAGGCATAACACGAAGACCGTTTGAATTAACAAGCTGTCCGTTTGAATCAACTTTGAATGAACCATCACGTGTGTAAGCATAACTTCCGTCATACTGCTGAACACGGAAAAAACCATCACCAACTACGGCAAGGTCTGTATCAACACCTGTTGCCTGAAGAGAGCCCTGTGTAAAAATACGCTGTGTAGCTGCAACTCTTACACCGGCACCCTGCTGAATACCAACAGGAGTAACAGTATCTTCAGTTGCTGGAGTTCCGGCAAGCTTTACGTTCTGATACATAAGGTCTTCAAATTCAACACGCTGCTGTTTGAAACCTGTTGTATTAACATTTGAAAGGTTATTTGAAATTGCATCCAGGTTAGACTGCTGTCCGTTCATACCTGTTGCTGCTGTCCATAAACTTCTTACCATTTATTATCCCTCCCCCTAGCGGATAAGCGCAACTTTTGTCCAGAGAGTTGACATCATACTGTCTTCACTCTGAATTGTTTTCTGGTTAGCTTCGTAAGCTCTGTTAACTTCAATCATTTTAACCATTTCGTTAACTACATTTACGTTACTTGTTTCCATATATCCCTGAAGCATTCTAGGTCTTTCCTTACCCTCAGCGATATAAGCATCTCCAGAGATGTTATTGCTTGACCAAAGACTGTTACCCATTTTTTTAAGGTAGCGTTCATTATCGAAACGAACTACTTTAACACGGTCAATAAAATCACCTTCTTTTGAGTAAATCATACCGTCTTCATTAATCATGAATTTATCGTCTTCAACATGAATGTATCCGTTTTCACCAAGTAAAGGATATCCGTCTTTTGTTTCAAGGATTCCTTCTTTTCCAAGAAGAAAGTTACCGTTACGGGTATATTTTTCCCCTGCAGGAGTTTCTACAGCAAAAAAACCTTCTCCACCAAGAGCCAGATCTGTTGCTGCACTAGTTGCACGGAAAGAGCCCTGTTCAAATTCAGTAAAATTTTCGTTAGTTTCAACACCAAGTCCAAGCTTACCGATTACAGGCGCTGCATCTGCAGAACCAAAAGATGTTGTATAAACACCATCAGCTTTTGTTCTTCTTAATAAAAGTTCAGGGAAAGAACTGCTGACTGCCACATCACGCTTGTAGCCGGCAGTATCAACATTTGCAAGATTGTTTGAAATTGCATCCAGACGGTTCTGCTGGGCATTCATACCACTTGAACCGATGTACCATCCTCTAATCATAATTTCTCCATGTTTTTAATGATTAAGTCTTCTTATTAATTATCGGAATTGAAAATTATGAGTTTAGAAAATTATTTTTTATAATTTGAATATAAATATGTCTATTTCTGACAGCTTATGATATAATTCAATTAAAGGGTTGTTATAACCTTTTCAGTTAAAAAAGACAGGTTTAATAAATTGAATATTTTACTTTTGAGCATCAGTGCAGTTCTTATAATTACATTCCTTATCTTCTGGCTTGTTTCAAATCACAAAATGAAAAAGTTTATGATGCAGGATGAACTGACAGGATTAAACACAACTAAAAAATTCATTATTGATGTTAAAAAAAAGCTGGCAAATTCAAGAGCCAGTGAATACTCCCTCGTTTCTATTGATATTAATTCCTACAGATACATTACAGAAGCTTTTGGACAGGAAAAAAGTCTGAACATTATAAAAGCTCTTGGACATCATTTTGCAAAATCTGCTCCAGAAAACAGTGTTCTCTGCCGCAATTTCAATGATAATTTTTCATTTCTTATAAATGCAACATTCCTTCCGATTCTTGAAGATATTGTAATCAATATGACAAGCGTACCGGATGAAATCACATCACTTCTTCCCGATCATTTTAAGCTGGAATTTTCTATTGGTGTTTACGAAATAAAAGATCCTGCAGAAAATGTTGAAGTTATGATGGATAAAGCAGAAACTGCCAGAAAAGCAGGTAAAGCAGGATTAAATCCAAAAAGAATCTGTATTTTCACAACTCAGATGGAAAATACAACTCAACATGAAAAAGACATTATTTTTGATATGGAACGGGCTTTTCAGGAAAATGAATTCATCGTTTACTATCAGCCGAAGTTCCTTTTCAATACAGGAAAAATCATCGGTGCAGAAGCCCTTGTTCGCTGGAACCATAAAAAACGTGGACTTTTAACTCCATCATACTTTGTACCTCTTTTTGAAAAAAACGGATTTATCGAAAAAATCGACCTCCTTGTTTTTGAAAACGTATGTCAGTTTCTGGACAAATGGAACAAAGCGCAGGCCGGCAAAAAAGAAAAACAGCCCATTACAATCAGCTGCAATCTTTCCAGAGTTCAGTTATACAACCCTGATATTGCAAAAATTTACAAAGCAATCGCATCAAAATACGAAATTGCTCCATCCTCAATTGAAATTGAACTTACAGAAAGCCTTATGATGGACAACAAAGATCGTCTCTTAAAAGCAATGCACGATATAAAAAATGCAGGTTTTTCTATTTCTGTTGACGATTTTGGTTCAGGTTTCTCTTCATTAAGCCTTTTAAAAGATATTCCTGCAAATGTTATAAAACTGGATAAAGAATTCCTTAACACACAAAACGATACAGAAAAAGAACATATTATCATTAACTCTGTAATCAAAATGGCAAAAGATCTGGATATGACAACTGTAGCCGAAGGTGTTGAAGACGAAAAACAGTCTGAACTTCTCAAAAACATGGGCTGTGATATTGTTCAGGGCTTTTTCTATGCAAAGCCAATGCCTTCATCAGCTTTCAATGAACTTCTTGAAAAATCAGACCATATTGAAGAAAAACAAGATAATCTTTAATCATTTTTTCTTTTTAATTTGAAAACTCCCGAATCTGGATTTATAATTAATTATTACTAAATATTTTTTTCAGGAGTTTTTATGACATCTACAGTTAAACCAAGAGTAATAGCAATTATTTTAGGCGGTGGTAAAGGTACCCGTCTTTATCCTCTCACAAAAGAACGATCAAAACCTGCAGTTCCGTTTGGCGGAAAATACAGAATCGTTGATATTCCAATTTCTAACTGTATTAACTCCGGATATAGAAAAATCTATCTTTTGACACAGTTCAACAGTGCATCTTTGCATCATCACATTACAAATTCCTACAACTTCGATAACTTCTCCGGTGGTTTCGTTGAAATTCTTGCTGCAGAACAGACACTGGAACATGACGGATGGTTTGAAGGAACTGCTGACGCTGTCCGCAAAAACATGGTTCACTTCCGTTCACAGAACCCTACTCACTACATTATTCTTTCCGGCGACCAGCTTTACCGCATGAACCTTAAGAGTTTCATGGACAGCCATATAGAAAGCGGTGCTGACATTACAATTGCCACAACAGCTGTAAATCGTCACGATGCTTCTGGTTTTGGTATTATGCAGATTGATAAAAATCACAAGATTACAGCATTCCAGGAAAAACCAGCTAAAGACAAAGATATCTCTGACTGGAAAATTCCAGAGAATGCCCGTGGTAACCTTCCTGCAGAAAAAGAATACCTGGCTTCAATGGGTATCTACATTTTCAATGCAGATGCAATGGAAGAAGCACTTAACAACAACTTTACAGACTTTGGCAAAGAAATCATTCCTCAGTCTATTACTTCAAAGAAAGTTAACTCATACATTTTTGACGGCTACTGGGAAGACATCGGTACAATCCGCAGTTTCTATGAAGCTACACTGGATCTTACAGAATACAATCCTTCTTTCAACTTCTATGACGTTGAAGAACCAATTTACACACATATGCGTAACCTCCCTCCTTCTAAGATTAATGGAGCAAATATTGAAAACTCCCTTACATCTGAAGGTTGTGTAATTACAAAAGCTACCCTCAAGCGTTCAGTAATCGGTGTTCGTTCTATCATCGAAACAGGCTCAGATCTGGACGGTGTAATTACAATGGGTGCTGACTTCTACGAAACAGAAGATAAAAAAGCTGAAAATGCAAAAACAGGTAAACCAAACATCGGTATTGGTAAAAACTGTAAAATTGCTGCCACAATTATTGATAAAGATGCTGCTATCGGTGACAACTGTCAGATTAACGTAAGCGGAAAGAAATACGAAGACGGTGATCACGGTTTGTTCTATGCAGCAGACGGAATCATTGTTATCCGTAAGGGTGCAGTTATCCCGGCTGGAACAATTATCTAATAAAAAAGACAGGAATAACTAAAGATGCCGGAATCAATGTACGATAAATTAGGAGAGCTTCTCCGAGATGCCATTGATTCCGGCAATTTTTTTGACCAGAATCAGAATAAAAAAGAGCAAATCTCCAAAGAAACTAACTCAGAGTGTATACAAAATCATACAGGAAATACTCAGAATCAGCAAAATACAGAAAAAGACAATAATTTTAGCTCAAATAATGTACACAAAAGTATACATCTTAATACCGATTCCCCCAACTGTATAGTGTCTAATTCAAAAAAACTTATAAAATATGCTCATCCTGACATTCAAAAAGCCTGTTCCCTTCTTGAAATCACAGATGATATGAATTTTGATCAGGCAAAATCTCAATACCACAAAAAACTTCAAAGATTTCACCCGGACAAAAACGCTGACAATGAAATTATGAGGAAAATTACAAGAGAAAAGACAGGACAGATTGTAGAAGCCTGGAAACTTCTGGAAAAATGGTACTCTGAATAAGAATTAATCTTCAAAATCTGCTTCACTTTCGGTAGAAATACCATACTCATTAAGTTTTCTGTGAAGAGTTTTTCTTCCAATTTTTAATACATCTGCAGTTTTACTTTTATTGCCTTTGTTAGCCTGAAGGTTCTGCAGAATAATTGTCTTCTCTGCTTCTTCCAGACTTGTTCCAATAGGAATAATTATTCCATCTTTAGCTTGAGATTCCGGAACATTTATTGTCAGATCTTCAACTTCAATTTCATTACCTGCCGCCATTACAACAGCACTTTCAATACAATGTTCAAGTTCACGAATGTTACCTGGCCACTTATAAGCAAAAATTGCATTTTTAGCTTCTGTTGAAAAACCAGAAATATGTTTCCCGTTTTCTTCATTAAACCTGGAAACAAAAGTGTTAAGGAGAACAGGAATATCTTCCCGCCTTTCCCGAAGAGGAGGAACATTAATTTCAATCCCCTTTAATCGGAAAAATAAATCTTCCCTGAAGCGGCCGGCTTTTACTTCTTCTTCCAGATTTTTATTGGTAGCTGCAATAATTCTTACATCAACTTTAAAAGTTTCTTCGCCGCCTACCCGTTCAAAAGTTTTTTCCTGAAGAACTCTTAAAAGTTTAACCTGAATGTTTTTATTGATTTCTCCAATTTCATCAAGGAATATAGTTCCGCCATCAGCCTGTTCAAACTTTCCTTTATGCAAAGATTCGGCCCCGGTAAAAGCACCTTTTTCGTGACCAAATAATTCACTTTCAAGAAGGGATTCGCTTAAGGCTGCACAATGAACTTTTACAAAAGCATTATCTTTGCGGCCAGAAGTATTGTGTATAGCATCTGCCACCACTTCTTTTCCTACCCCACTTTCACCTGTAATAAGAACACTGATTTTTGAATCAGAAACTTTTTTTACAAGCTGTTCAACTTTTAGCATGGCCGGACTTTTTGCTGCAAGGGACTTTAATTTTTTTTCATCGCTAACATCTTTTAAAAGCTGCTGATGCTGAAGACTTAATTCTCTGTTTTTAAGAGCACGTTTTACAACAAGTTCAAGATGATTAAGATTTAATGGCTTAGTTAAAAAATCATAAGCTCCGTTCTGCATTGCTGAAACTGCAGAATCAATTGAGCCGTGTCCAGTTAAAACAATTACCGGGATTCCAGGCATTTCAGCAGTTACTTTTTTCAGAACATCTTCACCGGAAATTACAGGCATTCTCAGGTCTGTAATTACTAAATCAATATTACCTTTTTCAAGAAAATCAATTCCTTCCTGACCATTGGCGGCAACCTTAACATTGTAACCGTCCATTTCAAAATCAGTAGCAAGACCTTCCCTGATATTTTTTTCGTCATCAATTACAAGCAGAGTAAAATTCATTACAAATCCTCCTGACTGCTTTTTTTCTGCACAAGCAGTTTCTGCTGAGTCTGAGGAACAGGGATTGTAATTGTAAATTCAGTTCCTTCACCCTGAACTGATTCAACGGAAATATCTCCTGAAAATTCTTTAATAATTTTATAAGCCATAGCCAGGCCAAGACCTGTACCATTTGCTTTTGTTGTGTAGTATGGTTCAAAAACTCTTTCTTTAACTGCGCTGCTCATACCACAGCCATTATCTTTAAAAATCAGATAATATTTATCTTCTTTGATATAAGTTGTGATTGAAAGTTTTCCGTACATAACTTCTTCAAAGGCATGAGCTTTTGAATTTGAACTGAATCTTTCAGTAATTGCAGCAAGAGAATTTTGAGCAAGATTAACAATAACTTCCCTGAATAATTTTTCATCAATAAGAAGTTTTGGACAGTCTTTGCAGAACTCAGTTTCAATTCTGATTTTTTTCTCAGTAAACTCTGGAGTTAAAAAATCAATAAACTGTGAAAGTATTGTGTCTGGTTTAACAAGAGTAAGCTGGGCAGAAATTGGTCTTACAGCCATCAGGAAATCAACAACAATTTTGTTCAAACGTTCAATTTCCTGATTTACGATTTCAAGGTAATTTTCAGCATATTTTGGATCAGGCAAAAGTCCATCGCCTTCTCTTTTCTTTTTCAAGGCCTTCTGCAGCAGCTGAATATGAATACTGATTGCTCCAAGAGGATTTTTTATTTCGTGTGCCACGCTGGCTGCAATATTTGTTAACCCGGCAAGAGTTTCCATTCTGTGAAGAAGAATTTCCTGATTTCGTTTTTCAGTAATGTCTTGTATAAGAATAATGCTTCCAGAAATTTCATGTTCTTTAATTAAAGGGGAAACGGTAACTTCAATAAATCTGACAGATCCGCTGGAAGTTTGTGTAGTATATTCATCGCTTAGATTTGTTTTGTTATTTTCACAACAGTCCTTAAAAAAGGCAGCCATTTCGCCGTCTTCGATAAATTCAAAAAAACGTTTTCCTCTGTCTTTTATTTCTTCAGAAGACAGATTTAAAGGCAGCATTCTTTCTGCTGCATTATTCATTTCTATCAGCTTCCAGTTTTTGTCTACACAAACAAGTCCTGTAGAAAGAGACTGGACAATAGACTTTAAAACATCATTTTGAAAGTGAAGTTCAGTAAAAAGAGATTCAAGCTGTCCCTGAGAGAATTTTGAAAGCTTCTCATAAACTCTGTTAGAAATATCCTGCACTTTATTTACCTTAAATTAACTTTTCTGATAGAAGCCAGATCTCTGTAAAGTTTTTCAAGAGCGGCTACAGGTTTTACATTAAAAACAGAAACATTATTGTAACACTCAATAATTGCCTCCAGATTTTTATGTTCAATTTCTGGATTATTGACTTCACGCTGAGCTTCTGTCAGACCTCTCAGGAATATTTTGAATAAAGTTCTAGGCTCAAAATCACCACAGTTTTTTACAAAAGCAGCAACATTAACAAGGTGATTATTTTTTATTCCTGCATAATAATCAAAAGCTTCTTTTTTTATTGCATCAGGAGTTACCGGCAGATAAGTCTGAAGATACTGGATTACATTTTCATCATTTCCTTCATGATGGAACACCCGGCTAATAACAGTTTTCTGCTGTTCACCTGTACGCTGAAAAAATGTATAAGTTCTTACTCTGGAAAGAATTGTCTGCATAACAGCACCCCTTCTGGCTGTAGTAAGAATAAAAAAAACATCTTCAGGAGGTTCTTCAAGAATCTTCAAAAGGGCATTACGGCAGCTTTCATTCATTTTTTCCACATTTTCAATAATGATTACTTTTTTACCCTCATTTGATTTTAAGTGGGCCCAGAAAGAAGCTCGCCTGATGTGATCAATAGGCAGAGAATCATAAAGATAGCCGTTTTCAAGTTTTTCAGCTGAGGCAATGATTTTTTCAGTCAGTTTTTCCAGTTCTTCAACTGGTGGAAGAGCTTTCGAAATGCTTAAAATTTCAAGATTATCATTTATGTCCTCAAGAAGGGGCGAAATTTTTGAAATTTTGTCATCCCCTTCCCACAAAACAGGACTAAACCGCAAAGTAAGTTTTCGGACAGAACGAATAAAAAGATACCTGGCAGCTGTTATCCAGGTTGAATTATTAAGTGCTGCATGAATTAAAGTTTTTCTTGCAGCCAGCATTTCAAGAGAACAATCTCTTGGTCCCGCAAGAATTATGTTTGTTCCGGTAAGCTCTTTATTTTTTCTGCAGGCAGGACAATCACAAAGCCAGTTTCCTTTTTCTAATGTTCCGTTTCCTGTACAAGAAAGCACTCTTCCTAATTCCAGGGCACAGGTAAGCTTACCTGATGCTTCAGGACCAGAAAGAAGAATTGATGAAGGAAGCTTATTGTTTTTTAAGTCAGTAATAAGCTGATTGGAAACATTCTGAAAAAGAAGATTGTCAAACATTAAATAAACCGTCCTCTAACACTTTCAATTGATGAATTAAGATAGTTTTGAAGGAATCCCCAGAAAAAACTGTTCTCTGTTAATTTGTCCGGATTAAACCAGGGCTGGGCTTTTACAAGAATAAGCAGGGCACAAACAATGGCCAGTCCTTCTAATGCACCAAACAAAAAACCAAGAACTCTGTCCAGACTGCCAAGAATCTCTCCTTCCATAATACTTTCAGTAAGTTTTTGAATAATTTTTACAAAAAGAAAAACAGCAATAAACAAAATCAGAAAAGCAAGAACAATACTTGCAGCCGGATTAACAACTATTTTTTCAATGGAAGGAGCCAGTTTTCCACAGAATAAAAAAGAAACTACAGTTCCTGCAATAACTGCGATTTTTCCAAAAAGTTCCTGCAAAAATCCGTGCATACAGGCTGTTACGGCAAATGCCAGAATTATAAGCAGAAAAATACAATCAAGAATATTCAAATGCATAACTTCAACCTATTTATTAATCTGTTCAAATATAAGGCCGGCAATTGTCTTAGCAGGTCTTTTGTTCTGGGAAAGTTTAAGACTTGCGTCAGCCATGTTCTGTCTTACTTTTTCATCAAGAAGTTTTGAAAGATAATTTTTCAAATTTTCATCAGTGGCATCTTTCCCAAGAAGAACAAAGGCAGCACCTTTTTCTTCAAAAAACTTAGCATTATCAACCTGGTCACCTCTTGTTCCGTTTCCGCAAAGAGGCACAAGAACCATAGGCTTTCCTGTTACAGAACATTCCCAGATAGAATTTGCTCCGGCTCTTGCAAGAATAATATCAGCAGAAGCAATTACATCAGGCATTTCACCGTAAATAAAAGGATAGGGATAATAACTTTCAGACTTGACCGGCACAAAATCAGCATCTTTTGCACCACACTGATGAACAACATTAAAACGTTCTTTTAACCATTCAAGATTATTTACTACAAGTTCATTCAGCTGATGAGCACCAAGACTTCCGCCAAGAACAAGAAGTTCAGGCTTTTCAGTTTTTGCTTCAGAACCGAAAATAAAATCTCTGCCTTTTTTTCCGTCTGCTGTGTAAAAAACCGGACGAACAGGATTTCCTGTAACCACAGTTTTATTAATTTTATTCTGGGAAAGGAACTTTTTTGTTTCTTCGTAAGAAACTAGAATTTTAGTTGCAAAACGACTGTTGATTCTTGTGGCAAGTCCAGGTGTAAAATCACATTCATGAGTGAACACAGGAATATCAAGAATTCTTGCAGCAATGCAAGGTGGTACAGAAACAAATCCACCTTTTGAAAAAAGAACTGCAGGTCTGATAGAAAGAAGTTTGAAAAAAGAAACAACAAAACCTGCTGCTACCTTGAATAAATCAATAAAATTACTGAAGGAAAAATATCTTCTTAATTTTCCAGATGGAATTCCGCAGAAATGGTCTACACTTCCACTTTTTTCTACAATATTTTTATCCATACCTTTACTGTTTCCAAACCAGTAAAGTTCTATTTCTGTATTCTGTTCTCTGGCAATTGTTCTAAGTTCATCAGCAATGGCAAGTCCAGGATAAATATGGCCGCCAGTACCACCACCTGCAAATACAATTTTTGTTTTCATATATGTGTTATTATGACACACTTTTGCCTGTTACTCAATAAATCTGCTAGGGCAAACGCATTAAAATATATTCCCTGCTAAAAATGGCTTCCAGTCGTGAAAACGTCTTGTCGAAACCGCATGCTGGCATGCTACACGCGTTTTGTGCTTGTAACTATATACGTTTGCCGCTCTCGCGGCAGCACAAAACGAGTGTTTTCGCAAGCCGTTTCACTCCTTTGCGCCATTTTCAATATAAAATCGGTTATGATGCGTTTGCCCTGATAGATCTGCTAATATTGAAAGAAGTCAAAAAAAATGCACTCCAAAAATTGAACTTTATTTGTCCAGCTTTAGGGGTGCACTTCATAGAAGTTTTTAAAAAATTATTTTATTAAAAAACTAGAGGGAAAGTCTTACGCTGGCAGCACCAGACCAGAGTCCCTTGTCTTTAATGTTACGAAGATCAGCTGTAATACTCAGGTTTACATCAAGAACCAGGAAACTTACACCAATACCTGCAAAAATCTGTGGCTGGATAGCATTAAAATCAAACATATCTGATTTTTCTGTTCCGCTTCCACCAGTTTCCATACCTACAGCAGTAAGAGCATTCACAGCTGTTTGATCTTTCAATGCCCATGACCAGTCATTTTCGTGTTTAGAAACAAGACCTCTTAAACCAACAAATGGTGTAAACATAAGAATCTGTTTAGAAAGCTGAGCCTGCACATACATTGTCTGGATTTTGTAATCAACATTTGCTTTTGCATAGCTTGAATCACAGCCGAAAGAACCCTGGTTATAAAAGTATCCTAAACCTACAGAAAGTTTTGGCATAACAAGTCCGCCTTCAAGAAGTGCATAACGGAAGTCTGCACCAATTGTAAAGAAATCTACGTCAAGGTTTGCACCCGGGATTTTATCTGTAGAGATTTTTCCAGTTTTCATTACAGCAATATCAAAGTCGAATGGAAGAAGTACACCACCAAAACGAATATCAGCTGTAAATACAGGATAGTAATAATCATCCTTTACATTCTTAATGTTAAGCTCTTTAGCTGCCTTAGCAATTCCAGAAGTATCAATGTGAGTAAGTCCCATATTGAAACCGCCACCAATGTGTGGTGGAACAGAAGGGAAAAGCTGTCCAATGTAAGCATCTGCCCATACATTCTGCTGTGTTGCAGCCTGTGGAACTGCTATTGCCAGCTGTTTAGAAAAATCAGCCATACCAGAATTTACAGTCTTAACTGTTTCTTTGTACTGTTCTGGAAGCCCAACAAAATCTTCCCAGTTATTAGCAAATACAGATGATGCCATAAATACTGCAGCTGCCAAAACAACTGCCTTTTTAATCATTTTCATAAAACACCTCCAATGTGTCACTGAATCAATTTTAACCCATGAAACAGTAGTTTTCAACCTTTCAAAAAAAAATCCAGAAACTGTTTATGTACAAAAAAAAAGCTCCTGACCAAGTCAGAAGCTTAACTGCCACAGGTTGGAATCGAACCAACGACATACGGATTTTCAGTCCGGCGCTCTACCAACTGAGCTACTGCGGCGTTGATGTAATTATATTATCTGAAATCGAATTTATGGTCAATAGCAAAAACTAAGTTTTTCAAAAAAAAATTAAAAAAAAGCGGAACATTTCTGCTCCGCCTCTCAATAAACTAGAACTTAATCTTTCTGTCACTACCCTTGTAATATTCTTCACGAAGGGCACGAACCTGTTCATCAGCCATATAATCATCAAAGGGCATCATACGGTCAATTACACCTTTTGGAGTAATTTCAATAATGCGGTTTGCAATTGTAGAAATAAATTCATGGTCGTGTGATGTAAAGAGAATTACACCAGGGAAGTCTACAAGGGCACGGTTTAAGGATTCAATTGCTTCAAGGTCAAGATGATTTGTAGGATCATCCATAATAAGAATGTTTGCCCCCTGCAGCATCAGTTTACTAAGCATACAGCGAACTTTTTCACCACCGGAAAGAACCTTTACTTTTTTAAGTGATTCATCTCCAGAGAACAGCATGCGTCCAAGGAATCCCCGAACGTAAGCATCGTCCTGTTCCTTAGAATACTGTTTAAGCCATTCTGTAATATTGTAATCATTATTGAAGTATTTGTTGTTATCGCGGCCAAGGTAAACAAAACTTGTTGTCTGTCCCCAGAAATATTCACCGCTTTCAGGTTTTACTTCACCGGCAATAATGTCAAACAGAGAAGAAATTGTATTGTGTTCAACACCAACAAAAGCGATTTTATCTGTACGGTTTACGATAAGATCGTAATCTTTAAGTAGCTGTACGCCGTCTTCATCTTTTGAATTAAGTTTACGGCATTCAAGTACGTTGTTACCAATTTCACGGTCTGGCTTAAACTGAACAAAAGGGAACTTGCGGCTTGTAACTGGCAGATCTTCCAGTTCCAGCTTTTCCAGAACCTTTTTGCGAGAAGTAGCCTGACGGCTCTTTGCAGCATTTGAAGCAAACCGCTGGATAAATTCTTTAAGATCTTTAGCCTTTTCTTCATTCTTCTTTTTCTGGTCTCTAGCCTGTTTCTGAAGAATCTGGCTCATCTGATACCAGAAGTCATAGTTACCGGCAAACTGAGTAATTTTTCCGTAGTCAATATCGCATGTAACAGTACAAACAGTATTAAGGAAGTGACGGTCATGGCTTACAACAATTACGATATTTTCAAAGTCAAGAAGGAAGTCTTCCAGCCAGTTAATCGATTCAAGGTCAAGACCGTTAGTAGGTTCGTCCAGTACCAGAATTTCTGGATTACCAAAAAGAGCCTGTGCAAGAAGAACACGAACTTTCTGAGATTCATCAAGTTCACTCATCATCTTGTCATGGAACTTTTCTTCAAGACCAAGACCAGAAAGCATCTGTTCAATCTGGTTTTCAGCTTCGTATCCCCCAAGTTCACCAAACTGAGCTTCAAGTTCTGCAGATTTAATACCGTCTTCTTCTGTAAAGTCAGCTTTAGCGTAAATTTCATCACGAGCCTTAGAAACTTCATAAAGTTTTGGATAACCCATCATTACAGTTTCTTTTACGGCATATTCATCGTATGCAAAGTGATCCTGTTTAAGAACAGCCATGCGTTCACCCGGAGTAATGATAATTTCACCGGAATCTCTTTCCTGTTCTCCAGAAAGTACCTTCAAAAATGTTGATTTTCCGGCACCATTGGCACCAATAATTCCATAACAGTTGCCTGCAGTAAATTTAAGGTTTACATCCTTAAAAAGAGGCTTTTCGCTAAAGTGTAAGCTTACGTCTGATACTGTAATCATTTTTTTCTCCCTGAATTTTCATTAAATAAAGGGGGAAGTCTCCCCCTGCGGCCGCACTTCGTTGCGACCTACCCTCTCTGCGCCCTCAATCGCCGGGCGCAACGCCGGGCTCTCTATTTCTTTTTAGTAAACATTGCAAAAAGTCTGCCAAAAAATCCTGTTTTTTTCACCTGAGATGAAGCAGGTTTTCCGCCATTTTTTTTCCTGTCAAAGTTTCTTTTTTTACCATTACGGTTATTATTTATGTCGTAAGGCTTTCTTGTTTTCTGCTCAAAAGAATACTTTCCTGCATATTTCTGCTTAAAGTATTCTCTTCTTTCATCTGCAGACATAGAACTAAGTCTGTCCAGTTCTTCTCTGGAAGTTCTTTCTCCAGAACGGAAACCAGAACTTTTTTTGTTGAATCCTGCTTTTCTGTTTCTGTCATTTTTATCAGATTTTCTGCCGCTTCTGAAATTCTTAGAATCATTTCTGTTCCTTTTTTCAGTATTCCAGTTTTTACCTTCAGAAAGATCAGTTCCAAAATCTTCACTGCCTGCAACAATGTAAGGAATCTTCTTTTCAATGTATTTTTCGATTCCCATCAGATTGAAAGCGTCTTCCTGAGTATCGCCGCAGAAAGAATAAGCTTTTCCTTTTTTTCCTGCACGGGCTGTACGGCCAATACGGTGAACATAATTTTCAGCTTCGTTTGGAAGATCGTAATTAATTACCATTGCCAGGTCATTAACATCAATACCACGGGCAGCCACATCTGTGGCAATAAGACACTTAATTTTTCCGCTTTTAAAATTGTTCATTATGCGAAGACGCTTTGTCTGAGGAAGGTCCCCGATAATGAATTCATTTTTTACACCATTAGCATCAAGTCTTCTGGAAAGAATTTCACAGTATTTTTTAGTGTTACAGAAAATAATAAGGCTGTCAGGCTTTTCTCTTGAAATAATTCCCATAAGAAGCTTAATTTTATCATCACTTCCAACATGAATCAGTTCCTGGTCAATTTCATCAACAGTAATGTTTTCAGCTTCAATAGTTACTTCTTTTGCATCTTTAGTATATTCATAGGCCAGATTTTTTACATAAGTATTCAAAGTGGCACTAAAAAGCATTGTCTGTCTTGTTTCTGAAGAAGGTAAAAATTTAAGGATTTTACGCAGATCAGGATAAAAGCCCATATCAAACATACGGTCAGCTTCATCAATGGCAAGATAAGATACATGAGTTAAATCCAGTTTGTCCTGTTCTTTTAAGTCAATAACACGGCCTGGAGTACCAATAATAATATCAGCGCCTTTTTCAAGTCTGGCAATCTGTTCTTCGTATCCCACACCACCGTAAATGGAAACAAACTTTAGGCCTGTATTTTTCCCCAGCTTTTTAGCTTCTTCTTCAACCTGAACTGCCAGCTCCCGGGTAGGAACCATAACAAGAGCATTTTTACCTTCGCATTTTCCCCCTGAGAGAAGCTGCTGCATAATAGTTACAAGAAAAGCAGCTGTTTTTCCAGTCCCAGTCTGAGACTGAACATAAAGGTCAGAACCGTCAAGAGAAATTTTCAATACCTGTTCCTGAACAGGTGTACAAGTTACATAACCAGCTTCACTAATACCGCTGGCAAGTGTTTCAAATAAATTTATTTCTGAATAATTCATAATTTCTTAGCAAATATTAGAAAATTATACTGTTTTTTGTCCTATAGTTCAACTTACTATATTTTTCACAGGATTTTCGCTAAAATATAAATATGGAAAATAAAAATCAGTATCAGGCAGAATTATTCGCCAACAGACTTTCAAAAAAATACAAACTCTTAAAAAAATGGGCCCGCCGGGAACGAATCAGCTGTTATCGTCTTTACGATAAAGACATTCCGGAAGTCCCTCTTGCCGCAGACCTGTACGAATTTCTCCCTGAGGAAATTACTGATAAGGTAGAATGTGCAAAATGGATGCGTGAATTTGAAGCCCGTATTTCTGCCAACGATAATTCAGCAATTACAGACCAGAAACAGAGAACATACCTTCATCTTTATCTTTACGAACGTCCTTATGAAAAAGACGAAAAAGAAGAACAGGAATGGATGGATTTAATGGCACAGGCTGCTGCAAAAGTTCTCCAGATTCCGGAATCTCATGTAATTCACAAGCTCCGCAAAAAGCAGAAAGGCACAGATCAGTACGAAAAGATTGAATCAGACAGAACTCTCCAAGGCCTTACACAGGAATGCGGACAGCTTTTTAAAATTAATTTAAGCGATTACCTGGACACAGGTCTTTTTATGGATCACAGACCTCTTCGTTCAGTTGTAAGAGCCACAGCCAGCGGCAAATCCGTTCTTAACCTTTTCTGTTACACAGGCAGTTTTTCAGTTTATGCAGCAGAAGGAAAAGCCCGCCGGGTAGAATCAGTAGATTTAAGCAACACTTATATCAGCTGGGCAAAGTCAAATCTTGAACTTAATGATTTTAAAGACCGCAACAAATACTTTTTTACCCGTCAGGATGTAACAGGCTTTTTGAACCAGAAAAACGCAGAAGTTGCCAGCGAAGAAGGAACAAACCGTTACGATATTATTATCTTAGACCCTCCAACATTCTCAAATTCAAAAGCCACAACAAATGTACTGGATATAAACAGGGACTGGAGCAGTCTTTGCTCAAAATGTATAAAAATCCTTAAGCCAAAAGGAATCCTCTATTTTTCTACAAACAGCCGCCGCTTAAATTTTGAAGAATCCCAACTCAGAAACAAAACAGAAGGTCTGGACTACAAAATTGAGGACATTACAGAACAGTCAATTCCAGAAGATTACAAAGGCAAAAAAATCCACCGCTGCTGGAAAATCAGTTTATTATAAGGGCGTTGCCGTCAGAGCCGGCCGGGCTATCCGTGGTTCCGCTATCGCTTCATTGCTGACGCAACGGCTTTGCCGCCACTACTATCCCTAACGCAAAAAAAAGACCTTTCTGAAAAATCAGAAAGGTCTTTCTGTAAATGAAAGCTGCTATTCAGCTTTAGCCTGAATACCGTAACGCTTGTTAAAGCGGTCGATACGTCCTGCAGTGTCAACCAGCTTCTGCTTACCTGTGTAGAATGGGTGGCAGGCAGAACAAATTTCAACGTTGATGTTTTCAACTGTTGAACGTGTTTCGATTACATTACCGCAAGCGCAAGTAATTTTTGTCAATTTGTATTCCGGGTGAATACCTTCTCTCATAATAAAACTCCTTATCTCTTGCCCGATATTAAAGCAACCCCAGTCACCTCTAGCTTGTGCAAAATCCTTGTCAGGACCACTTCTATCATTTCATCACTGTTAGGAAGCAAGTTAACACCACAAGAGTGATTTCTTATTCTATAAAAAAAAGCGCTGTTTAGTCAACAAACAGCACCATTAAAACTAATCCTGAGCAGCAGAACCTGTATTCATATTAGAAAGGAATGCCTTATTATCCTTACTTTTCTTCATCTGCTGAAGAATAAGTTCTGTAATTTCAACATCTTCCATTGGAGCAATAACTTTGCGGAGAACCCAGATTTTCTGAAGTTCATCTTCTGTAAGAAGAAGTTCTTCTTTACGTGTTCCGGACTTTTTAATGTTGATTGCAGGGAACAGACGGCGTTCTGCAAGTTTACGGTCAAGGTTAATTTCAGAGTTACCGGTTCCTTTAAATTCTTCAAAAATAACTTCATCCATACGGCTTCCTGTTTCAATAAGAGCTGTAGAGATGATTGTCAAAGAACCGCCTTCTTCAATATTGCGGGCAGCACCAAAGAATCTCTTTGGCTTGTGAAGAGCATTAGAATCAACACCACCGGAAAGAACCTTTCCTGATGTTGGAACAGTAATGTTATATGCACGGGCAAGACGAGTAATAGAATCCAGAAGAATTACAACATCACGCTTATGTTCAACAAGGCGCTTAGCTTTTTCAAGAACCATTTCGGCTACCTGTACATGACGAGTTGCCTGTTCATCAAATGTTGAAGAAATAACTTCACCTTTAATTGCTCTTTCCATTTCTGTAACTTCTTCAGGACGTTCATCAATAAGAAGGACAATAAGGTAAACTTCAGGGTTATTGGCTGTAATTGCATTTGCAATCTTCTGCATAAGGATTGTTTTACCTGCTTTTGGAGGAGCAACAATCAAAAGACGCTGACCTTTTCCGATTGGAGCAAAAAGATCTGCAATACGGCCTGAATATTCATCACTTACTGTTTCAAGAGTAAGTTTTTCATTTGGATAAAGTGGAGTCAAGTTTTCGAAAGGAACACGGGTCTGAGCAATACGAGGCTCATCGAAGTTTACTGTTTCAATTCTAAGGAGAGCAAAGAAACGTTCACCTTCTTTTGGAGATCTGGTCTGACCATATACTGTATCACCAGTTTTAAGGTTAAACAGACGAATCTGGCTTGGACTGATGTAAATATCATCAGGACCAGGCAAATATGAGTTCTGAGGAGAACGAAGGAATCCGTATCCGTCAGGAAGGATTTCAAGGGCACCGGAAGCGAAAATTAATCCACCGTGTTCTGTATGAGCTTTAAGAATCTGGAAAATAACATCCTGCTTCTTCATTGAAGGAATTTCTTCTTCAGGGAATCCCTTTTCAATTGCCATTGCACGAAGTTCCGGCATGCTCATTTTTGTAAGGTCATTAATAAGAATTCTTGGTTTTGATTCGTATTCTTCAGGATTTTCAATAATTTGTGCAGCAGCTGTTGCTTCATCTCTTGCAGCGTTTCTGGCAGCAATACGTTCTCTGTATGACTGACGGCTGTTTCTCTGATGATTATTGTTTCTGATCTGCCTGTTTTCTGAAGAAGCATCTTGTAAAGCTTCACCTTTACTTTCTGTTTTAATAACAATTCTTCTTCTTGGTTTAACAACAGTTTTAGCTGCATTCCCGGTTTCTGCATTTTCTTCAGAAGCAGTCTGTGTTTCACCTGATTCTGCAGGTTCAGATGCTGGTTCACCTGTACTCTGCTCTGCAGCAGGTTCTACAGGTGGTTCAAAAGTTTCTGGCTGAATTTCCAGTTCAAGCTGTGGCTGGGACTCTTCTTTTTTTGAGTCCTCAGATTTGTCGAGAAAACGACGTTTAAGTAATGCCATTAAGATTTCTCCATAAATGGTTAAAAAATATTTAGAACTTTTAAAGGATTTTCAAAAAATGATAATAATAAATAAGATTTGATAAACTAATTATATTCTCTCAGTTAAAAAAAAGTCAACAAATAACCTAGTGTGGAAGGTCAGATTTTACAATAAGAGCCTGCTTGTATTCATCAGATGCAACTGAAAATAAATCAACTTCAGGTTCTTTTTCAAGCATTGAAACCTGTCCTTCAAAGTCTACATTGTCTGCAATTCTGATTCTTCCTGTTAAAACATCACCAGTTACCTGACTTCCAGAGCACATTTCAACTCTTTCTTTTGCTTCAATATTTCCTTTTACTTTGCCCGAGATTACAACAGAATTAACTTTAATTGAATCAACATCACAGATTGCAGTCTTGTCAATTTCAAGTTCACCAGTAGCATTAATTCTACCTTTAAATTTTCCTGTAATTACAAGATTGTCTGAGAACTCAAGTTCACCGTCAAATTCAGTTTCTTTTCCAAAAACTGTAATGTTTTTTTTCTGAACTTCATCCTGTTTATTTTCAACTGTGTTTTCTGTTTTAATTTCTTCTGACATATTTTTATTTTATATTATTTAATTTAACTTCGCAATACAAATGACTTTTTGTAAATGGAGCAAGTTCCTTTAATACTTCTCCACTACTGTTTATAACGCAGGTCTGACCGCTGTTTGTAGCCCTTACTGCCCATAAACCGGTTTCGACACATCTGAAACAGGCTATGGCAAGATGCTGTTTCTGACAAGCCAGACTGTTTGACCAGGAATCATTACTGAGATTAACAATAATATTAGCTCCCTGTTTTTTCATCATGGCTGGTATCTCAGAGAAAGTATCTTCAAAACAAACTGGAGTTCCGGCCTTAATTAATTCATTAAAATTTTCAGCTCTAAACTCCAGAAGATTGATTCCGTTTCCCTTCTTCCAGAAAACATTGCCGCTTTCAATCATCTTGATATAAACGGGACGAAGAATTGTTTTCAAAGGAAAATCTTCAGAAAAGGGAACAAGGTGATTTTTTCTGTACAAGTCAGTAAAGATTTTTTTTTCAGAATCCTTTTTAACAAGCAATGCACAGTTGTAATCATCATGATTGTTTCCTGTAATAAAAACTGCATCTTTTGATTCAAAATATTCAAAAAGGTCTTTTGCAAGCTTATGTCTTTTTTGACTTTCACTTTTATCTATGTATTTCAGAACATCAACAACAACTGCAGTTTCCGGCCATACAACAAGATCTGTTTCAGGATATTCCCGGAGAGCTTCATCCGTTAAGTTTTTCAGTTCTTCCACTTCCCTTATATATTCATCAATTCCTTCCTGCCATGGATCGGCATTATTCTGTATCAAAAGAACTTTCAAAGAATTTTCGGATTCCTGATGTTTATAGGGATAAAAAGAACAGAAAAGCATCAGACAGAAAAAAAATCCGGGAACCATTAAAGAAATGGACAACTCTGTAAAGGAAGTTTCAAATTTTTTTTCAAGAAATACTTCAATAATTTTGAATATAAATACATTTACAGAAATTAAAAGAAGAGAACCTATCCAAATTCCAAATCTCGAAGCAGCGGAAAGGAAAAAAGAATTATTCCACTGAGAATACACTGACAGGCAATAACCAAAACCAAGATAGCCTTTTACGCTTATTATTTCCTGAACAACTAAAAGCAGAACAATCAGAAGATAATGATATTTAATTTTGAATGAAAATTTTAATAAAAAAGACAAAACTGCCCAGTAAAATGCAAAAAGAATATATACAAAAAAACCAGCCCAGAAGTTATAAGTTATAAGCCAGTTACAAACAAAAAAACAGCTTAAAAAACCATAAACAGTGCCGGATAAAACACAGTTTCTTAAATTGTTTTTTTTAAGAAGGTATAAAAAAGGAACAAGGTTAAACCATGAAAAAAAAGAAAGGCCATCAGAAAAAATGAAATTGGGATGACTTAGAAAAGTAAAAAAAGCTGATAAAAAGATTAAAAGGATATTAGAAAGAAAGTTCATTTGAACTTAAATTATTCTTCGTCAGAAGGCTCATGGCCAGGAAGAACGGGCAAATCCCACAGTGATTTTTTAAGCTCCTGTCCAGAACGGAAAGCAGCTACATAATGAGGAGCAACAGTAAGCAGAGCCCCGGTTTTAGGATTTCTTGCTTTGGAACGGCCCTTTCTAAGTCTTGGTTCAAAAGTACCAAAACCACGAAGTTCAATTGTATTTCCTTCTTTAAGGGCATCTTTTAATTCATCAAGAAGCTGTTCAACAACATCCTGAACGATTCTTTTTTCCCAATTTGTTTTCTGGTAAACTTTTTCAACTAAATCATATTTTGTTACTTTTTTAGCAGACATCATTTACCCCTTATCAAATTAGAAAAAAAAATTCCTGATACAGCCAGATAAAAAAACCGGCTATATCAGGTTTTGTAGACTAAAGTCTAAAGTAATTATTTTGAAGCTTCAGCGCTGAATGAAACATTGTAAAGTTTCATCATGCGTGACTTCTTGCGTGAAACAGCATTGCGTGTAAGAACACCCTTGCTGCGTGCTGAGTCAAGCTTAGAAACAAGTGTGTTAAGCTTAGCTTTAGCAGCTTCTGCATCTTTAGCCTGTACAGCTTCTACAAACTGTCTGGCATAAGTACGAACTTCACTTTTAATTGCTTTATTGTGCAAACGGCGAACTTCGCTCTGTGCATATTTCTTTTCAGCAGATGATTTTTTTCCAGCCAAAGGAGGCACCCCCAATTAAAAACTTTGATTATTTTATCAAAGCCGATTTTTATAGTCAATATGTTTTTCCTTGTAATTTCTATTAATATATCAAATTACACCATTTTATGGCATTCCACAGAACCTTAATTATTGACAGTAACTCCGATTAATATTATTATACTTGAACATATTCGAATATTTATTGGAGGATAGTCATGGCTGGTGCTAGTAAGAACTCTCGTACTACAGTTGCAACACAGAAATTTGAATGCCCTGATTGTGGTGGCGAAATCGTAATGAAAACTATGTACGAAAACGGCAGACTCCGCAACCTTGCAGAGTGTTCAAAGTGCAAACGCACAGAACGTCGCCCTAAAGATTTCAGAAAATAATCTTTAATAGGTTTTATAAATCCCGCAGTGATTAAAGTACACAATCACCGGCGGGATTTTTTTTTTAATCAATCAATCCTGCTACAGCACCTGCAATTACATCAACTGTATCATAAATCTTAATAGTTTCAGGCACACTTGATGTAAACATTCTTCCATACTGTTTTTCAACAATTCTTCTGTCAAGAACAACAATAGCACCTTTATCATCACTTCTGCGCATTAAACGACCAAATCCCTGACGGAATTTTATGACAGAATCAGGAACAGAAAGTTCCATAAAAGGACTTCCTCCCCTTTTCTGAATCAATTCAGATCTGGCTGCAAAAACAGGATCTGTAGGAACACCAAAAGGAAGCTTTACAATTATTACCTGAGATAAACTGTCTCCAGGTACATCTACGCCTTCCCAGAAAGATTGTGTAGCAAACAGAACACTTGATGTATCTTCCTTAAACAGATTTAAAAGTCTGAATCTGTCATCATCCCCCTGCTTCAATATTTTCAATCCTGTCATTTTTAAAGCTGTACGGGCTGTATCACAGGCATGTCTTAGAGACTCATAAGAAGTAAACAAAACGAGAGTTTTTCCGCCTGCAGCTCTAATGAGTTTTACAATTGCATCTTCCGCATACCTTTGAAACTCAACAGCGTTTTCCGGAAAGGGTGCATCTTTTGTAACTGCAAAAACAACGTTAGTCTTATATGGAAAAGGCGATGGAAAACTTCCCTCTAAAACCCTTTCTTTTTCTGCAAAAGAAACTCCAGTTCTTTTTTTCCAGTAATTAAAAGAAGCACCAATAGATAATGTAGCAGATGTACATATCACACTATCCATAGGTTCATATACTCCTTTATTCATTGTCTGTGCAATATCAAGTGGAGTCTGATAAAACTGAATATAATATGGATTGTCAAAACCTTTTGCAGCATTGGCACTAAGCCGTGTTTTTTGAATCCAAAAGACACATTCCGGATGTTCTGCCCATGCAAGAAAATTAGTAAGCATAGCTGCAGCATCTTCCAGTCTTCTTAATACACTTTTAGATTCATAAATTACAGGCGAATCACTTAATTCATCACTTACATAATCAAACAGTTTTCTTACGTTTCCTGTAAATTCAACAAGATGCTTCTGCAATATAGACATATAGTGAAGCATATTTACAAAAAGCGCTGAATTCTGACCGTATAATCGCAAAGTATATTCATTCTGCATGAGTTCAAGTGCAGACTGTTCCATATCTTCAAGAGCAACCTTTATATGGTTAATATTTTCTATCAAATCAGTTGAATTATCTTCTGCAGTAACAAGAGATAAAAGTGAGAAAATAAAACCTGCAGCAGACCCTCGTCTTGTTCTGTACATTAAATTCAGCTGTTTTAAAATCTTAAATCTGTTGAACTGTCCGCTAAAAAAAGAAGTTGCCGCATCTTCAATACCATGTGCTTCATCAAAAATAATTCTTTTATAAGGAGGAAGAACGGCAGTATCATCATACCCGGCACCTTCAAGCCGTGATTCAATATCAGCAAAAAGAATATGATGGTTTACAACAAGAAGATTTGCATCTGCAGCTTCTTTACGAACTTTCATAACAAAACACTTTTCCCTGAAAGGACACTTCATTCCCATACAGGCATCTGCTTCGGAGTTTACCTTCTGCCAGACATTTTCAGGAGGCATAAAAGACAAATCGCTTTTATTACCTGTTTTTGTATTTTTTGACCATTCATAAAGCTTATCAAAAGTTTCCTGTTCCTCAGAAAAAAGATCCCGTTCTTTTCCAGTTTCTTCAAGCCGTCTTAAACAAATATAATTCTGACGCCCCTTTACAAGAACAGCTTTGATTTTTTTATTCAGGATTTTTTCAGCCCCGGGAATATCTTTTTCCATAATCTGCTGCTGAAGATTAATGGTACCTGTAGAAATAACTACTCTTTCTTTATTTTCTTCTGCCCAGAGAATTGAAGGTATTAAATATGAATATGACTTACCAACACCAGTTCCAGCTTCAAAAACTCCGATTTTATTTTCGTTAAAACATTCAGTAATTTTTTTTACAAGAGAAATCTGTACAGGTCTTTCTTCATAATTTTCTGACTTTCTGGCAAAAGGTCCCTGTGCAGTAAGATAAAAAGCTGTATCTTCAGGATTTAATTTTTTGATTACTACAGGGAGAATTGGTTCCATTACAGCATATACTTCTGTTACATCGTTATTAACGATATAGAATCCCTGAGCATTTTCGGAACAGTCAGAGGCAATAGACAAATCTGCAGATGATGGATGAAGATTTCCTGACGGATGATTATGAATAAGAACTGAACATTTGCGAGATTCAGAATAATTGACAGGAACAGAATTAGTGTTACCTCGGGCTGCAGCAACAACAGTTACAACAACTCCCTCTTCATTAATTTTGCCGGCAAAGAAAACTTCATTTCCATCCGCTTCCTGGATTTGACGGCACATTTCTTTTCGTACATTTTCTGAAAATCTTCTGTTAATTTCCAATTTACCCACCCGCTTTAATTATAGTAAATTTCCCCGGAAAAGCTAATGATAATTGCAAAGGGCAAAAAAAAAGTCTTGCAAAACTTTCGTTTTACAAGACTTACATCTCCTAGCAGAATTGAACTGCTGTTGTCGGGATGAAAACCCGATGTCCTAACCACTAGACGAAGGAGACATTCACGCTCTGTCGAGCTGACTTTGATATATTAACAAATTGAAAATTTTTCGTCAATAGCAAAACTTAATAATTTTTGTTTTTTTTATATTTTTTTACATTCCAATTCCCATTTTTTTAATGATTTTATTTTTAAGAATTGTCAGATCTTCATCCTTTAATCCCATGGCTTCTGCAGCAGAAATATCTTCCAGAGCTTTTTCATTTTCGCCTATTTTTGAAAGAGCCACTGCCCGTCTGAATCTGGCATGAGACTGGAACTCATTGATTTCAAGGGATTTTGTAAAATACTTTACCGCATTTTCATAATCACTTTTTACGCTGTAAACAATGCCCATAAAATAATATGATCTGAACCCGTTGCTGTCATTCTCTACACTGCTGGTAAAATCTTTCAGTGCATTATCGTAGTCATTTGAGGCAAAATAAGCCATTCCTCGATGCTTAAATACAACAGATAATACAGGTGCAGGAGGAACAGGTGTGGATTCAAGAATCTGTGTATAAATCAAAATTGCTTTATCAAGTTCCCCGTTGTTGTGAGCATGAATAGCTTCCAAGAGCATGTCATCAATTGTACCTCTTACAAAGGGAGAAATACGGGCAATTTCTTTTTTCTTTGCTTTTTTTTCAGGAGAAACTTCACTTGTTGTTTCATCTACTTTTTCATAGAAAGACTCACGTCTTGCTGCAGTTTCCATCTGAAGTTTATTCTGGTAATCACGAATCTCCTGGAAAATTGTATCTGCAAGGCTTAAGCTGGCATTAATTGAAGCAAGCTTTCTTCTTAAAGGCATATCAAAAGGTGTAAACTCTGTTTTATAGATAAGTTCATGTTCTACTTCAGCCCAGGCATCCTGCAGAATTGTTCTAATCTGAATTTCGCAGACAATATTTGCTGGAATTTCAACATCACAATGTTCTGGCATACAGTCATCAGGAATTGCAACGAGAACATGGATAGATTCATACCCAAACTCCCGGAAATTCTGCCCGCTTCCTTTATATTCCACTTCTTTTACATCAAATAGATCTTTTACCTGTTGTTCAACATTATGAAGATCTTCCATAAATGCACAGATAATGCGAATACCCATCATATCTGTTAAAGCAACAAGTTTTCCTCTGCAGGCAACTTCTTCAGCCTTTAAGCGTAAAACTTTTCGATAATAAGAATTAAAGGATTTTATGCGGGATTTGTAAGTAGGCATTGAAGCAAGTTTAATACTGGATTTAAGTTTTGCTTCGATGTTGTCTTTTATCTCTGTCAAAACACCGTTATATGATTCATAGGTTTTCTGGATTTCATCTTTATGTGGAATTGTTACTGTTATTTTACTCATATTTGAATTCTAACATTGAACATAAGATTTTACAAACTTTAAAAGAGCATAAAAAAACCGTCCGATTTTTCGGACGGTTTCCAGAAGTTTCCTAATTACTTAGTTAACTTATTTAGCATTAGCAGCCTGACCACCGTTAGACTGAGCGTTAGAAGTTGAGTTTTCATCAAGTGATGATGAGAATGCTTCTTCTGTAGCCATCTTAGATTTTTCGAGGTAACGGTTAACCTGTTTGTTACCGAAGCGTGACATTTCAAGATTCTGACGAGCAGTTTCTCTCTTTGTTACGATACCCCAAAGGTCTTCGTCTGCAATATCACGTTCTGAAGTAAGTTCAGCTTTATCGTAAATGATTTTTACATCTTTGAAGTAACCGATGAAGTCATCACCCACATGAGCAGCATCACGAGTTACCTGGAAACCAGCGAACTTAACAAATGGAAGTCCACGTGGATAAATTGGGTAAACGCGGATTTCACGTGTACGAACTTCTGTGATGTAATCCGGGTTATTCCATGTAAGAGTTTTCCAGCCGTCGAATCCAAGGTATCCCATGAAGTAACGGCGTGTAACATTGTCTGTGTCTGTAAGAAGAACATAGAGTCCGTGTGGGAAGTTCATACCCAATGTTGTACAAGCGATTGATTTGATTGTTCCAACGTTCTTTACGAGACCGTAAGCTGGAGAATCTTCATCATCAGCTTCGAACAGTGTACGGCCAGAAGCTTTTTCTTCATCAGTCTGTGGCTGACGGTTACCATTTTCATCAGCTGTTGAAAGTGGTTCATAAGCTGGGATTTCAAATGGTGGAACGATTTTAGCATTTGAGTTGTAAGCACCTGCCGGGAATACTATGCGTACACCAAGAACGCTTTTTCCAGCAAATGGAACTTTTGCACCTTCACGAACTGGTGCTGGTTTTACAACTGAGTTAGCAAGAGCAGGAACTGTCTGTGCTGAACTGTTGAGTACAACTTCCCAGTCACCGATGTAAAGAGAAGTCTTCATAAGATCTTTCTGATCCTGATCGAAAGATGCACCAGCAGCAACACCATAATCCATAATTGTGCGGCTGTTTTCAGGGATTTCAACATCGCTGTCCTGAGCTTTGATAGTGATATCAGCATCAAGCATTGTGAAATCGATAAGAGTTGATTCTTTTGCAAATACAGATGCACCAAAAAGCATCATTACTGCAGCAGATAAAACTAAAGTTTTCTTCATTCGAAGCTCCTTATATTTCGATTGATGTAGCCTTGTATTGTATAATTATTCTATATCAATTGTTTTTTGTCAACGATTTTTAATTGATTATGAACGAGGAATTTCCTCTCCAAATGTAAAATTTCCGTCAATAAACAGATTAACTTCCTTCACATCAGAAAAGTTTTTTTTGATGTTTTCCCGAAGCTGCTCATAGCGTACCTGGAGAACTGTCTTCCCGTACTTTTTTTTATATTCGTCTTCTTTTTCAACATCAACTGCGGTAAGTCCAGTTACGGCTTCTTCGGAAATATTGATATATACAATTCTATTGCTTTCATGGCAGAAAAGAACTTTTGTACCAACAGGAAAAACTGGAACGGCACGCTGAACAGATGGTCCAAGAATTAGTTCTTCCACATAGCATTCAAGTTTTGTTCTGTATTTTTCAGAAGGAATTTTTCTTACTTCAACTATTTTGCGGGCAGAACCTGCTTCTTCGAATGTGAAGTAATATCTTCTTCCCTTAAAGCCTGCAAGGAAGCAGATAAAGGAAAAAATAAAAATAAAACCAAGGATAACTGCACAAAGCAGTTTTTTGTCAGATTTTAAGAGTTTAATAAAAGGCATTATTTTGTTCCTGTAAAGCCTCGTGAACGTTCAAAATGAGTTACGAAGGCTGATAATCCATTATAAATTCCCATAGAAAGTTTTTGCAAGTAAGCCTGATCGTTAAGAAGCAGAGCCTCCTTTTCGTTTGTAAGGAATCCAAGTTCAACAAGTACTGCCGGCATATTGGAATTTCTTACAACAAACCATTCTTCAGCTTTAATTCCACGGGCAGTTGTAAGGTTCCCTACCTGAGCCTGTAAACCGTCCATAATTGATTTTGCAATAAGTATGCTTTCAGTTGTATATTCTTCTTCCATCATGGAATTTAATACTGTATAAAGGTCTTTGTCATCAACAGAGTTTTTATCAATAACGTTTCGTCTGTACCCTGGTGAAAGATACCATACTTCGTATCCTGAAGCTTTTTTATCAAGTGAAGCATTTACATGAACTGAAATGTACAGAATTGCTTCCTTGTCATTTAGTTTGATTGCATTTGCAATTTCTGTACGCTGAGCAAGGGAAAGAAATACATCTTCAGATCTTGTCATCTGAATTTTTTTATCAGGATATGCGGCTTTTAGGCGGGAATAAAGCATTTTTCCTACAGCAAGGTTAACGTCTTTTTCTGTAACTGTAATACTTTTGCCTTTTACTTTATGTGTATAACGGGCACCGGGATCTTTTCCGCCGTGCCCCGGATCAATAAGAATTGCTCCGATTTTAAAACCGTTTGAAGAAGTTTCGATTTTAAAAAGTCTTTCTGCCTCATCAAGGAATTTTTTTGAAACGAGAAGGGAACCGTCTTTTACTTCAGGAGAATCTGTAAATACAATTTTTGTATAATCTTCAAGAATAAAATTATCGCCAGTCTTAAATGAAATCTGATGTCCGTTTTTTTCAAGAATTCCGGCCCCGGACAAACTGTCCCAGTAAACAGTCATACCGCTTTTTGCCGCTTCATCTACAAGATTAAGACTCTGACCACAGGCAAAGGATGCAGCAAAGAGAAATAAAAGAACTGTCAGTTTCTGTAAAATATTTTTCATGGTAATTCCCTTATTTTAATCAGGTTAATTATCGGCAATATAAAGCATTGCCTGAATTGATCCTCGCAAACAGGCTTTCCAGAAAGTTTTGCCCTCAAGAGGCTTATGGTCCGGACACATATTTTCAAAACGGGAAATAACCTGCTTTAAGGTACAGTGATTCCAGTCCCGTTTTTCAAGTACTTTTTCTGTAAATTCTTCAGGCATAAAAAGGGAAATTTTTTGTCCCTGAGGAATATCTTTTACCTTATTCCAGTTTACTTCAACATCAAAAGCTGAAGGGGGAAAACCTTTTTCATCGGGAGCTTCAACTCCTTTCAAAAAGTCTTCTGTGTCTTTATTGTGAGGTTCAAGTCTGAGTGTAATTTTTGAAAGAACTTCACAGGCTGCACTTACAGCAAGTTCGTGAGTTTGTGCACATGTAATAACGTTTCCGCATTTTTCAACATTATTCCGTGGAAAATTTACCTGATTACCTTCCTTATTTCTTGGAAGCACATCTTTTACATATTTTACGGCTTCAGCTTCTTCATAACCGGAAATTGCTTTAATTTTTCCTGGAATTGAAATCCATGCACGCTCTGCACTTACTTTTGAAGGTTTTAATTCGTAAAGTTCAAAAGGCTGTTCCATATCTTTTACAGATTGATGAGGCTGCCATTTTATTGAAACTCTGTTTTTTTCAATAAAATCCGGAGCAACTCCAAGAGAAACTTTTAAGGCTTCCTTTGTAAGATAACAGTCAGAAGAATAAGGGAAAGTCCAGCCACTCATATATCCCCCTGAAAGTCGTGCTGCAATTTCTCCGATCATTGGTCCCCGGGCTGTATATTTTATGTCCGCTTTAGCAACACCCCGCTGTAATCCAAGAGATTTAATACCAAGGGCAAAAGTTGCAATAAGTTCATTTTTAACTTTTTCACTTACGGTTGAAGGCATTGTATGGCCAGTTTCAATAAAGTATGGAGGATAATAAATATGTCTGTCAGCAAATCCTGTAATAGTAAGGGTGCCGTCGTAAACAATTGAATCAATACTGAATTCCTGTCCATCCATATAATCTTCAAAAATTGCTTTTGAAGTACGGCTGTTTTTTACAGCAAGAGTTACAGCCTCCTGAAGTTCATCTTTATTACGCACAAGACGGCAGCCGCGGCCACCCATATTGTCTACAGGTTTAATAACTTTAGGAAATGAAATCTGATTTTTTTCTGCCCGAAGAATAAGTTCCTGAATCTTTTCCGAATCAACTTCTTCAAAATCTGGACTTGGAACTTTGCCGGCTGCAAAACAGCCTCTCATACGGACTTTATTTGATGCATTTAAGCAGGCTTCAAAACTGTGTCCCGGAAGAGAACAATGTTCTGCAACATAGGCTACACTGGCAGAAAAATCAGTTCCTGCTGTAAAAACAGCTGCCAGTTCACCGTTTTTTCCTTCAGAGGCATTTTTATTGATTAAATCTGCATAATCGGCAAGGGCCTGTCTGTCTTTCAAGTCTATAACATTAAATACATCTGCCATGGAAGCACAGACAGCTCCAGGATTTCCGTCTACAACAAAGGCTGTATATCCCAGTTCTTTTGCTGCTCTGATAGCAGGGCCCTGCATTAGTCCTGCACCTAAAATTAAAACCGATTTATTCATTTTCCCACCACAAACCAATTATTAAATATCTTTTTCTTTTACACAGTAAACTTCAAAAGTATCACCGAGGGAGAAGAATCTGCTGGCTGCCGCAAAAAGTGCATATTCAATGCTTTTTGGTCCTGCATTTTTCTTTGCCAGCTGAGGAAATCTTTCCGGATGATGACCTGTTGAAACGATTTTTACAACCTTAAATCCGTATCTTTTCAAAATAGAACTGCATCTTACAGGTTCCCAGATTGAATAATGATCAGCCGGACTATTCTGGAAGAAGTTCTGTGTATTAAATTTAGCGGAAACTCCACTTCCTGATGGAGTTGAAAAAGCAAACACTCCCCCAACCTTAAGGATTTTTGAAACTTCCCTTAAAACACTATCCAGATTCTGGAAATGTTCAATTACATACCACATAGTAACAGCATCAAATTCATTCATTCCAAATTCTGCTGCAGGATCAAATGCAGGGAATTTGGCACAACTTGCCGGATAATGAAGCTGTTCCTGAACATAATTTACGGCCTCTTTAGAAATATCAGTTCCAAAAACCTGCCATCCTGCATCATTAGCAGCATCCATGAAAGGTCCGAATGCACAACCTACATCGAGAACAGAAGGAGTTATTACTTTATGCATATTTCTGAATATGTAGTCGATTACTGAAGTTCGTCTTACACACTGTGCTTTAATTGAATCAAAATCATCGAGATATGTTTTGCCATACTGTTTTTTATAACTGTCAAAAAAGTATTTTTCATCATATTCAGTTTCAGGGGAACCTGCAGTAAAGGACATATATGTCATTCCACAGAAATAACAGCGGCGGAATGTTCTCTGATTTGTACGGGCAACAACAGTATCCTGCATGAACTGATGATTTTTCCCACAAACGGGACAATTCAGGCGCTGACCTTTTGCAAGCATCTGTGTAAAAGAACCTAAATCATGCTGAACACCATCTTTTTTATTGAATGGAGAATCAGGATAAAGGTCTTTTACTTCTGACAGAGAATACTCTGCACCATTTTCGTTAATATCCTGAATTGCAAGACACTTAAAACCGTATTTTTTTGCCAGACTTACATGAAGAGGTGTTGTGCCAAGAAGAACAACTCCACATCCGGCAGCAACTGATTCAAAAGCTGTAAAACCGTAATGTGTAACAACAACATCGTAATTAAAAAGCTGTTCACGAAGATTATGAACGGGATTAATAAAAGTAATTCTGTCTGAAATTTCTTTAGAATTCTGAAATTTTTCAAGAGCAATAACAACTTTGGCTTTAGAAACTTCAATATTCTGAACAATAGCAGTGACAGAATAACCAAGTTTTGCATAACTTAAAGCTGCAGGAACAACAAGATCAGCAGGATCTTCTCCACCAACAGTAATAAGAATCTTTTTTATATCAGACTTAGAGTTTAATTTATCAGTCCGTCTGTTTTTTGGAAGAGTTATGTATGCAGGATCAACTGAATTAGCAGGTCTCTGTAATCCATAGGATGGAATAATATCAAGAAGATAATCACATAAATCTGTATTCAGGGAACCTTCATCAATGGCTGCAACAGGTGCAATTGATGCAAGCTTAAATGCCTGATCACGATCCAGAGTAAATGCATCTGTAAGAATCAGGGAATACTCACCTTCTCCAGGAAGTTCCCTTAAAATCTGATCATCAGAAAATCCATTTTCCCGAGCTTCCATTAATAATTCATCAATTTCTTCGAGGCCTGCATCTTCAGGAATAAAAACATCAGCACCTGTAGAAATAGCCACCGAAAGACAGCGGCGGAGATGACCAGTTCCTTTTCCTTTTTTTACACATGGAACACAGAGAATAGGATGATTAAGGTTTTCGTCATTAAAGGCATTTACAATCTGTTCACAGGTGTAAGGCCCTTCTCCACCCAGTTTTTTTACAACTGCAAGGGCACGACGGTAATCCCTTCTTGTATCAATTGTTGTACGAAGTTCAGGATGATTCCATTGCTCCGGTGCAGGAATCATAATACTTATAAAGTTTTCAGGATGATTGTAAAGCGAAGGACCTACATGTTCATGATCGTAACTCAAATCAGTTAAATCACGGGCCTTCAATAAAGATTTTGCATTGAATATTTCTATTCCACTGCCGTGTGGAAGTCCTGTATATGTGATGTAATCACAGCCGGAAGTATCAGCTCTTCTTTTATACTGCTCAAGCAAAGATGAAGCTGCTTCGTAAAAGAGAAATGGATTATCTGCAGTTGCCCTGATTACTGTGTCAGCACCTGTATATTCAATAAGATTACAGAACCTCTGCAAAACATCTTCAAGAGGTCCTTCAAAAATTTCAAAATCATTACGCCGGGCAACTGGAGCCAGTTCATTAAAACTTGCTGAATCTGTCGCTACAAAATAACGGTCTGCCGGAACTTTTTTCATTGCAGAAAGAGTCCAGTCCAGAACTGTTTTATTTCCAAGTGAAAACAATGCCTTTCCAGGAAGTCTTGTTGATGAAATACGGCACTGTACAACAAGTATTGTCATTTAATTTTACCCCAGTTTTCTACCAAATATTTTGCGTCCATCTTAAAGCGATATTTGTTTTTTTCTACCCAGGAACAGGCATCAGCAAACAGCTTAATGGATTCTATCAGGCCACACCCTGACCTAAGACAATACACGAAAAACGAAGATTTTGGAATTACCCCATGATCTTCGTCAAAACGGGCAAGAAGATTTTTCATAAAGAAACGGCTGTAAGAAAGATCATTTGAAACATCTGGCGCCTCAATTTCCAGGGAATATGCCAGGGTAATTATTGTTGTCATACGGATTTTTTCACCCCACAGCCAGGCTCTGAAGCCTAAATCCATATTCTGCCAGTATGGTGAACTGATTGTGTAATCGTATCCGCCCAGTTGAATAAACTTTTTTCTATTATAAATTGCAATAAAGTCGTATGGGCTGAGCGTTTCAAGACCGTCGTTAACGGCAGATGATGTTGAAATTTTAAAAGTTGCACCATTTACGCCAGGTGAAAAAACAACAGGGAAAGAACCTTCATTTACGGAAACAAGCCGTGGAACAACACAGAAAGGATTATTTTCTGTAAGTTTATCGAGAATACGCTGATTTATAAATTCACCATTAAGCCTGAGGGTATCTCTGACTACAAGAACATAATCAGTTGAGATTTCGCTCATTCCAATGTTTATAAGTTCTCCTTCCGTAGCTTTTTCCAGAGGAATTATAAATTTTACAAATGGGAATTTGTGAGCCAGTTCTTCCAGGTTATAGTTATCCGGACTAAGTTCAATGGAAACAATCTGATGGAATCCGCATTTTACAAGATTTTCAATCAGCGGCTGACGGAACTGACTTCCTTTTTCATTCAACAGAATTACTGAGGCATTTAATCTGGAATAATGATTCAGTTCTTTTCCCCAGATTGTAGACCTGTTAATCTGCCTTTCATTAAAAATTGAAGGTATAGTATTCATCGCAGCCCTTACATACAGAACAATAGTCTGAGTTTATGTGCTTTTCTACTTCTTTTGAAATATTTTTCCAGATTGAATCCAGAGAATCTTCAAAAACATTACCGGCTTTTTCAGAAACCCTTGTTCTGCACAAAGGAACTGAACCGTCACTTAAAATATTCATATCCCGGCGAAGATGCCAGCAGGAATTTCGTTCAAGAGGAGATAAATCAGCCGGTTTTTCATCAGGAAGAAGTCCGGCAAAACTATCGTATTTCATAATAATGAACTGTCCTTTTGATGGATTTTCTTTTTCCTTCCAGAATCTGAAGAAACTTTCCAGCTGAATTTCATTAACCTTCATTCTTGTAAACTGAGGATAAACAGTTTCCGGGAAATATTTTTCCAGAATATTTACGGCATTTAAGGCTTTTGCAAAATTTTCACCGGAAATTCCGTTGATTTTTGAATACATATCCCCATCAACAGCATCAAGTCTGATTACCCAGTCAATTTTACCGGCTTCACTTAATTCTCTGGCCATTTCTTCAGTTACACAAATACCATCAGTTTCAACAAAAAGAGAAAGACCTTTAACGGAAAGTACTTCTTTTGCCATCTGAACAAAGTCTTTATGAAGAAGAGGTTCACCAAAAAGGCTTAAGCTTACAACTGCAGTTTCTGAAAAATCAGAGATATCTTTTACAAGTTTCTTAAAACTTTCCAGTTTCATATCTTCAGGTTTACTTTGTGGAAAAAGTTTTTGAAAACCACTGTAAAGACTTTTGGTATTTTCAGCTGAAGTGATCTGAATGTTATAAAAATGTGGAACTGTCTGCTGAATTTCCGTCATTTTTTCCGCAGCATCTGAAAGTTTGTAAACATCAAATTCATTTAATGTTTTAAGTCCGGAATCCAGATTTTTTGCTTTTTCAAAAAGGGCTTTGCAGGCTCTCAAACCTGATTTAGACGAACATTCAAAATTATAACGAAGCATGCGGTAATCTTTATCTGCAAGAACTGTTTCAATTTCAAAGGAATTAATATCGCCGCTCATAATTGAAAAGAAACAATCTCTGGATGCAGTTTTTTGTCCCTGTGCTTTCTGAACATCTTTGGAGAGAGCCGAAATAATGGAAGCAGCTCCCCTGTGGATTATTTCCGGTGACAAGCCGGCTGCAAATCCATCTGCAAAAGTATATTCAGCTTTGTATTCAACATGATCGTGAATAAGCTGTTCTGTAAGGGAATTATTAATGAAAGGTGTATCTGCCCAGGCATAAATTGCAAAATCAGCACCGGCTTTTGATGTTTCCTCTGCCACAGCACCTGCAATATCAGAATTTGTCCATTCATCTTTTGAGATTATTGAAAAAGAATCATTTCCGGCGATTGCTTTTTTAACTTCTTCACCGGCTTTTTTCCCTGTAAGAATTACTGTTTTTTCAGAGCTTTTCAGTGACCGGGCCCAGTTACAGCACAAATCGAATGATGATTTTCCATCAAAAACTTTATCAAAATTATGACCAGGTTCTGTTCCTGCAAATAGAATGGTTAAACTTTTCATCTCTTAATTATCGGTTCCGTAATTGAACAAGATAAATTGATATTATAAAATCCAATTTATCTTATGACAGCGGGTTTAATTTCTTCTGACACTGTTTTTTCTGTAACAAATTTGACTTCCCTCATAAAAGAGATACTGGAAGGAACTTTTTCCAGCATTACTGTTGAAGCCGAAATTTCAGGTTACAGACCAAACTCAAGTGGTCACTGCTATTTTACATTAAAAGACGAAAATGCACAAATCAGCGCCGTTATGTTCCGGGGACGTGCAGCCTACTTAAATTTTACACCAAAAGACGGCATGAAAGTTCGCTGTACAGGAACAATTTCCGTTTATGCTCAGCGTGGAAATTATCAGCTGATTATAAGCAAAATGGAAATTGCAGGTTCTGGAAATATTCTCCAGATGCTGGAAGAAAGAAAAAGAAAACTTGCAGCTGAAGGACTTTTTGACCAGTCCAGAAAAGTTCCTGTTCCCGTTTTTCCAAAAACAATCGGTGTAGTAACAAGTTCTACAGGAGCCGCCTTAAGAGATATTCTGCAGATTACAAAACGCAGAAATCCAGCCATAAACGTAATTGTATTTCCTGCCCTTGTTCAGGGAAACGATGCTGCTCCTACCATTGCAAGACAGATAAAAAATGCCAATGATTTTAACATGTGCGACACTCTGATTGTTGGCCGTGGCGGCGGTTCTCTGGAAGACCTGCTTCCTTTCAGTGAAGAAATTGTTGTAAGGGCAGTTGCTGAAAGTCATATTCCTGTCATCAGTGCTGTTGGTCACGAAATCGACTGGTCGCTGTGTGATTATGCTGCAGACCTTCGTGCTCCAACTCCTTCAGCCGCAGCAGAATGTGCAGTTCCTCAGCTTTCTGACATAAAGAATGATCTTGCCGGTTATGAAAATGAATTCATCACTGTTATTAACAGCCGGCTTGAAAAAATGAAGCTTATGGTTAAGGCTTTTAACCCTGAACACATGGAAGTAAGATTCCGTACAATTCAGCAGCCACTTCTGGCCAGACTTGAAAACGCATCTCTGGCACTGGAAGAAAACATGAAAAATAAAATTAAAGACATCAGACAGCATCTGAAAGAAAACCAGCAGATACTTGAAGGTGCCAGTCCAAAAACTATACTTGCCCGTGGTTATTCCATGGTTACAGGTGAAAATGGAAAAGTTATACGGTCTTCACTTGATGTAAAATCCGGAGAAAAACTTAACATTTTCCCTGCAGAAGGAAAGATTTCTGCAACAGCAGACTAAGGAGAATTGAAAATGACATTTGAAGAAAATCTTGCAAAACTGGAAGCTCTTTCAAACGATATAAAAAGAACTGATATTTCCCTTGAAGATGCACTCAAAGATTTTGAAGAAGGCATCAAGCTGGCAAAATCTCTGGAAAAAGACCTGGACAAAATCGAAGGCAAGATTCAGGTTCTTATTAATCAGCCAGTTTCTGCAAAAGAAAGTCCTACAGGAATGGCTGTAGCACCTGAACTTGATTTATTTTCAGCAGCAGACAGCACAACAGGTACAGCAGGTGCTCCTGTTGAAGGACTCAGACAGTAATGGAAAAATCATTTTCCAGAAAACCTGTCAGAACTTTAAGTCCTGAAGTTGCCAGAAAAATAGCAGCAGGAGAAGTAATCGACAGACCTAACGCCATTGTACGGGAATTACTGGACAACGCCGTAGACTCAGGTGCAGATTCAATTACTGTAGAAATTCAGGGTGGCGGAATAGATAAAATAAGAATCTCTGATAACGGTTCAGGCATGACAAAAGAAGATTTAATCGCCTGTGCCCGGCCTCATGCAACAAGCAAAATTTCAGAAGCTCAGGATTTAATGAACATTACAACTCTGGGATTCAGAGGTGAAGCCCTGGCCTCAGTAGCAGCTGTCAGCCGTCTTTCAATCTCCAGCGGAAACTGGAAAATGAAGGCAAGTCTTACAGAAGATCATATTCTGGAAGAAATTCCTCCTGTTCAAAACGGAAAGGGAACAATCGTAATGAGCGAAGGCCTCTTTGAAAATTATCCGGCCCGCAGAATGTTCTTAAAAAGACCTGCATCAGAAAACCTCATGTGCAGGGAAACTTTTGTAGAAAAAGCCCTTCCCCGTCCTGATATTTCCTTCAGACTCAAAATTGACCATTCCCTTCGCCTTGATCTGCCTCAGGGAGTAAGTCTTTCTGAAAGATTTGTTTCCGCACTGGAATTAAAAGAAACACCAGAACTTTTTGCAGAATTAAAAGCTTCCGGCGGAACTGAATGGAGCTTTAAGCTTGTCATTGGTGAACCTTCAGTTTTCAGAACAGACAGAAAACAGATTTATATTTATGTAAACGGACGCAGAGTAAATGAATACTCAATGATTCAGGCAATTGAATACGGCTGTCAGGGATTTTTCCCAAACGGAACTCATCCTGTTGCAGCATTATTTGTGGAAATGGATCCATCTCTTGTTGATTTCAACATTCATCCTGCCAAACGGGAAGTTCGTTTCAGAGATAGTTCCGCTTTACACCACGGAGTAAGTTCAACTGTAAAAGATTATTTCAGAGCCTACGGAATTAAAAATGCCGGCGATACTGATGCCGGGACAACAGAAGAACTGCCTGTTCCTGGTTTTGATTTTACATTCGATTCAATCAAACCAGCTCCAGCTCTGACAATTTCCTCACCTCTGGAAAAGTCTTTTTCAAACTCTTCAGGTTCTTACTATTCAAAAGGTTCATCATCTGCGCCGGCAACATCTTCCTCTTCGGGAAGAGACCTTCGTTCCCGTTTTTTCAATTACGAAAATAATCACGGTCCAAAAACAATAAACGAAGGAATTTTCAGCGCAAAAGAAATTGCTTTAGAAGCTTTACAGCAGGATACATCAACAGAACCGGAAGTTAAAAAAGAACAGGAAGCCCCGGAATTTACAATTCCAGACAGTTCAGGTTTTTCATTTATAGGTTCAGTTATGGATTGTTTTCTTCTGGCCCAGCTTAATGATACAGTCTACTTTATAGACCAGCACGCCGCCCATGAAAGAATTCTCTTTAATAAAATTCTTGCATCTGGTGGTGAAAAACAGAATCTTCTCATTCCTTATAAAATTGAAACTGAATCTGATGAAGAAGAAAAATATCTGGATAAAGTTCTTCCCCTTCTTGACGGGGCTGGTTTTGAAGGAAAAAACACTGGAAAGGGTATTTTTGAATTTTCAACTGTGCCTGTTCGCTGGAAAGGAACAGAAGAAGACCTGCGGTCAGCTCTTCTTGATAAACTTGTTAAACCGGAAGAAATTCTTTACTCCGTTGCTGCCATGACAGCCTGTAAAGCAGCAGTAAAAGACGGATATGTACTGGACCGTGGAGCGGCTGAAGCTCTGGCCAAAGAAGCCCTTACTTTAACAGATCCGCATTGTCCTCACGGAAGACCTGTATGGACAACTCTGACGAAAGAACAGCTTTTTGCCAGAGTAAGAAGAACAAGATAGTTTTATTTAATCAGCTTGAATTCTACACGGCGGTTATATTCTTTATTTGGTGTTTTTCCTGTACCCCGTTTTGACTGCAGACGGTTTGCAGGCACACCAAGGGATTTTAATCTTTCTTCTACAGATTTTGCACGATTCAAGGCAAGCACTTCTTCCTCTGTAGTCCACTCTTCTCCATCCGGATTAATATAACCTGTGATTGTAACTTTATAATCCTCGTATTTTTCATCAACAAGAATGTCATACACTTTCTGGAGAGTTTCTGAATTCTGTTTTGTATTTACAAGTTCCGAACTGTTAATCTTAAATGACAATGTTGGAATTGAAATATTAAGAGAACCATCTGCGTTTTCACTAAGTTCTACAGACTTGGATACTACAGGATCTTTTTTACTCTTTGTTACATCAACCTTACCATTATCCTGGGCTGCAACACCAAAAGCGTCTGTTACAGACATTTTGTAACTCAGACTGTCACCATTTTTTACCATATCTCCAGAATTTGTCTTTCCATCCCATTCAATATCTGCAGGAGGATTTCCTGTTCCATCAAGTGTGTAAATGGTGCGGTTATTCTTTTTAACTTCAAACTTCCAGCCTTCAACAAGAGCTTCGCTGTCCATATTAACTTTGAAATTCATCTTGTCATCAATTCCATCTCCATCTGGAGAAAAACTGTCAGTTTCAGGTACAGCACTAACCTGAGGTACATTACTGAAACAACTGAATCCGCTTGAATCTGCACCAACAGAACCACCTGTCTTATAGTTAACGTTAATTCTGGCAGTATATCTTCCATCTGCAAGCTGACCTGAATCAGTTTTTCCATCCCATTCAATCTGATCGGGAAGTTTTTTGCCTTTTATGGTTCTTACTGTATTTCCAAATTCGTCTATAATTTCCAGGGTGTATGATTGAATTTTGTTTTTATCTGTGGCAGCCACCTTGAACACCTGTTTTTTCTGTTTATTATTTGGACTGTTCGGAGAAAATCCTGCACTTGAAGGCATAAGAGAAACTGTTCCTGCAGGAAGAACATACAAGGCATCAGCCAGATCTTCACGGCCAAATACTTCACTCTTAACATCTGCAACTACAGGTGCAGGTTCTTCAGGTTTTTCCACTTCTGTTTTTTCAGCAAGCGCAGGAGCATTAGTTACATCCCTGCCAACTGCCTCTTCAAATACTTCTTCAGCCTGTACTACCTGAACAGGGATTTCTTCCACAGTAACTTTTGAAGGAACAGCTTCTTCCTCTGTTTTTACAGCTTCTGCCGGCATTTCTTCTACAGCAACTTTAAGAGGAATTTCTGCTTCAACAGTTTCTTCTTCATGAGGAAGATCCGGTGCTTTTGCAATATCGAATCTTACAAGTTCTTCAAAATCTTCTTCAACAGGAACTTTCTCTTCAGGTAATTCGTAATTAACCTTTTCTTTATCATCAGCAATAACTTCACTGTTTTTTACGTTTGCCAGATCAAGATCAATTCTTTCAGGTTTTTCACTGGCTCTACGGAGAATTTCGGCATCAAGTAAAGCAAGAAGTCTTTCAATCTCTGGTCTTTGAGGTGTTTCAGGTTCTAATTCCAGATACTTTATATAATTTACTTTTGCATCCTGCAGGTGATCCTGTTTAAGCTGTGAATTTGCTCTGTTTAAATATGCAGGTCCAAAATTTTCATCTTCTTTTATGGAAATTCCATAACAGGCTTCGGCTCTTGCATAGTTTGTAAGGGCATAAGCTGAGTTTCCGGCATTGTAAGCAAGAAGTTTATGGTCTGTATTTTCTTTTGTAAGTCCCTTAGTACAGCATGCAAGGGATCTTGTATAATCTTTAACCTGATAATATGCAACGCCAAGATGAACCCACACATCAGGATTTACATCTTTTACTTCTACACATTTTTCAAAAAAAGGAATTGCTTCTTCAGGTTTATTAAGCTGAAACAATTCTTCCCCTTTTTCATAATCTTCGTTATATACAATAATTGTTTCTTCCTGAGGTTTTGACTTACCGGCAGAAACAGTACTTTTTCTGGCAGTCAGTTTTTTCTTTGCCTGAGCATGAACAATACCAGCAGATAAGAACATCATTAAAAAAAGAATTGTTTTATTCATATATTAATTATCGTAAATCATAACTTTACTTTCAATAATAATTATTCATTTGAGAGTGAAGTTTGACACATTGTATTGAAAATATTATCCTATAAATTGAATTTTATTGATTAAAAGGACTGCAGATGAATAATCCAATTCAATTTTTTGTCATCGGAATTCTTGCTCTTGGTGTTTTATTCCTTCTTTTTACAGTAATAAAATCCCTTCTACAGCCAAAAAAGATGGATTCAATTTCTAAACTGATTAAGGCAGGTAAATATACTGCCGCACAAAAAACTGCAAAATCCATCATTGCTAAAAATCCTAAAGATTACCTTGCCCACTATCTTCTTGGTAAAGCATATCTTATGGACAAAAAAAATGAACTTGCCCTTATGGAATATAAAGTTGTAAACCAGAATGCAATTTTTGATAAATCAATTCCAGAAGTTGAATTCCGTAAGCAGCTTTCACAGCTTTTCCTTAAATTTAACCAGCAGGATGAAGCCTTAAAAGAATTCCTTCTCCTTACAAAACTTGAACCAACAAATGCTGAAAACTATTTTAACTGCGGAAAGATTTATGAATCCAAGAGTCGCACAGAAAATGCCCTTGGGTTTTATCAGAAAGCAATTCAGTACAACCGCCGCCATGTAAAAGCTCATGCAGCTATGGGACTTCTTTTGTTCCGTTCAAAACAGTATTCGGAAGCTAAAAAAGAAATTGACCTTGCAATTAACTTAAGTCCTGAAACTTACTCAACTTACTACTATCTAGGAAAAATTCTTAAAGAAAACAAAGATTATCCTGGTGCAGTAAACGCCTTTGAAAAGGCCCTCAGAGATCCTGAATTCCGTCAGCGTTCACTTCTTGAAAGAGGTTCCTGCTATATGATGGCAAATTCTACAGACAACGCTCTTGTTGAATTTGACAGAGCCGTAAAAGCCTCAAAAGACGAAAACTCTCAGGAAACCCTGTTCTCACGATATTTTCTTGCAGCCTGTTATGAACGCAACAGAGATATCGATAAAGCTATTGAACAGTGGCAGATTATTTATCAGCATAATCATTCTTTCAGAGATGTTTCTGCAAAACTTTCTGAATACAGAGATCTTCAGTCAAATGATTCCCTTAAAGAATTTCTTACATGTTCACAGGATGAATTTATCGAAATCTGTAAAAAAGCTGCTATGGCCGGCTTCAGTATGGCTACAACAAAATTTGAATCAAAAAAATGGGGATGTATCCTTCACTGTATAGAACAGCGTAAAGATGACTGGATGAGCGTTCGTAAACAGCCTTCTCTCGTAATCTTCAGCCGTAATTCAGATGCCATCGAAGACAGTGCAATCAGACAGTTTCTTGATATGACAAAACAGCTTAACGCATCAAAAGCCTTTGTATGTGCTTCAGCTGGTTTTACAAGTTCAGCCACAGGTTATGCAGAAAACCGTCCCATTGAACTTATTGCAAAAGATAAACTTGAACAGATTCTTGCAAAAGCCGGAATCTAAAAAAAATAAATGAAAATACTCTGTGTTTCCGATCAGATTGATCCTCTAGTCTACAGCAGTATGGCAAAAGAAAGATTTTCAGATATTTCAGCCATACTCTGTGCAGGAGATCTTCCCTCTGATTACATTGATTTTATTGTCTCAACCTTAAACAAACCTGCTTTCTTTGTTTTTGGAAATCACAACCTTACAGAATTTTCCTATTACCACAAGCAGAAAAAAAATCACAAAGGTGCTCATCCAACTTTACAGCAGGAACACTCCATTTATGATTTGAAAGGAAGTTTTGGAGCAACATACGCAGGTTTTAAGAATCTCAGGGACAAACATGTAATGATAAACGATTCCGAAACACATAAAAAAAGACCGCTTTTAATATCCGGCGTTTCCGGTTCAAAAAGATATAATAATGGCCTTAATCAGTACACAGATTTTGAAATGAAAATTCATCTTCTAAAACTGGTTCCGGGGCTTATTTACAACAAAATCAGATACGGAAAATATCTTGATATTTTTTTATGCCATGCTTCACCGCGTCATATTCACGACAAAGAAGATCCCTGCCATCAGGGATTTGAATGTTTTAACTGGTTCATAAAAAAGTTTTCTCCGTCTTATATGATTCACGGACACATTCACCTTTATGATCCTAATGAAAATCGAATAACTGAAGTTGAATGCAAAAAACACAAAAAAACTACCGTAATCAATGCATACAGTCATTTTATCCTTAACCTGTATGATGAAAACGGAATTATAGAAGGAACTTCAAATGCCTGAAACACTGCTTTCTACAGAAACTAACGAAGATTTTTCAAAAGCCCGTAACAAAGCTCTTTTTAACGAAGTCCGGCATTTTCTCAATCCTGACGAAGCAACACTTATTTCATTCTCTGATATAAAAAAACTCCTTAAACCGGAAAATGAAACTTATCTGGGAATGAAAACAATTCCTGTAAAACTTATTGTAGGAAGTGAATCCAGATACCAGGATTTTGACAACAGATTTTTCCCCAAAAGAATGCACCTGAAAGTCCGCTGGGAACACATCGATATGGCCCATATTCAGGACATTAACCTTCCTCCAATCACTCTTTACGAACTTGGTGGTGTATACTTTGTCCGGGACGGAAATCATCGGGTGTCAGTTGCAAAAGCCAAGGGAATTGAATTTATTGATGCGGAAGTAGTTTCCCTGCAAAGTGAAATAAAACTTAATCCCGGCGATTCTCTTAAAAAAATGACAAAACAGGTCATTAACTACGAAAAAAGACAGTTTTACGGAATGACAGGCTTTGGTGATGTAACAGACTTCTGGGGTCTGGATTTTTCCGTTCCAGGTCAGTACGACGTTATTTACAACCACATTCTTACACATAAATATTACATTAATATGAATAAAACCGAAGAAATTTCCATGGATCTGGCTATGATTTCCTGGTTTACAACAGTTTATCTGCCTGTAATTCATGTAATCGACAGGCACAATATTATGAAGCATTTTCATGGAAGAACTAAAAGCGACATGTATGTTTACATCATCAAATACTGGGATGAAATCAAAATGAAATTTGGTAATGATTTTTCCATTGATGATGTGGCAGATTCCTTCACCCTTAAATTCGGAACATCAATCAGAAAGAGAATCATTAATAAAATCAAAAAATTTCTCCTGTTAAGAAAAATGTAACTTTTGTTAAATTCTTGACGGCAGAATTTTTCAATGCTAAAATTATATGTTAATTTTAAAAAACGGAGTTCATCTTGTTTAATTCTGATGCTATTGCTTACATCCCGTTATTCGGAACTGTTATTTTAGGTTCAGTTCTTTTCGTATTCATGGGAATCATCAAAGCCAGAAAGACAGCAAAAGTAAGTTATCTTTCATTCCTGGCTCTTTCGATTCTTATTGGCGGAAGTTTCTACACAGCCTGTCACCCGGGAATTACACACTTTGTATTGATTATTCTTCTTGCATGTGCAGTAATGATTCCTTATGTAATTATGCTGGCCTTTGGAAAACCAAAGCAGGAACCACACCTTGAAGCAATTCCAGAAGTAAAAGCTCCTGAAGTCATTGTTGAAGATGTAAAACCTGAAGAAGTAAGTTTAATTGAAAAAGGCAGAGCCTTCGTAACTCTTGCCTCAGATTCTTTCGGAAACAAAGAAGGTCTCCAGACTGTCCTCGACTGTATCAACAAAACCTGTATTGACATCACCCGTGCCGATGGTGGTGCTGTTCTTATGGTTGATGATTTTGAAGATTCAATCACAGTTAAATCATTTATGGGAAATTTCCCTCCACCATACAAACTTCCAGATGGACTGCCTCATAAAGAACTTCGTGTTTCAACAAGTTTTAAATTTGCAAACTTCCCTCTCCGGGACAACATCTTCGGAGAAGTGGCAAGTTCAGGAAAAAGCGAATTAATTAATTCTCCACTTGAAGATTCAAGAATTTTCCAGAATGGTCCTGAAGCTTTTCTTAAATTAGGAAGTTTAATTTTCATTCCAATCCGTCTCCGTGGCAAAGGAATCGTTATTGGTCTTCTTGCACTTTCAAGAGACAACGGAAAAGAAGGCTTTACTCAACAGGAATATGACTGGGCCCTCACTCTTGCAGGCTTTGCTGAATCAGCATTAAAAACTGTAATCAGCTTCTCTGAATATAACGAAAAAAATGATATCTCAAAAGAAAGTAAAGTTGCAGAATCATTACAGAACATTCTCCTTCCAAAGAAACTTCCTTTATTAAAAGGTATTTCTTTCGGCTCTTATACATCTCATACAGAAGGTGTATGTGCGGACTGTTTTGATGTAATTCCAGTAAAAGCAGACAGAACCTCATTCCTCCTTCTGGATGTTGCCGGAAAAGGTACAAACTCTTTCCTCGTAATGTCTATGATCCGCGCAATGATTCGTCTTCTGATTAATACCCCACAGGGAGCCGGAACAATTCTTTCCCTTGCTAACAGAGAAATCTGCGGTGAAACAAACTTTGAACACTTTTCTTCCGCAGCCCTTATTAATTTCAATCCTGTTACAAAGCAGGTGCAGGTTTCTACAGCCGGTACAACTCCTGTTCTCCTGTATTCAGCTACCAAACAGACCATAGAAAAGAAATCTGTAATAATGGAACCTATAGGTGTAGAAAAAACTACAACTTATAAAGATATTCAGTTTACAGTTTCAACTGGCGATATTATAATTACATATACTGATGGTCTTGTTGAAGCCTTAAACTCAACAGGAAAACAGTATTCCTTAGACAGATTGTCAAATCTTGTTAAGACAAATTCAAAATTACCAGGAAAAGATCTTGCAAACCTGGTAAAAACAGATATAAAGAAGTTTATTGGTTCTGAAGTGCTGCACGATGACCAGACTCTTCTGGTAGTTAAAATTCAGTAGTTAAAAAGGAGTATATTTTTATGGAACTGAAGATTCGTAAAAATGGTGAAGTCTACATTATTGATGTAAATGGCGAAATGGATCTTTATAACTCTTATAAATTAAAAGAACTTGTTATGAAGATGCTGGAAAAAAATGTAAAAAGTTTCATCATCAATCTTGAACAGGTAGATTACATCGACTCGTCTGGAATCGGTGCCCTTATCTATATTTGTTCTACAATCAAAAAGATGAACCTTAAGCTTGCTATTTCAAACATCCATGGTTCAGTAAAAAAGGTAATTGAACTTACAAAACTTATGGGCTACTTCCCTATTGCTAATAGCATTGAAGAAGCTCTTCTTATGATTAACGAATAGTTAAACACTTAACCTTTACTGGAGAAAAAAATGGAACAGTACAAAGAATTACGTTCAGACGACAATGACCCGTTGTTCGATACAACAAATATGCTATACAAGGAATTTCCATCTGATTTCAGACAGATTCGCTACTTTACACTTTTAATTGTACAGTCAGCTCCACTTGAAATTAAAGAAATCAACCTTCTTGAACAGCAGATTTCTGAAGTTATTAAAAATGCCGTAAAACATGGAAACAACTGTGATATAAACAAAAAAGTACGTGTATGGTATTCATTCAGTCCTTCACATGCTCATATCATCGTAAAAGATGAAGGCGAAGGATTTAAAGATCTTGAAAAATGGAATGAATTCAACAGAAAGCGTATTGAATGTCTTCACAATTCAAACTTTGAAGAACTTGCAAACTACGTTTCATTCCGTACAAAAAAATCTGATGATCAGGACGGTGGTAACGCACTTTTCGCTGCTCTGGAATACTGGGATGGCGGATATGTTTACAATGGAAAAAGAAACGGCGTAGCAATGCTGAAAAAGTTCCAGAAAAAACATCACGGTGTAGCCGTAGAAGAATAGAAAAAAGGGGCTGTCCAATAAGTTTGCATTACGGTGGTTGAGTTTATCGAAACCACCATATTTAGTGTAGCAGTCATTTCGACGAGTGGTTTCTGAGTCTGTCGAAGGGCTCAATGAGTGCTACACTCATTACTTTTTGGACATACCCTTTCATTATTTTTTTGCAACTTTCTTTAATAATTCAATAGTCTTTTCTGCTGTTTTAGACCAGTCAAATCTTTTTGTCCATTCAATTCCACCAGCAATAAGTTTTTTTCTTAAAGCAGAATCCATAGCCAGCTGTTCAATTACAAGAGCCATCTGTTCAATATTATCGCTGTCAAAATAAATTGCATTATTTCCTGCAATCTCTGGAAGAGCACCTTCATTTGAGCAGGCAACCGGTACACCTGTAGCCATGGCTTCAAGAACAGGAAGACCAACACCTTCATTTACAGAAGGAAAAATCGCACCTTCAGATGCAGAGTAAAGCATAGGAAAACCTTCTCTTGGGAAAAAGCCTGTAATAAAAATGTCAGAAGCATATTTAGAATCAAGAATGGCCTGTTTAATATCTTCTGTTGCTTCACCTTCACTGCCGGCAATTACAAGTCGATGTTCAAGATGAGTTTTTTCCTTAAAAATTGAAAAAGCCTTAATTAATTCTACATGCTTTTTTGTCAATGAAGACATTCTGGATGCATAAATAAAATAAGGTCTTTTAATTGCAAATGGTTTAATATCAACAAGATTTGGAGAAAGCAGTTCTCTTGGATAAAACTCTGAATGGTCAATCCCATTATGAATTACAGTAATTTTTTCTTCTGGAATTCCAAGTTTTACAAGGTCTTTTCTAATGTACTGACTGGCAGCAATAATATGACTTGCATTTTTCAAGCCAATAATAATACGAAGTGTTTTACTGTCAATTAAATCCGAAGCATATAATTCAGAAAGAACGTCATTTACAACTGCTACGCCGGGAACCTTAAAATAAAGAGGCAGATACTGAGATCCGGCTGCATACAAAACCACGTTATATTTATGTTTTCTGGCAAAAAAATTAGCACCCATATAGTGCCAGATTCGTTCAGCTTTACGGCTGTCTGGAAGATTAACTGAATTATACAAAAGGCCATTATCAGCACCGTAAGTATACCGGTCAATTTCAGAACCAAAAAGTTCAAAAGAATTTTCTTCTGTATTAATCAGATGTGAAGTTAAAGATGAAAGATAAGAACCAAGACCGGATTTACCGTGTCCACAACCAAAAGTATCAATACCAACTTTCATATTCAAAAATTATAGCAAACAATTTTTTTCTATGCTATAGTTTGCCCATGTCAGAAGAAATCACATTCAATTCATTAAACGTAAATGAAAATCTCATTCTTAAACTTAAAGAAAATAAGATTGTAAAACCAACTGCCGTTCAGGCTCAGGCCATTCCTTTCACCTCGCAGGGAAAATCCCTTCTTTTTCAGAGTGAAACAGGAACTGGAAAAACACTTGCTTATCTTCTTCCTCTTGTTACTGAAATCTTAAATCAGGAAAATCCTAAAAAAGAAATAAAACTTCTTGTAGTTGCACCAACCTTTGAACTTGCAAGTCAGATAAAAACTCAGGTTCAGATGATTACAGACCTGAAAACTGTTCTTCTTATTGGTGGAGCTCCCCTTAAAAGACAGGTTGAAAATTTAAAGGAAAAACCAGCCATTGTAATCGGAACACCTGCCCGCCTTCTTGAATTATTCAATCTTAAAAAAATAAAATTAGAGGGTCTTAATGCTGTTGTTCTTGATGAAGTTGACCGTCTTATTTCGCCAGAACTTCGTGATTTTACAATGGATCTTTTAAATGCTCCAAAAAAACATGTACAGCTGATTGCTGCCAGTGCAACAATAACAAAATCAACAGAAAAACTCCTGGCTGATACAAAAATCAAAGCAGACGGAACTGTAGAAACAAAAGTTGAAACTTTATTTCTGCCGCCAGAAGATGTACTTAGAAAGAGAATTACACACATAGCCGTATTTGCAGAAAGAAGAGATAAAATTGATACTTTAAGAAAATTCCTTATAGGCGAAAAACCTTCCAGAACACTTGTATTTACAAGTAAGCTGGATCAGGTTGAAAACATCGTTTCCAAATTAAAATACAAAAATATCGAATGTGCAGGTCTCCACGCAAAAATTGACAAAGTTGAACGAAAAGCTGCCATAGACCGATTCCGCTCCGGAAAATGTCCTGTCCTTGTAACAAGTGATTTAACAAGCCGTGGTCTTGATATTCCAGAAATTTCACATGTAATACAGATGGACATGCCTTCAAATGAAGACTTCTTTATTCACCGGGCAGGCCGTACAGCTCGCGCCGGTAAAACAGGATTCAACATTGTAATCGGTGATGAATACGAAATGAATAAATTTGCCCAGCTGGAAAAAAAACTTGGTCTTACTGTTTATCCACGAATTGTATACAAAGGTAAACTTACAGCTCCAGAAGAATTTGAAGACGAAGAATAATCTCTCTTCCCAGGGCAAACGCATTATAATATATTCCCTGCTAAAAATGGCTTCCAGTCGTGAA
>JAEDGQ010000089.1 GCA_016297415.1 Treponema sp.
TTCGCAAGCCGTTTCACTCCTTTGCGCCATTTTTCAATACAAAATCAGTTATAATACGTTTGCCCTGGGTTATAATGCGTTTGCCCTGTACCAATGGCTTATTCTAATTTAAACAAAATAAGCTTTCTGATAGAATAAGAATACGAAAAATTAACTTGAGGTGCATAAATGAAAGGATACATTCATCAACTTGAAAGTTTTGGCTGTGCAGACGGACCAGGAAGCCGTTTTATTATTTTTACATCAGGCTGCCGTCTTCGCTGCAAATACTGCCACAACCCTGACACCTGGAACATGATTAAAGACGGGAAAGAATGGGAAACTGATGATCTTTTAAAAGAAGCCCTCTCCTGCAAGTCATACTGGGGAACAAAAGGCGGAATTACGGTTTCCGGCGGTGAACCTCTGCTTCAGATTGATTTTCTTATTGATCTTTTTACAAAAGCAAAAAATCTTGGAATAAATACCTGTATTGATACAGCAGGGGAACCATTCACAAAAGAAGGGGAATGGTTTGAAAAATTCAAAAAGCTTATGGAAGTAACAGATATTCTTCTTATGGACATCAAGCATATTAACGAGGAAGAACACATCAAACTTACAGGCCGCACAGGAAAAAACATTCGTGAAATGTTTGCATACCTTGATGAAATTCAGAAACCAATCTGGATTCGTCATGTTCTTGTTCCCGGCATTACAGATAACGACCAGTACCTTACAGAAACAAGAGATTTCATCCGTACCTTAACAAATGTCTACAGAGTTGAAGTTCTTCCATACCACGGACTGGCAATTACAAAATACAAGGATCTTGGAATTGACTATGTACTTAAGGATCTGGAAAGTCCTACTGTTGAACGGGTCGAAAATGCCCGCAAAATCCTCGAATGCGATAAATACACAAGGTGGAGAGACTAACAATGATTACAGTTTTTGACAGTACAGATAAATATCCTTTGCAGAAAATCGGAAAAATGGCTGGAGTATGCTGGGGGTCACCAGTTGATGACACAGAAAAAAATATTAAGCGTGCAAAAGACTGTATTCTCTCAGGCCATGGTCGTGTTCTTGAATATGTAGACATTGAACTTTGTATTGAGAATTACTCAGCCCGTGCAATCCGGGAATACTATACCCATATAGGCGGAGGCCCTACTCGTCTTCAGGAATCAACACGCTATGTAAACTGCGAAAATTTTGCATTCTATCTGCCTCCAACTGCAAAAAAATCTTCTGAAGCAGAAAAAGCCTATATCGACTGTATGGAATACATCAGAAAAAGTTATGGAAAGCTGATGGAAGCAGGAGTTTCAAAGGAAGACGCAGCAAATATCCTTCCTCTGGGTATGATGACAAAAATCGTAGATAAAAGAAATCTGCGCAATATGATTAACCTTATGAACCAGCGTCTATGCACAAGAGCCTATGTAGAAATTCGTGGAATGGCAAACGAAATCCGCACCAAGCTTTCAGAATATTCTGATGAATGGAAATGGATCTGCGACAATCTGTTTGTTCCAAAATGCGATGTAACAGGCTGGTGTATTGAAGCTAAATGCTGCGGACGGAAGCCAAGAAAAGAATAACCATCTTATTCCGCCACTAAAACAGTTTTGTAACATGAAAATCAGTCAGGTCTTTTATTACTTCACTGGCAATCATCAGACCTGCTGCACCTGGAACAAAAGCATTACTTCCAGGTGTCTGCTTCTTAACAGGGCCCTTTCCTCTTTCCAGAGGAGCGGCTTCATTTTTTTTACCCTCTTCCACAAAACCGGTTTCATCAAACGGCGGAATAACAGGCTCGGTAGAGAAAACACACTTAAGCCCTTTAATTCCTCTCTTTTTAAGTTCATTACGCATTACACGGGCAAGAGGACACACGGTTGTTCTGGAAATATCTGCAACCTGCAGAAGCCCCGGATTTACTTTATTTCCTGCTCCCATGCAGCTTATAACAGGTTTATTAAGGGATTTTGCTCTTTCAATAATATCAAGTTTTCCTTTTACAGTATCGATGCAATCAACAATATAATCGTACTTAGAAAAATCAAACTGCTCAGCAGTTTCAGGTAAATAAAAGATTTTGTGCTTTGTTACGACACATTGAGGATTAATGTCTTTAATCCGTTCCTCAGCCACATCAACTTTATTTCTGCCAACTGTAGAATAAAGTGCATACAACTGTCTGTTTATATTAGAAACACAGATTTTATCATCATCAACAATATCAATGGCACCGATTCCAGACCGTACAAGAGCTTCTACAACATAACTTCCAACGCCACCAATTCCAAAAACAATAACACGGGCTTTTGAAAGCTTTTCCATGTTTTCTGCACCAAATGTAAGCAGATTACGAGCAAACTGATATTCCATACTTTATTATATAATTTTTTTTACAGGGATTACAGAACCATTTAAAATAAATAAGCCTCCGTCATAAACGAAGGCTTTTCTGCGCTGATGCAGCTTTATCTTCTTACAAGTCCGCTTGTTCTTGAAGGAACATTATAAAAAGCAACAATATCAGTATTAAACTTGCTTTCAAGTCTTGCTCTGTAAGAACTGATTTTTGCTACATAGTTAAGGGTATGCTGAGGTGTTTTATTAGCCCTAACTCTGGCAGTACCAGCATTGTACATAGCAAGTGCTGTTACCTCATTTCCTTTACCAGCCAGATCCATACACCATCTTAAGTGAATCATTCCGTATTTTGCACTTACATTAGGATCAAAAAAATCTGTTTCAGACAGTTTTGGAAATGAAGCACTATTCAACTGAAACAAGCCACGGTCAATTGTAGCATTAGAATTTCTGTTTACAGCTGAAGGTTTGTAATGACTTTCAACATAAGCAAGGCTGAATGCCAGACTTAAAGGAATATTGTTTTTGTCTGCATTTTCAAGAATTGCCAGAGCAACTTCTCTATTTCCAGTTACCTGAGTATAAAACCATTCAATTGACGGACGGGACTGTGGCTGTCTGTAAAGCTCAAGACCACGGTCACTTTCATTCATAAAGTCTGAATAATCGGCTTTTAAGCCTGTTTCTCTGGCAACTTCTTCAGAATAATCAGATCCAAGTAAAGCAGTGTAAGATTCAAAATCTGATAAAGTTTCTTCTGCAGGGAACAACAAGCAGACACCTGAACAAACAGCGAGAAATAAAACGCTGACAGCTATTGTTCCCCCTAACATATTTCTGCTATAAGAACTCATAATGGAGTCATTTTCGCACAATTCCCCTATAAATTCAATTAGAGATTTTAGAAAAAGTTGTAATATCTTAGAGGATTTCGCAAACAATGACATTCTTCGCAGGCGATATCAATTAATAGAGAATAATTGAATCTCCACAGTCTTTTTTAGCAAAATAAACATAATGAGGATGTTTTTCAGACAGTTTTTCAAGAAAATCAGCAGTAACATCAGAATCACCTGCTACCTGATCCGGCAAAGCAAATCCGATTACAGAAGCACAATCCTTAATCCGGCGGCTTGTATGCTTCATTGCGTTGTTAAACTGTCCCGGAAGTGCATCTTTATCATATACAGGTTCGATAAAAGCAAATTCACCCTTTTCTTCCAGTGCTTTTAATTGGTCACGAAGCTTAGCCAGATAGTTTTCGTTGTATTCTTCTTCAGCACCTTCCACATCGCTCCATTTAACAGACCATGCTTTAACTGCCGAAACAGGAGTTTCAGTTCCATCAATCTTAAAAAGTTTGTGATTTTTAGATTCAAAAAATTTTTCAAATTTCATAAATAAATCTCCCGGGCGTTCCGGCTTTCGCCGTCAGGCTTTCCACCGTTCCGCTTACGCTCCATCCCTTACGGGACGCTCCGCGCGGTTACAATCCCTAACGCTTTTATATTTTCTAAAACAAAAAAAGCCTCCGACCATCCAGGCCAAGAGGCTTCTTTTATCAAACTGAATGGTTAAAACTATTCAGTAAGGATTTTAATAACTTCAGCTTTGTCCTGTGTATTAAGGATCTGCTGGCGTTTTTCAGCACTCTTGAAAAGGAGGCTTACTTCAGCCAGGAACTGAAGGTGTGGTCCAGTCTTGTTAACTGGAGAAAGTGTCATAATAAAAATGCGACATGGTTCCTGATCAAGTGAGTCGAAATCAACTGCATTGTCAGAAATACCAATACATGCTACCAGGTCTGATACTGTATCTGTTTTTCCGTGAGGAATAGCAATTCCATGTTTCATACCAGTAGACATTTTGCGTTCACGATCGAGAACACATTCACGGGCAGAATCTTTATCTGTTACTTTTCCTGCCTTAATTAAAATTTCAAGCATCTCATCGATGATGTCTTCTTTTGTTTTACCCTGCAGATGAAGCTCTACAGTTTCTGGTGTTAATACTGTTCTTAAGTCCATATATTCAGTTTACCTTTCCTTATTTTCAAAGTCAAGAAAAATAATATATTTTTAAGGTTTTTTATCCATAATATAATTATCCAAAGATAATTATATTACTCATATAGTCTGCCACTTTTCCAGGGCAAACGCATTATAATATATTCCCTGCTAAAAATGGCTTCCAGTCGTGAAAACGTCTTGTGGAAACCGCATGCTGGCATGCTACACGCGTTTTGTGCTTGTAACTATATACGTTTGCCGCTCTCGCGGCAGCACAAAACGAGTGTTTTCGCAAGCCGTTTCACTCCTTTGCGCCATTTTTCAATACAAAATCGTTTATAATGCGGAAGCCCTGACCACTTTTCACTGATAATTGAAATACCTTCACCGTTTTTTTATAATGAAATTATGTCAGATGTATCAAAATTTTTATCAGATATTCAGAGAATAAAAAAACATGTCCGTGCAGATAACGGCGGAAATTATGACGGAAAAAAAGTTTGTGAACAGATTTCCCGGCTTTTTGAACGTAACAACCGTAATGTTCAGGACCTGGCAGTTTCTCTTTCAGACTACTGGTTCAACACTTATGTGCTTGCTTCATCAGACCTTGCAAACGAACCTTCAGAAGAAAACATGAACCGCATTACTGCTTTTCAGTATTTTCTTGACGGCGACGGAGAAGAAGATTATTCAATTCTTACAGCTGATGACTGGGAAACTCTCCGTGATTTTGCCAACGATTGCGCTGAAGACATTGACCTGAACACCCTTCAGGGAATGATGAGTATTATTCTCAACAATGGTGCGCTTTAACTAATATGATTTCCGGTTCTCAGGTTAAAGAGCTTTATTCAAACTGCAGACAATGTCCCCGTAATTGCGGTGCAGACAGAACTTCAGGCAAAGCAGGTTTCTGTATGGAAGACCACCGCCTAAGGGTATCTGTTGCCTGCCTTCACTTTGGAGAAGAACCTCTTGTAACAGTTCACAACGGCAGCGGAACGATTTTTTTAACAGGCTGTAATCTGCGCTGTGCTTTCTGTCAGAATTATCAGATAAGTCAGCAGGGAATGGGCAAAGAACTTTCAAAAGAAGAATTTGCAGAAATCTGTCTGCGGCTTGAAGATGCAGGTGCAGAAAACATTAATCTCGTAACTCCAAGTCACCACATACCAAAACTGGCCTCTGGTCTTGAAGAAGCTCGAAAACAGGGATTAAAGCTTCCTGTCTGCTGGAACAGTTCTGGTTACGACAGCGTAGAAATGCTTAAAATGCTGGATGGGCTTGTTACAATCTGGCTCCCTGATTTTAAGACTCTAAGCCCTGCCCTTGCAAAACAGCTTTGTGCCGCCGAAAACTATCCTGAAACAGCCGGAAACGCCTTAAAATGGATGATTGACCACAATCCTTTAAATATTGTAGAGGTAGAAAAAAACGGTGTAAAAAAGGACAAAATGCTTCAGGGGGTTATTATCCGTCATCTGTTTTTGCCAGGCCGTTTTGAAGAAACTGCAGAAGTTCTGGGATGGCTCAAAGAAAATGCAGACGGCAAAGCAATCATTTCCCTTATGAGTCAGTATACACCTGTTCCTTTTAAAGGCACAGAACAGGAATTAAACCGCCGCAAAGAAGCCTTAAAAGCAATCGAAAACAGACTTGTAAACAAAACTGAAGACGAAGATTTAAGGGATTTAATTGAGGCCTATGACTTTGATTATCTCTTTTATCAGGATTTAACAACTGACACAGACTGGCTTCCAGACTTTACAAGGCCACAACCCTTCAGCAACGCACTGGCAAAGGTTATCTGGCACTGGAATTACGGTTTTAAGAGCAAATAAAAAAGGGGCTGTCCAATAAGTTTGCATTACGGTGGTTGAGTTTATCGAAACCACCGCAAGTTGAACTTTTGGGACAGCCCCTTTTCATGTACTAAATATCAGCTTTTACTCAGATTTTGGTTCTGTGCTTTCAGCTGATGAAACATAATCTGCTTTTACATCAACTGCAGGACATGGTCCCCACTGATTAGTTTCTGGCTGTGATTTTTTGCAGCATAACCAGATAAATACACCGACACAAACAAGACAGATAAGAAAATAACCTGCTAAAACCAAGCCTATTACAATACAAATAATCAGATAGAAAGTTTCTAATTCACTACCATAAAGTTCTTCTTGTGCCCAAAAACAGCTGAGTCCAGCAATAACAGCAAGGAACCAAACACCAATAGAAAGTACTGCAGGTACAAAATTAAGGGCAGCCCAGTAACCTCTTTTACCAATATCATGCATACGGCGAACTGAAAGACCTACGTACGGAATGATAACAAGAATGTTAAGTACAGGAAGTAACATATTTACAACAAATGCAACAGCTGTATAAAGCCAGAATTCCTTACGGTCAGCTCTTCCGTTAAAATCCTTAAAGTTTTTTACGGAACCTACAATTGAATCTTTAATTTCATTAAATGTCATTTTATTTCTCCTTATGAAACACCGCGTTAGCGGCAGCGTATCCTTTTACAAATCAAGAAGTTCCTTCTTTTTTTGTTCAAATTCTTCTTCGGTAATAATATCTTCATCAAGAAGCTGTTTGTATTTTTTTAATTCTTCCACCTTATCTGAAGTAACTGGGGAGCCTTCGGATTCTGCGGAAGAAGCTGTTGAAGCACCTGCATATACAGCAGATGGATTTCCGATACCTTTTGGATTTGGTCCCCATTTATTAATGCCGGGCTGTGAATCTTTAATTGTCCAGACAAAAATTATAATCGAGAAAACAAAAGAAATAAGAAGCGGAATAAACATACATACAGCACCAATTACAAGAACAATTAAAGTTTCTTCTGAATCAACAAGAGCATCTACGTCAAAATTTACCATAGCAAGGGCAGTAATAAATGCAGTAACAAAAACCATAACACCAATAAAGTTACAGATCATTGGAATAAGAATCCATTTTCCTGATCTGCCTGCATCATGAAGACGTCTAACCTTTACTGCAAGGCTTGGCAGGAAAATTAAAAGCGAAATAAACATCATAATGCCGGAAATAATCAGCATAAGAACAGATGTTGTAAGTACCAGTTCTTCTGAAGAATCCTGAAGAACTGTAAGCACACCTGACAAAATCTGTGAAATAATGTTAATTCCCAGACCAAGCAGTTCTGTAAACAGAACGAAGAACCAGTATTCGCTTCGTCTGGCACGGCCAGAAAAAACGCAATACTTCTTAAAACAAGTTTTGATTGCTTCTAAAAAAGTCATAATCACTCCTAAAAAAAGATTGTTTATTCTATCACCAATTCGTTTGTTTATACAGATATATTTGTTTTTATTTTAGGGCAAACGCATTATAATATATTCCCTGCTAAAAATGGCTTCCAGTCGTG
>JAEDGQ010000090.1 GCA_016297415.1 Treponema sp.
ATTTAGTGCAATGGTCATTTCGACAGGTGGTTCCTGAGCCTGTCGAAGGGCTCAACCACCGTAATGCAAACTTATTGGTCATCCCCTTTTTTGTCCCTTACATTGAAATTTTCTCACTGACATTAAACAGACATCATAAATTTTGCCATAATTACCCGGCCCAGGCATAAAAAAAACGCCTTAAGAATATCCTCAGACGTTTTTTTTATTCAGTAAAATCTGACTTACTTTTTATTACTCTAGTAAGTAATCTTAATGTTAGAGAAGTCTACGTAAGCAGAACGCACTGTAAATACACCTGCATATACATATTTAGCATCAATTTCTGTAAGTGGAACTTCGTAAGTTGCAGCTGGTTCGTTACCATATTTTACTGTGTATACATTTCCTTTCTTAGAAATTGAAAGCTTAACTTTTGCATCGTTGTTTGGCTTTTTAGCAGATGTAACTTTTGTACCTTTAAGACCACCGTCAATGCGGGCAAAACTTGTCTGCCACTGACCTTCATCGTTAGCAAGTTTAAGGGCACCACATGCTACATAGTCTGATTTTACAGTGTTGTCATATTTATCAATGTAAATATCATCACGAATCATAACACCAAAAGAAGCCTGGTTGTTAGCAGCAATTTTGTGAACAACAGCATCAGCAGTAAGAGTAAAGTCTTTTTCTACAGGAATCTGCTGGAAGTACATCAGAATACCGTCAGAAGAAGAAGCGATTTTACCTACAGAAGTAGATCCGTCTTTTGCACCAGAGTGCATTGAAACTCCGTTTGCAGTTTCTTCAAGTTCATAGTTAGCTGGAGTGATTTTTTCCATACCACCCATATCACCGAATACAGTACCATACCAAGGTTCTGTTGTTGTCCAGAGTGTTGACTTATCGGCAGCAGGTTCAAATTCTGAGTAAACAGGAATTACGAATGATGGATTTTTAACAAGGATAGCTTCTGTTGGAGCTGGAGCGGCTTTATCAACAAGTTTAGCAAAGCTTTTGTTACCTGCAGCAATGGCATTTACAACATGATATGCAAGAACTGAAGCACCATAAGTATTAAGGTGAGTGTTGTCTACAGAAGTTGGTTTGTGTCCAACCCATGCATGAAGTTTGCGTGTACCGTCTTCACCTGCTTTTTCGTAATACTCTTTTGTCCATGCAGTATTATCAATTACGAGAACACCACATTCTTTTCCAAGTTCGCGGATAGCTTTTGGATAGTCACCACCAGGGAAACCTTCCTGATCCTTTGTTACGTGAACATAAGAACCTTCATAAGCGCGTGCATCTGGAACACGGCGTACGATTGGAGTACAGAGAATTGGAGTAGCTTTCTTATCAAGAGCCATCTTGATGTAATATTCATAAAGAGTGTATTTAAAAGAACCCTTATCAGATTTTGATCCGTTTGCGTTTGTATAACGGCTTGATTCAGCCTTTTCGTCGTTGTGTCCAAAACCAATTACAAGGTAGTCACCCTTTTTAATGTTATCACAAAGAGTATTGTAGTTAGGTTCTTCAATAAAACTTAAAGAAGAACGACCAGACATAGCAAGATTTATTACCTGAACTTTTTTATCAAGCAGATAATCCTGCATTTTAGTACCGATACCATAACGTGGATAATAATATGGATCGTTAAAAGAACTGAAAGTTGAGTCTCCAACAACATAAACTTTTGTTCCTTTTTTATTTGCAACTGATGTTACTGCGGCAACTTTTTCAACTTTTTCGTTGTCTGCAATACTTTTTTCAAGTGCAAATGTAGAAAGTCCTGTCATTAAAACAAGAACTGCAGCAAGAATTTTTTTCATTATTTTCTCCTGATTTTTATAAAATCCTTATAATTATAAATGTTTTATAGAAAATTGTCCTTAAAATTCAGTAATAAACAAAAAAAATGATTAAAATTTATATTTAAAATTATAAATACAAGGACGTCCGGCAAAGCCGCCCCTATGTTCCGCACTTCCACTGCCGCTTAAGAATTCCTTCAAAAAAAAGCCTGTTTCGTTTGAAACAGGCTTTTTTTCAATAATTTTTACTCAGTTTAGTTCTGTACACTTGTTGTGTTACGAACTGTAACGTCGTGTGCTGAACCTTCCTGGATTGTTACTGGTGAAACAAGTGTAATCTTTGCTTTTTCCTGAAGTTCTGGAATTGAAAGGGCACCACAGTTACACATTGTGTGAACTACCTTGCTCAATGTCATGCCAACACCATCGTGAAGGTGTCCTGCGTATGGAACATATGAGTCAACGCCTTCTTCAAATGCCATGCCTTTCTTTCCGCCCAGGTCGTAGCGCTGCCAGTTGCGGGCACGGTTACTTCCTTCGCCCCAGTATTCCTTTACATAGTTTCCGTTGATTACAAGTTTGTTTGAAGGTGATTCTTCAAACCGTGCAAAGTAACGACCAAGCATTACAAAGTCTGCACCCATTGCAAGGGCAAGTGTTACATGGTAGTCGTGTACGATACCACCGTCTGAACATACTGGAATGTAAATACCAGTTTTCTTGTAGTATTCATCACGGGCAGCGGCAACTTCGATTGTAGCTGTAGCCTGACCACGACCAATACCTTTCTGTTCACGAGTAATACAGATTGAACCGCCACCGATACCAATCTTAATAAAGTCTGCACCTGCATCTGCAAGGAAGTTAAATCCTTCTGCATCTACAACGTTTCCAGCACCTACTTTGATTCCCGGGAATGCTGCGTGAAGGTCTTTAAGTGCACGAGCCTGCCATTCAGAGAAACCTTCTGAAGAGTCAAGAACAAATACATCAGCACCAGCTTCAAGAAGCTTTGGAACACGTTCCATATAGTCACGAGTGTTGATTCCGGCACCTACGATGTAGCGCTGTTTTGAATCAAGAAGTTCTTTTGGATTTTCTGCGTGAGTTGCGTAGTCCTTGCGGAATACAAGACTTACCAGGTTTCCGTTTTTATCTACGATTGGGAGCTGATTTACTTTCTTTTCCCAGATGATTTCGTTTGCTTCTGAAAGAGTAATGCCGTCTTTTCCAGTTACAAGAGTATCAAGACCAGTCATATAATCCTTTACTTTTGAACCAGCCGGACAGTGACCGATACGGAAGTCTTTTGAAGTGATGATACCAACAAGTTTGCCGTTTGCAGAACCGTCTTCTGTTACAGCTACAGTTGAGTGACCTGTTTTTTCTGAAAGAGCAATTACTTCTTCAAGAGTCTGGTCTGGACGGATATTTGAGTCAGATGTTACAAAACCTGCTTTGTATGCCTTTACCCGGGCAACCATTGCAGCCTGATTTTCGATTGTCTGTGAACCGAAAATGAAAGAAATTCCACCTTCTTTTGCAAGGGCAATTGCAAGTTTGTCATCAGAAACGGCCTGCATTACAGCAGAAACCATTGGAATATTCATTGTAAGAGGGCATTCTTCACCTTTTTTCTTGTTGTATTTTACTACAGGAGTTTTGAGTGAAACTCTGTCAGGAACACAGTCTGCTGAAGAGTATCCAGGAACCAGAAGATATTCGCCAAATGTGTGTGATGGTTCTGAAAAATAAAATGCCATTTCTTTTTCTCCTAAAAAAATCAGTTAATTAAAAAGTGTAATTGAATTAGTTTATCAAATTAGTAATTTTAAGTAAATAATTCCCCGAATAATAAGTAATTATACAGGAGGGAGAAGTCTCTCCCCACGCTCCAGCCCCAAGCCGCTGCACAAATGCCAAAGTAAACTTTGTCACTTGCTCCGCTTTGTTGTGTCTTCCGCTCCCCTCTCTGCGTGGCTCAAACGCCGCCCCGCAACGCCCGCTTTTTTTCTGCTACTGAACAAAAGACAGATTATAAGTGTAATCTCTCAGTTTGTTTTTAATTTCTACATTACTGTTCTGAAGCACAATCTGTTCAATAATATTTCCGTCTTTGCAGATTGTCCTTACTTTTGCTTCCTGCCCGTTAACCATAGCCGAAGTTTCGTCAAAATCCAGATTATGTTTTTTATAATGAGCTTTAAGTTCCTCAGCATCTGCGTAGGCATTCTGCAGATCAAGAACAATATACTCTGCCTTTAAATTTTTTGGAAAGAAGCTGGAATTCATTACGCAGCTTTTTCCGTTATATTCAATGGAACCGATTTCGATTCCAAGATCATTAAGCATTAAAATTACAATACCTTCTGAATCTGACTGAAGGTTAACCATTGTATTTGGAAAACTTTTTTGGCCGAATTTACCTTCAAAAATCTGAAAAAGATCCAGTTCTTCTTTAATGGCAGAAACAGGCAGCAGAGGAACCTTTGTTGTATTTGTTACATAAACCTTGTTAAGGTGAACTTCCTCTTCTGCATTTCTGGAAGATGCACAGGATACAAGAACAAGAGAAAGCACAATGGCTGAAGTTAAAAGAAAATGTTTTTTCATAAAACCGTTTCTCCTTAAACCGGGGGCGTTGCGGGGGCTGGCCCCCGCTGTGAGGGGTGGCGGACAACAAAGTGTACGCCAGGGGAGAGACCTCTCCCCTTTTTTATAAAATCGCACAGACAAAAGCTGTTACAAGACCTGAGAAAATTGAAAGTCCAATTACATGTACAGGCACAAAACTGCTTAAGGCCAGAGCGCCGAAACTGATTGCTGTTGTTAAAAATGAAAGGGCAATGGCAAAGGCTTCTGTTTTGTTCTCTTTGTTTTCCATACGGTAAATTACATAATCAAGTCCAAGTCCAAATACAAGAATAACACCTGTAATACAGAAGAACTCGATTTTTAAGCCGGCAAGCACAAATACGGCTGTAATTACAAGAATACTAAGAACAGGAATTGACACAATTTTTAAGGTTTCACGCCAGCTGTAAAAAAACTTCATGATTATTGCAATCACAACAAAAGCCGCAGCAAACATGAGCATAATCAGCTTTGTAAGTTTGTTTAAGCCTCCGTTAATGTCTGCAATTTTGTTTTCGTAATAAACACCTGGATTATCTGCTGCAAGTTTTTTATAAAAGCCTTCATCAGAAACTTTTGAAGGAAGAATTATTGAATAGAATTTTCCATTTACTTCCCCGACCCAAAGCATGTTCAGAAGTGTCTGAAGTGTTTCCGGCAAAGGACTTTCCGGTGTAAGAACTGATGAAGCACTGTTTACTGCAGCTGCAAAATCTTCTGCATAATCTGCATCAAAACCCAGATTTTCGTACTGTGCTGGTGCCAGAGGAATAAGTTTTGAAGCTGCCTTTACAGACTCTTTCTGTCTTGAAGGAGAAGGAATAAAACGGGAAGTACAGATGTAATGGTCAGGAATCTGAGGTGCAAGCCGTTCTTCTGTCTGAAGCACCTGATCCACTGTATCGCCTTCTACAATAAGCCAGCTGGAGGGACTGTAATCCAGAACCTGATAAGCCAGAACTGTATCGTCTTTAAGACGGCCTTCCATTTTGTAAAGGTTTGTAATGTTGTTGCTGATTTTTACTTCCTGGTGCTTTACCACAAGGATTACTGCTGATGTAACAAAAATCAAAGCCGGAACTGCCAGAGAAACTGCTTTTCTGTGAGGAATCCTGAAGTTCAGTTTTTCAAGGAATGGTATTGTGCGCTTTTCTGCCGGAGGCAGTTTGAACAGAGTAAAAAATCCCCCTGTTGTAAGGAAAGAACTTAAAATTCCTGTAAGGCTGAATACTGCCATCTGCTTAAGCATGCCGAATGGAGCAAAGATAAGAAGTGTAAAACAAAGTTCAGTTGAAACAAGAGAAAGAATAAGGCCGTTAAAAAGATGTCGACGGATTTTTTCTGCTGAATCAAGGCTTTTTTCTGTTTTCCAGTTAATAAAATAATGAAGGCTGTAGTCGATACAGGAACCAATAAGGGATGTACCAAAAACAAGAGCTGTCATGTGAATGTTGCCAAAAAACAGATGTGTAGCGCAGAAGGCAATTAAAACTGATGCTGAAATTGAGAAAAGGCTTCCAAGAAGAGGAAGTCCTGACCGGAACACAAACAGCAGAATCAGGATTACTGCTATGAGAGATACTGTAGAAATAACTGAGATTTCTGACTGGGCTGAAGTTGAACTTTTATAGCTGTGAAAATTTGTTCCGTAAAAAGCAAAACGAACTCCGTCTTTTTCCAGCGGGAAGCATACATCGTAGATTAATGGAACGGCATTTTCTTTGCTTGCCATTCTGGCACCTTCCTGAGAAAGTTCTCCCCTGATCATTACAAACCAGCGGTCCTGAAACTGTACTGCAAGAACACCGTCTTTTGGCGATAAAGCTGTCCCTGAATCTGAAACTGCCTGCAGATATGAAGCAAGGTTTATCTGGTCCAGCATAAAAGGGTCTTCCGCAAGAGTTTCGAGGGAAGTCATTGAAAATCCGCCGTAAGCCTGGATAAGGGCTTTCTGTGCAAGTTTTTCCGGCCCGCCTTTAGAATTAAGCAGATTCTGAGTTTCCGGATTTAAGAGATTTGCCCTCCAGGTTCCAAGAAATTCCTGGATTTCTCCAGCAGTACCGTCATCTGTATAAAGATTAAGGCTTTTGAATTTTGACTGATGTTTAGAAAGTTCTTCACAGGCTGTTTCTGCTGCCTTTTTTGCAGTCTGAAAATCCTGATGGCTGGCAAGTATAAAAACGGTAGAACCGCTTCCCTGAGAAATTGCCCTGTCTGCAATTCTTGCAGCTTCACTTTCTGCTGATGAGGGCATCATTTTTGTAAAATCTGCATCAAAGTGAAGTCCTTTTGTAAAAATTAAAGAAATAAGAAAAGCGGCAATTACGCCGCCATGATATAAAGCCCAGATCCAGAACCAGGTTTTATTTGAAGAAAGCTTTTTCAGCATCTGTAAGCTCCTTCTTTTTTTTCTGATTTGAAAGCTGATATACAGTTGTTTCAGTTTCTGACTGTTTTATTACGATTGAGTCCAGGCTGGCTTTTGGTGAAGAACCTGGTTTTTCCTGAACAACAGCTCCCCCAAGTTCAATTGTCTTTAATGCCTGGGCAATTGTTTTGTCTTTTGGTTCAAGAAGAAGTTTCCAGCCGAAAGCGGAAGAATCAAAGTCTTTTACCTGGAAATAATTTTCCACATTCTCTCTGCTTCCTCCAAAAAGAGAAGAAAGAGTCTGTGCAACTGTCTTAAAAACTTCATTGGATGAACCGTCAATTACTGTTTTTGTGCCGTCTGGTGCTGTCTGAATAATGGAAGATTCTGTTACTGCCATTGTTGAAGGAAAAGGACGGAGAGTCTGCCATAAAATCCCCATATCACTGAAAATAAATGTACCGCTTGATTTGAGGGGACGTTTCAGTTTTGCTGCACTTTTTTCCAGAACAAAATTGCCTGTTGTCACTTTGTCAGATGTAAGGGAATCAAAAACGGAATCCATGGAAATACCGTCAGCAAAAACAGAGGCTGCAAAAAGCCCCGTAAAAATCAGAGAAATTATTTTCTTCATATTTATCTTCATATACTGAAGATTACCACAAAGAAAGAGAAAAAAAAACAGGGGAAGCAGGGCAAACGCATTATAACTGATTTTGTATTGAAAAATGGCGCAAAGGAGTGAA
>JAEDGQ010000009.1 GCA_016297415.1 Treponema sp.
GAAGGGTGGTTCCTGAGCCTGTCGAAGGACTCAATGACCGCTACAGTCATTACTTTTTGGACAGCCCCTTTTTTTTACTTGAATTCATGGGTCCGTTCCTTTAGAATAATCTCTATAACATAATCCCTTATTAGCCACCAGGAGGAAACTAATGGCAAAGGTTGAACTTAAAGGCGTTACAAAAATCTACGACGGTAATGTACTTGCAGTAGAAAAGTCTAACGTAACAATTGAAGACCGCGAATTCTGTGTATTCGTAGGTCCATCTGGTTGTGGTAAATCTACAACTCTCCGTATGGTTGCTGGTCTTGAAGACATCACAGCTGGTGAACTTCTTATCGACGGCGAAAAAATGAACGATGTCCCACCAAAGGATCGTAACATCGCCATGGTATTCCAGAACTATGCTCTTTATCCACATATGACAGTATTCGACAACATGGCATTCGGTCTTAAAATCCGTAAGACTGACAAAGCAGAAATTGAACGTCGTGTTCGCGAAGCTTCTCGTATTCTTGACCTTGATAACTATCTCGAACGTAAGCCAAAGGCTCTCTCTGGTGGACAGAGACAGCGTGTTGCTGTAGGTCGTGCTATCGTTCGTTCTCCAAAAGTATTCTTGTTCGACGAACCTCTTTCTAACCTTGATGCTAAACTCCGCGTTCAGATGCGTGCAGAAATTTCTGATCTCCATAACCGTCTTCAGGCTACAATGATCTACGTAACACATGACCAGATTGAAGCTATGACAATGGGTACAAAAATTGTTGTAATGTCTGAAAAACGCATTCAGCAGATTGGTGAACCACTTTACCTTTACAATCACCCGATTAACAAATTCGTTGCAGGCTTCATTGGTACACCTCCAATGAACTTCTTCAAAGTAAAGATTGAAGAAAAAGACGGAAAAGTTGTTGCAAACGAAGGTTCATTCGTTCTTACACCAACAGAAGCTCAGCAGAAACATCTTAAAGCTTATGTTGGAAAAGACGTATGGTTCGGTGTTCGTCCAGAAGACCTTGAATATCAGAATTCTCCAGCTGCAGAAAACAACATGTCTGTAAAAGTAGTTAACAAAGAACCACTTGGTGCTGAAACACATGTTTTCGTACAGGTTCAGAATGTAAACGTTGTAGCTAAATGTCTTCCACATGTTAACCCGGCTCTTGGTGAAACAGTTAACTTTGTTCCAAAAATGGATAAAACAAAGTTCTTCGATTTCGAAACAGAAGTTAACATCTGTGAACCAGAAATCGAAAAGAAATGGTAATCTGAAGCTTTCAGCTTGATTTAACATAAAGGGGCTGTCCAATAAGTAATGACTGTAGCGGTCATTGAGCCTGTCGAAATGACCATTGCACTAAATATGGTGGTTTCGACAGGTGGTTCCTGAGCCTGTCGAAGGGCTCAACCACCGCAAGTTGAACTTTTGGGACAGCCCCTTTTTTTCCACCAGGCTATGGAGCAGTGCGAAGCAGCCACCGCAGGGAGCGGAGCGGACGAGGAGGCCGAGGGTTACCGAGCTGCGGAACAGCCGTCACACGCTTGCGGGTGGGTGGCATGTTATTATAAAATCTTAGGGAAGGCGTGTTATGAAAAAATCAGCAGTTTTAATTTACAAAAATACATGTGCAATCTCAGGAGAAACAGAAGGAGATAAATTTCTTGTAAACTGGTGTGTTTCAAGAGCAACTCCAACAGGAAAAAAAGCCGTTTATGGAAGTCAGAAAGTAAGGGAAAAAGATGTAGTGCTTCTGACAGAAAAACCGGCTTCTTCCATCGATGCCTGTCTTGATTTTGCAGAAAAAACTGATTCACCGGAAATAAAAGCCCAGATTGAAGAAGTGTATGAACTTTTAATCAGCGACGAAAGTACAAGTTCTGCCTTTGTTGATTTTGAAGAACTGCTGGAACTTATACGAGGTGAAGTAAAAGCTGATGAGGCCTGGGGAATTTATTCTGCCCTGAAAAATGATTTTCTTTTTGAAGAAATGAACGATAGTGGTGACGGTGGCTGTGTTCGTGTAAAATTTGCTCCACGGTCCCGGGAAAAAATTCAGGAGCTGAAAGACAAAGCCTACGAAAAAGAACATGCTGAAGAACTTCGCGGTGCCTTTATTAAAAGACTCCGTCAGGGAAAACTTAACCTTCCGGATGATGCAAAATACATGGTAGAAGTTGAAGCTTTTGCCCTGGGAAAATCTGAAAAATGTAAAACCTTAAAAGATGCAATGATTAAGGAAACTGTTGAAAGAGCCCATGATGTGCTTTTAAAAACTGGTATCTGGGACATAACAAGAAATCCTTATCCTTTAAGATGGGGACTTAGTGCAAAAAGTGCCAGCCAGGCTTTAGGTAAGCCTCCTGAGGAAGACAGAGTTTTAATTCCCGGTGTAAGTTATGCAATTGACAGTCCCTGGTCTACAGATCCTGATGACGCTATCGGCTGGGACGGTGAGTTCTTATGGGTTCATATTGCAGATCCTGCCAGCACAGTTCTGCCTGACAGCAGTATTGATAAATCTGCCAGGGGAAGAGGTGCTACTCTTTATATTCCGGAAGGTGCCAGCCGTATGCTTAGTGAAGACTGCCTGGAAGATTACGCACTTGGACTTACTGCAGACGGAATGAGCAGAGCCCTTAGTTTTAAGATAAAACTTGATGAAAATTCAGACATTGAAGATTGTGAAGTTCTCAGAACAATAGTAAAAGTTCAGCGCCTTACATACGAAAAGGCAGATGAACTGAAGGATACACCGGAGTTAAAGCCTCTTTTTCAGATTGCCAGAAAAAATGCAGAGAGAAGAAGTGGTGCCGGAGCTGTTTCCATCAATATGCCTGAAATCCATGTAAATGTAGATCCGGAAACAAAAAAAGTTTCTCTTTCTGAAGTTGTAAGATATGAATCTGGAGAAGTTGTAAGGGAAGCTATGATTCTGGCGGGAGAAGGGGCTGCAAAATTTGCCTTTAAGAACAACATTCCGTTCCCTTTTATAAGCCAGGATGCTCCGAATATTCCTGCAGAACTTCCTGAAGGACTGGCCGGTCAATACAGACTTCGCCGCTGTATGAGAAAAAGAAATGTGGGCGTAACTCCGGGAGCTCACGCTGCAATGGGGCTTTCAATGTACAGTCAGGTAACATCGCCTCTCCGCCGCTATGGAGATTTAATCGGCCATCAGCAGCTCCGTGCTTTTATAAAAGGAGAACCTTTAATCGACAAAGATGACATGCTTATGCGTGTTGCTGAAGGTGATGCTGCAGCCAGAGCTGCTAAACAGGCTGAACGAAACAGTAATACTCACTGGACTCTTGTTTATCTTCTGCAGAATCCTGACTGGACTGGAACTGCAGTCTGCCTGAACATTGAACCTAAGCAGACAGTTTTTCTTGTAAAGGAACTGGGTATTGAAACAGTAATTGAAGGAACTTCCTGCAGCTTAAACGACGAAATAAAAGTAAAACCTTTAAAAATCTCTCTCCCTGACCTGGAAGTTAAATTTATACCTGTTTAATGACTGTTAACAGCTCTCATACTGCTCAGTAAGGCAAACGCATTATAATATATTCCCTGCTAAAAATGGCTTCCAGTCGTGAAAACGTCTTGTCGAAACCGCATGCTAGCATGCTACACGCGTTTTGTGCTTGTAACTATATACGTTTGCCGCTCTCGCGGCAGCACAAAACGAGTGTTTTCGCAAGCCGTTTCACACCTTTGCGCCATTTTTCAATACAAAATCAGTTATAATGCGTTTGCCCTGTACTGCTGCCCTCATACTGCTCAATTTTTTGATTGAGGCTCATAAATAATTTCGCTATAATTTCCCATTATGATCGTAATGAAATTTGGCGGCTCCAGTGTCGCAAACGCAGAAAGAATTAAGCATGTAGCTTCAATTATTCAGGCTTATAAAAACGAACGTCCACTCGTAGTTTTAAGTGCTATGGGTGACACAACAGACCATCTTCTGGAAGCCGCAGATATGGCAGTTAAGGGAAAGGTTGATATAGAAAAAGTTGAAAAACTTCACCTTGATACAGCCCGTGAACTGGGTGTAGATGTACCTGCAATTCAGGAACTTCTTGGAGAATTAAAGACTCTCCTTACTGGTATTTCAATGCTTCATGAACTTTCAAGACGCAGCCGTGACTATCTGGTAAGTTTCGGTGAACGCATGTCTGTTCGCATGATGAGTGCATACCTTACAGGCCAGGGAACACCTGCTAAATTCTACGATGCCTGGGATGTTGGTTTTGTTTCAGATTCAAACTTTATGAATGCAGAACTTCTTGATGAAGTATGGAAAAACATTCCGGAAAAACTTTCAGCTTACAAATCCGGCAAACAGCAGGAAATTCCTATTGTTACAGGATTTATTGCAAAAGATAAAAACGGGGTAATTACAACACTTGGTCGTGGTGGTTCTGACCTTTCAGCAACAATGCTTGGTGCAGCTCTCGGTGCAGACGAAATCCAGACATGGAAAGATGTTGACGGTATCCTTACAACAGATCCTCGTGTAGTAAAAGAAGCCCGTCCTGTTCCAGAAGTAACTTACGAAGAAGCTCAGGAACTTGCAATGTTCGGTGCCCAGGTACTTCATCCCCGTTCCATGATTCCATGCCGCCGTTCAGGAACTCCTGTTCGTGTAAAAAACAGCTATAATATTAAAAGTCCGGGATCAGTAATTCTGGAAAAACATACAGGTGCTACACCTCGCGTTACTGCAATTACAAGCGTTAAAAATGTAACACTTATTGATATTCAGTCTAACCGTATGTTCGGAGCTGCAGGCTTCCTTGCACATATTTTCAATCAGTTCCTCAAATGGAATATTTCAATTGATGTAATTGCAACTTCAGAAGTTTCAGTTTCTCTTACAGTTAATACAAAAGCCGATCTTTCAGGTCTTGTTGCAGATTTAAGTCAGGCAGCTGATGTTAAGGTTTCAAAAGAAAAGGCAATTGTAACTGTTATCTGTGATGCATCTCATTCAAGTTCAATTCTTGCAGATGCCTTTACAGCCCTTACAAATGAAGGAATCAATGTACAGATGATTTCTCAGGGGGCAAGTAAAGTAAACATTTCCATGCTTGTTGATGCAGAACAGACAAATAATGTAGTACAGATACTTCATTCAGCTTTATTTAAGTAAAAAAAACAGGGCGTCCCCTGCCTTTCGGCAGGTCGCGCTTTCCGCACTTCCGCTTACGCTCCATTGCTACCGCAACTAAAGGTGCTCCAATCGCTGACGCAACTTAAAAAGTAACAGAAGATGAAAATCAGGAAAAGAACCTTAACAGGTTTTAAAAGACATTTAATTCAACTCTTAAAAAGTCCGGTATTTTATCTGACACTTGCATTTATAGCACTGATGATAGTGCTTATCGATGTAATTTACAGATATGAAGCAGGCGTAACAATGGAATCAATGGAAGATTCTGTATGGAACTTCCTTATAGCCTTTGTTGCAGGATATTACGACATTTGTGTAGTAACACCAATGGGTCGTTTCTGCAGTTTTATCGTTCTTATGGCCGGCATTCTTTTATTCAGTACAATTACAGGTAAAATTGCTTCTGTATTTATGGATATGCAGATGAAAAAGGACAAGGGGTTAAAAAAGATGAAAAACATGACAAATCATTTCCTTCTTTGCGGATACCGTGACGGTTTTGAAAAAATCCTGGACAGTGTATTAAAATCAAATCCTGACATTTCCCCTGACCAGATTGTTCTTATTAACGAAGCTGATGACCAGCTTATTGGACAGTTAAGAAGTCAGTCAAAATTCAAAAACCTTCAGTTTGTAAGCGGTGATTTTTCTGACGAAGAAACTCTTAACCGAGCCCTTATAAAAGATGCAGAAAGAGTACTTATTATTTCTGACCATTCAAAAAAATACAGTCAGATGGAAATGGACAGCCGTACAGTTCTTGCAGTCCTTACAATGAAAAACATAAATCCAAAACTTTATATTGCTGCTGAACTTTATGATTCAAAATTCCAGAACCATCTTGAAATGGCTCACTGTGACGAAATTATTCTTACAAGTGATTATGAATACAGCCTTCTTGCTACAGCTTCCAGTGGTATGGGTTATTCAAATGTAATCCGTGAACTTATTGCAGATGATGCAGAAAGCGGAATCCTTATCGAAGATATTTCTCCTGATTTTATAGGAAAACCCTACGGAGAATATAAAGCTTCAGTTTCTCCTGCTTCGGTTCTTATTGGTCTTCTACAGAATACAGGAAATTTTTATCTTCGCCGTCAGGATGCTCTCAGGGAAGCCCAGAAAAACCCGGATGTTAAGCAGATTGTAGGAAACCTTAAGAAAATTAAAACATTAAAAAGTAACGATCCCATTCTTGCACCGGATGATAGTTTTGTAATTCAGCCAAATACAAAAGCTATTTTTGTTAAAGGTAAAAAAGTAAACAAGGAGGAAAAATAAATGGGGGCACAGAATAGAAAAGAACCTTCATTTGAAGATTGTCTTCCAAAACTTTTAAATCTTCAGCTTTTTTCAGAATTTAAATCAGATAATGAAAAAGATGTAAAAATCTTAAAAGATGTTTTTGATCAGCTTTCAGTAAAATATGTAAACGCCGGAGATACAATCATAAAAGAAGGCGATATGGGAGAAGATTTCTTTATCCTTATGAAGGGTAGCGTAAAGGTTCTTCGTGACACAATGGCAGGGGACAGAATTGCCCTGGCAGATCTTAGGGACGAAATGGGTATTTTCTTTGGTGAAGCAGCCTTAATCGGAGCAGATAAACGTTCGGCAACAGTAATAGCAACAACAGACTGTCGTCTTTGTGTAATCAGCGGTAAAAAATTCAAGGAAATCTGTGATAAAGAACCAGTTCTTGGATACAGGGTAATGCTTTGTCTTGCTAACCGCATGCGTGCCACATTAAATAAAACAAATAATGATATGACAACTCTTTACGAAGCATTATTTGATGAAATCGTAAATTAGCATAATCAGGAGAAAATAAATGAAAATTGCAATTGTTGGATATGGAAAAATGGGACACATGATCGAAAGCTGTGCAAAGGCTGGAGGACATGATGTTGTAGCAACTGTTGATGTTGCTGCCAGGGATGCAACAAATCTTGTAGCTGCAGGAGATTATAAAGCTGTAGCTGCTAGTGTTAAGGCAAGCGGAGCAGAAGGTGTTATTGAATTTTCTCATCCTTCTGCAGTAATGGGTAATCTTAACCAGCTTATTCCTCTCGGAATTCCAGTAGTAGTTGGTACAACAGGCTGGGGTGACAAGGAAAAAGAAATTGAAGAGCTTTGTGCAAAATCAAAGGGAACAGCAATGCGTTCTTCAAATTTTTCAATTGGTGTAAACATGTTCTACAAAATCGTAGAAGAAGCAGCCCGCATTATGGCTGAATATTCAGATTATGATGTAGCTGTTTGGGAAGCACACCACAATCAGAAAGCAGACTCACCATCAGGAACAGCCCTGGAAGTTGCACGCCGGGTAATGGCTGGTAACAAAACAAAAACAGAAATGGTTGTGGATGCCTTCCACCAGCGTCCAGAAGCACATCAGCTTCATGTAAGTTCAACACGTGTAGGCTTTGTTCCAGGTACACACACAGTATTCTTTGACAGTCCTGCAGACGAAATTGAAGTTACACACAGAGCCAGAAGCCGTGAAGGTTTTGCAAAGGGTAGCGTAGTAGCTCTCGAAAAACTCAGTGCAAAATTAAAGAGCGGAGAACTTAAAACTGGAAAACTTTACGGAATGGCAGATTTGTTCTAATAAAAACAAAATCATTCAAATGAAAGGCAGTGACTCCTTACAGAATTACTGCCTTTTCTTTTTTAAAATAACAGTTAGTTTTTTGAAGATATAAATATTCCGTTTTATAATTATTAGTATTATGAACAGGATAATCGCCTTTGACGTTTGTTCAGCCGCAATTTTATTATTTCTCATTCTTTCGCTTTACATTCGCCATGTAACAAGAGGCATAACAAACAAAATATTTCTTGTTCTTCTTTTTACAGTTTTTGTTTCAGCTCTTTCCAGCATAACAAGTACGATTTATCCTTATTACAATGTTGCCACAGACACAAATGTAGAGATTCTCTACATAATTACCTACATATATTTTATTTCCCGAAATCTTACAGCACCGCTTTTTGTACTTTTTACAATTGCAGCTTCAGGTTCCTGGCATAAATTTAAAACAAAAAAATCCATGATGCTGGGGTGGGGAATCCCTGTTCTTGTTGTAATCTCCAGTCTTCTGTTGAATCCCTTTCTCCATAATGTGTTTTTTATTTCTTCAGACATGCAGTATCACAGAGGATCATATATTCTTGTAGTTTACATTAATTCCTTTATAGTTTTATTACAGGCTATATTTGTAGTTGTAAAACATAAAGCTGTTTTTTCTCAGGTTAAGTATTATGCAATGCTTGCACTTGTTCCTCTTTCCCTTGCAGGTGTAATTTTTCAGATGATTTTCCCCAATATTCTTTTCGAAATTTTCTGTACAGCTTTCCCTATGCTTCTTATTACTCTTGTAATCCAGAAACCTGAAGATATTATTAATATGGCTACAGGCAGTCTTAACTATTATGCTTTTACAGACGAAATCAAAAAAAATACCATTGTAAATAATCCCTGTTCTATTATTTATATAAGCATTCATAATTTTGATGGAATTCAGAAACAGTTCAGAGAATCAGTTGTAAATGAGTTTCAGTACAACCTTATCAAAAAATTCTATTCCGTTGCCGGTGAAGATGAAACTGATGTTTACACAATTAATGATGGTTTTTACGCTATTATTTCCCTGAAAAATAACGAAGACAAACTAAAACTTATGGCAGAAAATGTGTCCCTTGTATTAAAGGAACATATTTTGATTGAAAATATTGAGTTTTCTATAGATTCAAAAATCTGTCTTGCAAATTATCCTGAAGATCTTACAGATTACAAAACTCTGATAAACTTTACCCTTCATTTTGAAAATATTATTTCAAAAGTGAACGAAGTTGTTTTCCTTGCTGATATAGCTTCTTCAAAAGATTTTTTAATGAGAACAAATCTTGATGATATTATCCAGAATGCAATTACAAAAAAGAAATTCCAGATGTATTATCAGCCGATTTACAATATTCAGAAAAAAAAGTTTACCTCTGCAGAAGCTTTAATCCGCCTTATTGATGATGATTACGGTTTTGTAAGTCCGGGGCTTTTTATTCCTGCTGCCGAAATAAGTGGTGCCATTCACCAGATTGGTGATTTTGTATTTGAAGATGTTTGCCGTTTTATTTCTCGCTGTGATTTTGAAAAACTCGGTATGGAATATATAGAAATAAACCTTTCTGTTGCCCAGACTGTAGAATTTAATCTGGCAGAAAAAATTCAGGCCATTATGAAGCAGTACAATGTATCGCCTGAAAAAATTAATCTTGAAATTACAGAAACTGCTGCCGATTTTAACCCGGAAGTATTTGACCGTAATATTGGCCAGCTTTCAGAAGCAGGACTCAAATTCTCTCTTGATGATTACGGAACAGGGTATTCAAATATTCAGCGTGTTGTATCCCTGCCCTTAAGTATCATTAAATTTGATAAAAGCTTTGTTGATGAATACCTGGAAGAAAAAATGAATATTGTAATCCGGGAAAATGTTTCAATGCTTAAGAAAATCGAAAAATATATTCTTGTTGAAGGTATTGAAAAAGAAGAAGAATTCAAGTTTTTCCAGAATCTTGATGTTAACTATATTCAGGGATTCTATTTTTCAAAGCCTTTACCTGAATCTGAGTTTATTCGTTTTATCAAAGAAAAAAATCTGGGAGGACAATAATGAGCATTAATTTTTATTTTGACCTTTGTTCTCTTGTAATTGTAATAACTCTTATTTTTGCAGATTTTTTCAAGCATACCACAATCGGAAAAGCTAACAGACTTTTTCTTGTTGAACTTATAATTATTCTTTCTTCTTGTTTTTTCAGGGTTTCCTACCAGACACTCCTTTCCGGTGCCAGTTATTCTGCAGGTTTAAGGAATGTTGCTTATGTACTCATTTATTGTTTTTTGATTACCCATAATTTTATTGCACCTGTAGGTATAAAGTACCTTATCTGTACTATCGGTATAGATAAAAAAACAGAAACAAACAATTTATATAGAATTCCAATGTATTTTTTTGAATTTGCGCCTGTATTAATAGTGCTTTCAAATATTTTTACAAAAAAACTTTTCTTCATAAGCGGTGCAATGGAGTTTTATGAAAATCCTTCTATTCACATCTTTACGCTGCTTAATATTGCAACCTTAGTCTGGGGTGTAATTATTTTAATTGCGAATAAAAAATCCCTTCCAAAGGTAAAATTTTCCCTGAGTATAATGCTTCTTGGGCTGAATATTTTCTTCCTTACAATTCTTATTTTCTTTTCTGTTTTTAAGATTTCTCTGTTTATCTTTACAATGAGTTCTTATCTTATTCTTCTTTTCGGACAGCGGCCTGAACTTCATGTACATAAGGAAACAGGCTTAAAGTCAGCACCAAGTTTTTGGGGAGAAATTGAGTCCTGTCTTAAACTTGAAAAAAGAATAAATATCGTTTTCTTTAAGGTAACAAACAGTAAAAATATTCTTCTTTATATTGGTCAGGAAACCTATTCCCGTTTTATAAAGACTATTGCAGAGAGAATGCAGTTTATTCTGGAAAAATATCAGCTTAATAAACTGTTTGAGCTTTATTACATAGCAGATTCAACTTTTGCAATTGTTACAGAAAATGGAAAGAAGCCTCAGATACAGCTTGTTGCAGAATCTGTCAAAAGAAGTTTTTCCGGTAAAATTCAGTTTGAAGATTTTGAATTCTTCCCGGATACAGACTGTTGTGTAGTAAATATTCCAGGTGATATCGATAATCTTGAATACCTTAAGTATTTTTCAAAAGAATTCCAGAGAATCATTGAAAAATCAGAAGGTCCTGTATGGATTCGTGAAGTTGCATCAACTGATGAATTCAAAATGAAAAAGGAAATTGATGCCATTCTCAGTGCTGCTCTGGAAGGTAACAATTTTGAAATTTTTTATCAGCCAATCTGGGGTGTAAAAGAACAGCGTTTTACATCTGCAGAAGCTCTTCTTCGTCTTAATGATCCGATTTATGGCTATGTTCCTCCTTCGATTTTTCTTCCAATGGCAGAATCAAACGGGCTTATTCATAAAATCGGAGATTTCGTATTTGAAGAAGTCTGCAAATTTATTGCCAGTCCTGAATTTGAATCTCTTGGACTGGAATATATTGAAATAAACCTTTCTACAGCTCAGAGTGTTGAGTCAAATCTTGTAGATAAACTTTTTCAGAGTATGAATGTATGGGGTGTTTCACCTTCAAAAGTCCGTCTGGAAATTACAGAGAATGCAGCTGACTTTAATTCTTCTGCCGTAGAACAGAATATTTCAGAATTGCATGATCTTGGAATTAAATTTGCACTTGATGATTACGGAACAGGTTATTCAAATATTAAAAAGGTAACCGGACTTCCCCTTGATGTTGTAAAACTTGATAAAGCCTTTGTTGATAAAATGAATGAACCTGTAATGCGGGAAATCATTCAGGATACAATTCATATGCTTAAAAAACTGAATAAGCAGGTTCTTGTTGAAGGAATTGAAGACCAGAATACTGCTGATTTTTTCATTAACCTGAAAATTGACGGTGAATCAGCCTGTGAATACATTCAGGGATACTTCTTCTCAAAGCCGCTGCCCCAAAAAGCCTTCGTGGAATTATTGAATAAAGAAAGATAATCCCATATAATTACTCAAATTATTTAAATCTGAAATAAATTTCGTATGGGGGAATTATGACAATCGGTGAAATGCTTGGTCAGAGTGGAATCCTTACTCTGCTTGGTATGTGTGTTGTTTTTAGTTTTCTTATTATCATGATTGGTTGTATGAATCTGCTTCGTATTGCAGTTCATGCTTTCAAACTTGATCAGGAAACTCCAAAAACAGAAAGTGCTGCTGCTCCAGTTGCTGCAGTAGATGAAAAGGCTGTGGTTGCTGCCATCGCAACTGCATTGCACGAAAAAAACTAGAATAACAATTTTATAAGGAAAATAAAAATGGCAAAGAAAATCGGTATTTCTGAACTTGTAATTCGTGATGCTCACCAGAGTCTTCACGCTACTCGTATGACAACAGCTGATATGCTCCCGGCTGCACCAATGATGGACAAAATTGGTTACAAATATGTTGAAGGTTGGGGTGGAGCAACTTATGACTCTTGTATCCGCTTTCTTAATGAAGATCCATGGGACCGCCTCCGCAAACTTCATGCTGCAATGCCAAATACAAAAATCATGATGCTCCTTCGTGCTCAGAACCTTCTTGGTTACAAGCACTATGCTGATGATGTTGTAGATAAATTCGTGGAAACAGCTGCTAAAAATGGTATCGGTTGTTTCCGTATTTTTGATGCTTGTAACGATCCTCGTAACATGGAACGTGCTACAAAAGCTGCAAAAAAATCTGGTGTTGATGTTCAGATGGCTATTTCATATGCCGTAACACCATTCCACACAAACGAAAAATATGCAGAACTTGCTAAGACATATGCTGACTTTGGTGCAGATTCTATCTGTATTAAAGATATGTCTGGTCTTCTCAAACCATATGTTGCAGAAGATCTTATTAAGGCAATCAAATCAAAGGTTGATATCCCTGTAGAAATTCATACACACGCTACTACTGGTCTTTCAGTTGCAACACTCCTTAAATCAGCAGAAGCTGGTGCAGACATTCTTGATACAGCAATTTCTTCTATGTCTATGGGTACATCTCACTCACCAACAGAAACAATCGTAGAAATGCTTAAGGGAACTCAGTGGGAAACTGGTCTTGATACAGCTGCTCTCCTTGAACTTGCTGCTTACTTCCGTGAAGTTCGCAAGCACTACTCATCACTTGAATCTGCATTCCTTGGTGCTGATACTCGTATCCTCCTTTCACAGGTTCCAGGCGGTATGCTTTCTAACCTGGAATCACAGCTTAAACAGCAGGGTGCTGCTGACAAGATGGACGCTGTACTTGAAGAACTTCCAAAAGTTCACAAGGATGCAGGTTATGTTCCACTCGTAACACCAACTTCACAGATTGTTGGTACACAGGCTGTAATGAACGTAATGATGGGACGCTACAAGACAATGACTCAGGACTTCCGTAACCTTATTACTGGTAAGTTCGGTGCTCTTCCAACAAACGCAAATCCAGATCTCGTAAAGATTGCTCTTGAACAGAACGGTATGTCAGAAGTTATGACATGTCGTCCAGCTGATAAAATTGAACCAGAATGGGACAAAATGGTTGAAGAAGCTAAGAAAGCAGGTGGTAACGGTTCTGACGAAGATACTCTTACTTATGCTATGTTCCCACAGGTTGCAACAAAATTCTTCGGTTCACGTGCAAACGGTCCAGTTGATGCTGCTGCAACATTCGCTAAGAAAGAAGCTCCAGCAGCAGATAAATCAGCAAACGGTTCATATACAGTTACAGTTAACGGAACTGCTTACAACGTTACTTCTAACGGAAGCACAGTTACAGTTAACGGAACTGCTTACAATGTTGCTTTCGGTGCAGCAGGTGCTGCTCCAGCCCCAGCCCCAGCTGCAGTAACAGGCGGAGAAGACGTAAAAGCTCCAGTAGCAGGTACACTCCTTAAATATGCTGTTGCTGACGGTTCAAAAGTAACAAAGGGTCAGACAGTAATCATCGTTGAATCAATGAAAATGGAACTTGAAGTTAAATCTCCAGCAGACGGTACAATCAAGTTTACAGTTCCAACAGGAACTCAGATTCAGAACGGACAGACAATTGCTACTATCGGCGGCGTAGTACAGGCAGCTCCAGCTCCTGTTGCAGCTCCAGCACCAGCTCCTGCAGCTCCAGTTGCAGCAGCTTCTGCAGGTGGAAAAGCTGTAAACGCACCGGTAGCTGGTACACTTCTTAAATATGCTGTAGCAGAAGGTGCAGCTGTACAGGCTGATACAACTGTAATCATCATTGAATCTATGAAGATGGAACTTGAAATCAAAGCAGGAGCTGCAGGTAAAGTTCACTTCACAGTGCCAACAGGTACACAGGTTACTAACGGACAGGCTGTAGCAGAAATCCAGTAGGATTTAAGCATTCAGTAATAAATATAAAGAGGCAGAATCAATTGTATTTACAATACTTCTGCCTCTCCTAAGGAAATATTGAAATGATTGACTTAAACAAAAATTATAAAAAACAGGTGCTTACAGTTTGCTGTGCTCTTTTTGCAATTGCATTTGTAGTATCTGCAGGAACAAAAGTTTTTGCTCAGACTGTTGAAGCTGAATCAGCACCAGCTGTTGAAGCTCCAGCACCAGCTGTTGAAGCTCCAGCTTCAGAAGAAGCTGTTTCAAAAGAAAACAAGGGTCTCAGCCGTGTTATCGAAGGAACAGAAAACTGGGGTACAGAATACAATATCGATGCAAAACGCTTTCTTTCAGGTATCTGGGAATCTACAGGTATTTCAAAAATTATCAATGAAAAAGGTTCTCCGGCTAAAACAGACGCAGATGATCCATACAGTTTTTCAAGAAACCCATCTTCAGTTGAAGAAGCTGTAAAATGGGAAGAAAACTTTAAAAACTCTTTAGCAGCTCCAAATAAGGAACCTAAAGAGAATCTCAATAAACTTCGCGTTGCCATTAATCAGGATCCAAACGCAAATGATGAAACTCTTGCAGAAATCATTGAACATGGTGCAAATCATGTAAAAGACTGGGGTACAGCTCCTGGCTGGCAGTCACTTCTTATGATGGCTGTAGGTTTCCTTATTGTATACCTTGGTGCAGGCCGGGGATTTGAACCACTTCTTCTTATTCCAATCGGATTTGGTACTATTCTTGTAAATGCTGTTGGTGCCGGTATGGGTAACCTTCCGGACGGTATGCTTGCAATCATTTATAAAGCAGGTGTAGGCAACGAATTCTTCCCAATGCTTATCTTTATGGGTATTGGTGCAATGACTGACTTCGGTCCACTTATTGCCAATCCAAAAACAGCTCTCCTCGGTGGTGCAGCTCAGTTTGGTGTATTCTTTACACTTTTCGGTGTTGCCGTTATGAACATCTTTGGTCTTAACTATAACATCATGCAGGCTTGTGCAATTGCAATCATCGGTGGTGCTGATGGTCCAACATCTATCTATGTATCAGGTAAACTTGCTCCTGAACTTATGGCTGTAATCGCTGTAGCTGCTTACTCTTACATGGCACTGGTTCCAATGATTCAGCCGCCTATTATGAAGCTTCTTACAACTAAGAAACAGCGTATGATTCATATGCCAAACCCACGCGTTGTACCAAAAGTAGAAAAGATTCTCTTCCCAATGATGCTTCTTCTTTTGACAATTCTTCTTCTTCCTCCAGCAGCTCCACTTATCGGTATGCTGGCATTTGGTAACTTCGTAAAAGAATCTGGTGCAGCATCCCGTATTTCTAAAACAATGGAAAACGAACTTATGAACATCGTTTCAATTCTTCTTTCTCTTGGTGTAGGTTCACAGATGACACCAGAAAAGATTATTAAGGGTGAATCAGTTGGTATTATCGTTCTTGGTCTTGTAGCATTCGGTGTTGCTACTGCCGGTGGTATTGTAATGGCTCACATTATGAACATCTTTATGCCAAAAGACAAAAAACTTAATCCACTTATCGGTTCTGCAGGTGTATCAGCAGTTCCAATGGCAGCCCGTGTAGCACATAAAGTTGCACAGTCTGACGATCCGTCTAACTTCCTTCTTATGAATGCAATGGGACCTAACGTATCAGGTGTAATCGGTACAGCAATTGCTGCCGGTGTATTCATTGCAACTTATGGTGGACTTAGATAATATTAAATTAAATCAGGAATATATCCGGTTTAATTCATTTCAATTTTTATATTGATATGGCAAAGAGGCCTGTAGTTTCTGTAAACTGCAGGTCTCTTTGTTTTTAAAATTGAACGGAATTGAAAAGGGTAGTATAATAGACAGGACATTTTTTCAATTGTGAGGTAAAAAATGAAAAAGTCAATTCTTACAACTGCAGCTGCAGTGCTTGCAGCTGCTCTTCTGGTTAGCTGTGGAGACAGTACTCCTACAGTTAAGATTGGTGTTTACGAACCTGCTTCCGGAGACAATGGTGCCGGTGGTAAACAGGAAACACTTGGTATGCAGTATGCAAATAAAATTACTCCAACAGTTAAAATCGGTGATACTGAATACAAAGTAAAACTTGAAATCGTTGATAACGAATCTTCAAACGATAAAGCTGTTACAGCTGCTTCAGAACTTATTTCTAAGGGTGTTTCTGTAGTACTGGGTTCTTATGGTTCTGGTGTTTCAATTGCTGCTTCTGACACATTTGCTTCTGCAGGTGTACCAGCAATTGGTGTTACATGTACAAACCCACAGGTAACTGCAGGTAATGATCATTATTTCCGCATCTGCTTCCTGGATCCATTCCAGGGTTCAGTTCATGCAAACCTTGCTAAAGAAAAGTTTGGTGCTAAAAAAGCTTATGCACTTGCAAAACTCGGTGATGACTATTCTGTAGGTCTTTGTCAGTACTTTATGGAAGCTGCTAAAAAGCTTGGTATTGATGTAGTTTACGAAACATTCCCAGACGGAACATCTGACTTTGCTGCTTATGTAGCAAATGCAAAAAAATGTGGTGCTGATGTGTTCTTCGCTCCAACTTCAATCGAAGCTGCAGCTCTCATTATTGAACAGGCTAATACACAGGGCCTTTCAATTCCTCTTCTTGCATCAGATACATGGGATTCAAACGTTATCCTCGCATCTGCTAAAGGCACAAATATTGAACTTTATGTAACAACATTCTTCGTAGAAGGTTCTGACGATCCACAGGTTGTAGACTTCGTAGAAGGATTCCGCAAATACATCAATACAAATGCAACTGCAAAAACAAACAATGGTGGTGATGATGAAATCGCTGCTGTTTCTGCAATGGGATTCGATGCTTACTATACAGCTCTTGAAGCTCTTAAAAATGCCGGCTCTACAGATGGTGCAGCAGTTAAAGCTGCTCTTCCAGCAACAACTTACAAAGGAGTTTCTGGTTCTATCGCATTTGATGCAACAGGTGATGCTGTTCGTGATGTAGCTTACATTAAACAGGTTGATACAGAATCTGGTAAATGGAAGTTCGTTGCTCAGCAGAGCGTAAAATAAGTTTACTTCTATAAACTAAATAAAAGGGGATGACCAACAAGTTTGCATTACGGTGGTTGAGTTTATCGAAACCACCATATTTAGTGTAGCAGTCATTTCGACGAGTGGTTCCTGAGCCTGTCGAAGGGTGGTTCCTGAGCCTGTCGAAGGACTCAATGACCGCTACACTCATTACTTTTAGGACACCCCCTTTTACTGTTCACGACTGCTTTTCTGCAGTTTCTTAAATTTAAAAATTTTAATTACAAAGGATTTTTGTATGGAATTTATTCAGAATAATTTACCATATCTGTTAGCTGGTATTAGTACAGGTGGGCAGTACGCTCTTATTGCCATCGGATACACTATGGTTTATGGTATCCTTCGTCTTATTAATTTTGCCCATGGTGATGTTTTTATGGCAGCCGGCTTGATTATGATTTACTGTTACACCATTATGCCACTCTGGATATCAATTCCCCTTACTATTATTCTTACTGTTTTGCTTGGTTTTACAGTAGAAAGAATTGCTTATAAACCATTAAGAACAGCACCTCGTATGTCCATTATGATTTCGGCAATCGGTATGTCTTATCTTCTTCAGAATATTGCCCTTTACATTACAGGCGGTCTGTTAAAAAATTATCCTTCAATTCCATGGATTTCAGATTCAATTATAATTTTCGGTGCAGTTACAAAGAGAGTAACTTTAATTACACCGGTTTTAACAATTCTCCTTGTTGTGGGACTTGTTTTCCTTATTAAAAAGACAAAAATCGGTATGGCTATGCGTGCCGTTTCTAAAGATTTTGAAACAGCTCAGTTAATGGGAATTAAAATTGATTCAGTAATTTCAATGACATTTATTATTGGTTCTTTCCTTGCTGCAGTTGGTTCTGTTTTATTCTTCTCAAATTATCCTGGTGTAACACCAACTGTAGGTGGTATGCCTGGACTTAAAGCATTTGTTGCCGCAGTTTTTGGTGGAATCGGTTCAATTCCAGGAGCTGTAATTGGTGCTTTCATTATTGGTATTTGTGAAAATGTAATCAAAGGTGTAGGCTGGACAACCTTCAGTGACGCCTTTACATTTGTTCTCCTTATTATAGTTCTTATGTTTATGCCAACCGGTTTATTCGGTGAAAAGCAGACTGATAAAGTTTAATGGGATAAGGAGGAAAAAATGAACGAATCAAAAAAAAGAAGAGATTTATTTATCAGTTTTGCACTTCTTGCAATTCTTTTTGTAGCAGTATTAGTTCTTGAACACTGCCTGCCTAAAACTTCAATTTTATTTACAGTACTTAAAAAAGGTGCAATTTACTCACTTGTAGCTGTAAGTATGAACCTTCTTAATGGATTTACAGGACTTTTCAGCCTTGGACAGGCAGGTTTTATGCTTCTTGGCGCATATACTTATGGAATTTTTACAATTCCGGTAGAAGCTCGTGCTCAGGTTTATCAGTATTTTAATGGTGGTCTTATTCAGTTTACCCTTCCTGTTGTTGTTGCCCTTGTGCTTGCAGGTCTGGTGGCTGCATTCTTTGCATACCTGATTGGACTTCCTGTACTTAAGTTAAAGTCGGATTATCTTGCAATTGCTACTCTAGGTTTTGCTGAAATCATTCGTGCTCTTTTTCAGTGGGATAAAATCGGTATGATTACAAACGGTTCAAACCTTCTTCGCAAATATCCTGTTTTCCAGAGCTGTCTGTTTTATTTTACTGTTTCCGGAATCTGTATTGCAATTATTGTGCTTCTTATCAATTCAACTTACGGACGAGCTTTCAAAGCAATTCGTGATGACGAAATTGCCGCAGAGGCCATGGGAATCAATCTTGCAAAACATAAACAGCTTAGTTTTGTAATCAGTTCTTTCTTTGCCGGTATTTCTGGAGCTCTTCTTGCTATGTTCCAGACTACAATTCAGGCAAGTCAGTTTAAATCAGCACTTACTTACGAAATTCTTCTTATTGTAGTAATTGGTGGCATGGGGTCTATTACAGGAAGCTGTATTTCTTCTTTCCTGTTTATTGCTTGTTCTGAATGGTGGCTCCGTTTCCTTGACCGTACAATAGAAATCGGTTCATTTACAGTACCACTTCTTCGTCCTGGTTTCAGAAAAGTAGTATTCTCAATTGCAATTATGTGTATTGTTCTTTTTTATCAGAAAGGAATCATGGGTGATAAAGAATTTAGTATTGGTAAAATCATTAAGTTCTTTACTGGAAAAAATAAAAAAGCTTCCGTTGAAAAAACAGCTCAATTGGAAAAAAACTAAGCTGCAGGAAAAATGGAGGTTGAAATGTCAAACAATGTATTAAAAATGGAAAACATTACAATGCAGTTTGGTGGCGTTGTAGCTGTTAATTCTTTAAGTCTTGAAGTTAATGAAGGAGAAATTGTTTCTCTTATTGGTCCAAATGGTGCCGGAAAAACAACTGCTTTCAATGTAATTACTGGAGTTTATGCACCAACTAACGGAGCCGTATATTTCAACGGGAATAAAATCGTAGAAAACTATCCTCGGGGAAAAATGAAAAAACTTTATGCCGGTTCAAACGCAGGAGAATATACAGGTCATCTTGAACCAACTCCAGACAAAATTTCAAAACTCGGTATTGCCAGAACTTTCCAGAATATTCGTTTGTGGAAGAGTCAGACTGTATTTGACAACATTCTTATTGCCATGCATTTAAGAAAAACATCGAATATTTTTACAGCTACTTTCAGATTAAATTATAAAGAAGAAGCTGCTCAGAGGAATGAAGTTGAAAAGCTTCTTAAAATCCTTGGCTTGTACGAGGTAAAAGATGAACTTTGTACATCACTTCCTTATGGACTTCAGCGTCGTCTTGAAATTGGCCGCGCTCTTGCAACAAAGCCTCAGCTTCTTTTACTTGATGAACCTGCAGCAGGCATGAATCCTCAGGAAACAGCGGAATTAACAGCATTCATCAAACAGATCAGGGATGATTTTCATCTTACAGTATTCATGATTGAACATCATATGGATCTTGTTATGGACATTTCTGACAGAATTTATGTTTTGAATTTCGGAGCCCTCATTGCTTCTGGAATCCCGGAAGAAATTCAGAATAATCCGGAAGTTATCAATGCTTATCTCGGTGAATCTCAGGAATAATTGAAAGGAAATATATATGCTTAGTATTAAAGATTTACATGTTTCTTATGGCGGTATTAAAGCTCTTCGTGGTATTGATATTGAAGTTCCTGATGGAAAAATCGTTACTCTTATCGGTGCAAACGGAGCTGGAAAATCAACAATGCTTCGTACAATCAGCGGACTTGTTAAAGCTGAATCCGGTTCAATTAAACTTGATAATGAAGAAATCATCGGACTTCCTATTAATAAAATTGTAGGTAAGGGAATTGCTCTTTCTCCTGAAGGTCGTCATGTTTTTGCTGATCTTACAGTAGAAGAAAACATCAGAATCGGTGCCTACCTTAGAAATGAAAAAGCTACAATCGAAAGAGATATTGAATGGGTATATTCTCTTTTTCCCAGATTAGAGGAAAGAAGCTGGCAGTATGCTGGTACTCTTTCTGGTGGTGAACAGCAGATGCTGGCTGTTGCCAGAGCTTTAATGAGCCGTCCAAAAATTCTTATGCTTGACGAGCCTTCTCTTGGACTTGCACCTCTTATTGTTCAGCAGATTTTCAACATTATCGAAGAAATAAATAAAAAAGGCGTAACAGTTCTTCTTATTGAACAGAATGCAAATATGGCTCTTAAAGTTGCAGATATTGCCTACGTTCTTGAAACAGGTGCTATTGTTGTTTCTGGAACTGGTGAAGAAGTTGCAAAAAATGAAGCTGTAAGAGAAGCCTACCTGGGTAAAAAGAAATAAATGAAGTTAACTGATTTAAGCAGAAATGCTTATGCAAAAAATACATTACCAGCAGACTCAAATGATCAGACAAATCCAGCTGTAAAAGTTTTAAATGACCAGATTAAGCAGGAAAAGAAAAAGATTTCTGTTCCTGTATTTGAAAAAATCAGTCTTGCCAGACCAGTGGAAAAAACAGAACAAAAAACTTTTGAACCTCCCGTAAAAGAACCTGTTCAGCACCATGCTCCTGTTTATCAGCCGGAAAGTCAGGTTTCTGCTCAGCAAATTCAGGAAAAAGCTCTTTCTCAGGGCGGTCTCATAAAAGTTCCTGTTCAGCCCCAGTCAAAAGACGGAAAAGACAGCGTTTACAGACGGGTTGCAAAATTCCTTTTTCTCATTGGTGTAGACGAAGCAGCGAAAATTCTTCCTCATTTAACACCGGAACAGACTGAAAAAATAATTCCTGAACTTGTTACTTTAAATAAGGTTGATGAGTCTGAAGCCGCCGTAATTCTTGAAGAGTTCAAATCTCTTATTTCTAAATCAAGGGAAACTGGTGGTGTAAATACTGCAAGAAACATTCTTGAAAAAGCCTTTGGCAAAGATAAGGCAGGTGAACTCCTTGATAAAGCAGTGCCGTTTAAAAACGGAAAACCTTTTGAATATCTTCTGGAAGCGGACAGTGAAAAAATTACTGCACTTTTAAAAGGTGAATCTGCCGCTGTAAGAGCTCTTGTTTGTTCTCATCTTGTTCCAAAAGTTGCAGCAGGGTTTATTCAAAATCTGGAAGAAGCAGAAAAAAAAGAAGTTATTCTTCGACTGGCTAAACTTAAGGAAATGAGTCCTGAAATCGTTGCCAGAGTTGATGCTGCAATGCAGAAAAAATTCAATTCTCTTGTAACTCAAAAAACGGATACAATTGACGGACGCAATGTTTTAGCAAATATTTTAAAAAGAATGGACAGCAGTTCAGAAGAAAAAATTATTTCCCAGCTTAGTGAAAATGATCCTGATCTTGGATCAGACTTAAGAGAACGGCTTTTCACTCTTGAAGATATTGTTAATGCAGATGACAGATTTATTCAGAATAAGCTGCAGCAAATGGAAGATGAAGATATTGCGTATTTAATTGCAGGAAAAACTGAAAGTTTCAGAAATAAAATATTGTCAAATGTTTCTACAAACAGAAAAAACATGATTCTTGATGAAGAAGACAGACGTATGCCAATGCGAAGGGCTGATGTAGAAAAAGTAACTTCCCAGTTTTTCAGTTATGTAAGAAGAGCCTGGGAAGACGGAAAATTGATTATTAAAGGTAGGGACGATGAAGTTTATGTCTAAAATATTGAAAAAAGGTGATAAATATAAAAACTGGACTGTAATAAATGATTTTGAAATAAAAGATTATCACTGTCATGCAATTCATTTAAGACATGAAACAACTGGACTTGAAGTTCTTCACTATCTGACAGATGATACACACAATCTTTTTTGTTTTGCCTTCAGAACTCCAAATCCTGAAAGTACTGGTGCTGCACATATTATGGAGCATTCAGTATTGTGCGGATCCGAAAAATATCCATTAAAAGATCCCTTTACACAGCTTTCTAATCAGAGTGTTAAAACATATCTTAATGCCCTTACAATGGCAGACAGAACTCTTTATCCTGGCAGTTCAATTGTTAAGGCAGATTATTTTAACCTGATGAGTGTTTACGGTGATGCCGTATTTTTCCCTCGTTTAACACCTGAAATTTTTGCACAGGAAGCTCATAGAATCGAAATTGACAAAAACGGTGAACCACAGATTCAGGGTGTTGTATACAACGAAATGAAGGGATGCTATTCAGATTTTACAGGTGTTGCTCTGGATGCAGCTGATCATGCACTCTTAAAAGGTTCAATTTTTGAAAAAGATTCTGGAGGGGATCCTCTTGAGATTCCGTACCTTACATACGAAAAATATGTTGAATTTCATAAAAAATGGTACAAGCCTGAAAATTGTCTTGTTTTTCTTTACGGTGACATCCCGACTGTTGAACAGCTGGACTTCCTTGAAAAAGAAATATTAAACCGTCTTGAAAAACGAAATCCTGAATTCAAATGGTCCGAAAAAATTCACGATGAAATTATTAAACAGCATCTTGCCTATGTTACAGCTCCGGAAGTAAAAGAACCTTTGTCTGTACGTGCCTTAGGTCCGGCAGGTCAGGATTCTGGTAAAAAAAGTACGGTTTTCGTTACCTGGAACATTGGACTTTCTACAGAAGCCGTAGAAAGTATGGAAAAGTTTATGCTTTCCAGAATTTTCTTCAACAATGATGGTACTCCTCTTAGAAAAGCCCTGGAGTCAAGTGACCTTGGTGAAGATATAGCTCCTGGCTGCGGGATTTCTGCCAGATATACAACTTTGTATTCTGTTGGGCTAAGAGGCGTAAAATCTGAAGATGTATCAAAAGTAAAAGACTTGATTTTCAATACTCTTGAAAAAATTGTAGAAGATGGAATATCGGAAGAGGAAATAGATTCTGCTTTCATGGAGTATGAATTCTATCAGAGATATGTAAAACAGAATCCTGGCCTTGTTTACAAAAATAAGCCTATTGATGCCTGGGTATATGGTTTTGACATTGAAAAATTTATAGTAAACCGTGCAATTATAAAACAGGTTAAGGAAAAATTTAAGACAGAAAAGGGATATATTGAATCCCTTATAAAAAAGTTTTTCCTTGATAATAAGTCTTATGTTGTTTCGGAAATTGTTCCTTCGGAAGATTTTGTTGCTGAAAGAGAAAAGGCCGAAAAGAAAATTATTCAGGAACTGCTTGCTTCTACATCTTTAGATGAAATTAAAAAGCAGAATGATAAACTTCATCAGTTTCAGACTTCAAAAGATGATGTTTCCTGTCTGCCAAATCTAAAGCCTCAGGATTTTATTGGAGAAATTGATAAATTCTTAAAAGACTGTGAAATTGGATTTGACAGTATTCCTGTGGAAAACGGAAAATCCGTGAATCTGTTTACTTCGGCTGCCCACACCAATGGAATTACAAATTTTGATGTATATTATCCTATTGACGCCCTTGATCTTGAAGATTATCCATGGATTACATTGTTCACATCAGTAGTAAGTGACTGTGGATGGGGTAATCTTGATTGGGCAGAAGCAGCAAGAGTTACAGCTTTGCATACTGGTGGAATTTATGCAGGAGTTCAAACAACATCTGTAAGCAAAAGCGTTAAAAGCAGTTCAAAAGCTTCTTTGTTGAATGTCAGCGGCAGAGAATGGATTTGTTTTTCACTTGAAGTGCTGGATGAAAAAATTGAAGAAGGCTTAAAACTTCTTGCTGATAACATCAATCTTGTAAACTTCAAAGATTCTAAAAGAATTAAAAATATTGCTGTTGAGCTTCGCAATGATGTTGAATCTTCAGTTATTCCAAACGGTCACCATTATGCAATAACAAGATGTGGCCGCCACATGAACAGAAGTAATGCACTTGATGACCTTTTTGACGGTCTTTCTTTTGTAATAAATCTCCACCAGCAGTCAAAGGCTGATCCAAAGGAAACTGGAAAAAGATTTGAAAAAATGTTCAATAAGTTGAAAACAGGCGGCGGTTTTATTCATATTATTACAGAAAAGGAAACAATTGAAAAAGCAAAACCTGCTATTGAAACTTTTGCTAAATCAATAAATCTGCTTCCATTACAACCCCCTCAGGAAAAGAATTTTGCAGATATTATTGCGCTGACCGATATAAATGGTCCTGTAAAATCTGGAGAATGTGAGTGTTTTAAAATACCGGGACAGAGTGGTTTTGCCTCACAGGTAACTCCGGCAACTCAATATGGATTAAAACTTAATGGGCCGGAAGATGTTGCTGCACACTGGCTTTCTCAGATTCTTCTTTGGGAACGAATTCGTACTGTGGGAGGAGCCTATGGTGGTTTCTGTTCAACAGAACCTGTAAATGGCCTTCTTCGTTTTGCAACATACAGAGATCCCACACCAGAATTAAGTTGTGATGTATTTGACAAATGTGTTGAAGAGGCCTGTTCCATTGATTTTACAGAACAGGAAGTTGAAAAAGCTGTAATGGGAACTTTTTCTGATTATATCAGGCCAAAAAATCCTTCTGCAATGGCAAAAGACAGCTTTATCAGATTCCTTCATGCTATTGAAAAAGAAGACAGAAAGGAAAAAATCCTTAGTCTTCTTACAACAGATGCAGCATCAATGAAAAAAGCCTTAAATAATCTCTCTAAACTCTCTAAAGATAATAAATATCGTGTTATAATGGGTAGTGGTGATTATGACAGGATTGGTAAAATTGTAAATTTGCCTTTATAATTAAATAAGCATAAGGAGATTTAGTATATGAATAAAAAGTTTGACACATGTATTAAAATGATGAGACAGCTTGTTTCCGATATTCAGGGTGCTCCTTATCCAAGTGAACAGTTTGAACCGGAACTTTACAGAATCTGGTATGAACATGTTCAGAAAGCTGCCGTTGAATGTTTTGAATATCTTGATGATAACTTCCCTGAAGAAAAAGAAGATTTTGATAAAACTCTCAACAAGATGTTTAAATAATGCTTAACTGAAATCCCATTTTTGCCGAAATAATAAGTGGAATATTTTTTTTCTGGCAAGGTGGGATTCTAAATGGCTTCCAAAAAACTCAGTCATTTTGACAATTATTTATTAAAAGGAAAACTCAGACGTAACGGTTATGAACACTGGCGTTATGTCTTTACAGGTGTTGATAAAGTTACAGGCGAACAGCGCCCTTTTTTTATTGAACTTTATTACATTAATCCTCTTATTTCTCCAAAATCACCCGTTATAGCTCAAAAATCACGTCCAAAAATGTCAGCTTCTGATTTGCAGTATGCCCTTGCTGGTACACTGTCAGCTCAATCAGCTTCTCAGGAATTAAATGTGCAGCCAAGCTATGTTTTAATTAAAGCTGGTGCTTATGGTGAAAATGGAAAACAGTTTAATAAATTCCTTCCTGCCGCATCTCTTGTTTATTCAAAAAGTGAGAATTCATTTAAAGCAGAAAATTTTCTTTTTGGACCTGATGTCCTTACTGGAGAAATTACTGTAAGTCCAAAAGAGCTGAGAGAACAGCCTGAGTTACTTTGTTCATCTGGTATGATAGACTGGAAGCTTCATTACGAAAGAGTAGTTGAATGTGATGAATTAGGAACAAAAAAATCAGCATCCTGGACTCCAGGCGGTGCTAAAACAATATTTGCAGGTTTAATTCATATGGATGGAAAAGAATTTACAGTAATTCCTAGAAGTTCTTCAGGTTACATTGATAAACTTTGGGGTTCGGAACTGCCAAATCCATTTTTCCATCTGGCTTCCTCAAACCTTACAAGTGTTATTTCAGGAAAACCTCTCTTAAAATCCTGTTTTGCAGTAGAAGGAGAATTTGAAAAAAAACTGAGTATTTTGCTTAATCTGGAAGATGAAAAAATTTGTCTGAACGGCAATTCTTTTTTCAACAACTATAAAGAAATTCATAACTGGTCCCAGATGCCTTCTGATGCAGACGGTGATAAACTTCACTGGACTGTAAGCGTCCATAAAAAGAAGCTTGTTATTGATATGGATATTTACTGTAAAACTACAGAAATGTTTGTACGGGATTACGAAGTTCCACAGAGCAGTAAAAAACTGCTTAAAGTTCTTGGTGGTGGTACTGGTTTTGGGGAAATTAGAATTTATAAAAAAACTGGTCAGAATCTGGAACTGATGGAACATGCAAATGTCCTTGATTGTATCTGTGAATACGGAACAATTGACGATAAAGAAGAATAAAAACTATTTTATTTTATAAATTAGAACGGCTGATTAAAATCAGCTGTTTTTTTTGCCGTTTAAGTTTTTTTTTAGTATTTTAAAAATGTAATTAAAAATCGGGAGGTCACATATGAATTATGATCAGTTTACTTTAAAAACTCAGGAAGCTTTGCAGACCGCAAGCAGCCTTGCTCAGCAGAATGACCACAGTGAAATTTGTCCGGAACATCTTTTAAAAGCACTTCTGGAACAGAAAGATGGAATTGTAAAACCTGTTATTGAAAGGATAGGCGTTAATACATCTGAACTGTCAGCCGAATTAAATAAAATAATGGATACTTTTCCAAAAGTAACAGGGGCTGTACAGGTTAATTTGTCGTCATCTGCACAAAAAATTCTTGCCAAATCAGAAAAATATATGTCTGATTTTAAAGACAGTTTTCTTAGTGTGGAACATCTGCTTCTTGCTATGAGCGAAAGTGAAAGCAGGGCTGGTGAACTTCTTAGAAAATTCAATGTAAACAAAACAACTATTCTTGAAAGCTTAAAAGCCGTTCGTGGTAATCAGACTGTAGATTCTCAGGATCCGGAAGGAAAAATGCAGGCTCTGGAAAAATATTGCAGCGATCTTACAGCAAGAGCCAGACAGGACAAAATAGATCCTGTAATCGGACGTGATGAAGAAATCCGTCGTGTTATGCAGGTACTTGTTCGAAGAACAAAGAATAATCCTGTTTTGATTGGCGAACCTGGCGTCGGTAAAACTGCAATTGTTGAAGGTCTTGCCCGCCGTATTGCTTCCGGAGATGTTCCAGACAGCCTTAAAAATAAAAGACTTCTGGCTCTTGATATGGGAAGTCTTGTAGCTGGAGCAAAGTTCAGAGGTGAATTCGAGGAACGCTTAAAAGCAGTTATTGAAGAAGTTTCTAAAAGTGAAGGACAGATTATTCTCTTTATTGATGAACTTCATACAATTGTTGGAGCAGGTGCTTCAGAAGGAAGTATGGATGCTTCAAATCTGTTAAAACCTGCACTTGCAAGAGGTGAATTGAGAGCTATTGGTGCTACAACCTTAAATGAATACAGAAAGTATATTGAAAAGGATAGTGCCCTTGAAAGACGTTTCCAGCAGGTTTATTGCAGCGAACCATCAGTCGAAGATACAATTGCCATCCTTCGTGGTTTGCGTGACAAATACGAAATTCATCATGGTGTAAAAATTAATGATGAGGCTCTTGTTGAAGCTGCAGAACTTTCAAACAGATATATTACAAATCGTTTTATGCCTGATAAAGCTATTGATCTTGTAGATGAAGCTGCAAGTCGTCTTAAGATGGAAATTGAAAGTGAGCCAACAGCTCTTGATCAGCTGGAAAGAAAAATTCTTCAGCTTCAGATTGAAAAACAGTCCTTAAGTAAAGAAGACGACAAAGCCAGTCTTGAAAGACTTGAAAAGCTTGAAAAAGAACTTACAGAGGTTACTGCTTCAAGAGATGCCATGCGCTTAAAGTGGCAAAACGAAAAAGATTCAATTGATAAGGCTCGTAAACTTAAAGAACAGCTGGAAAATGCACGTTTTGAAGAAGAAAAATTCACACGTGAAGGGAATCTTGCCAAAGCAGCAGAATATAAGTATTCAATAATTCCGGAACTTGAAAAAAATCTTAAAGAAGCTCAGAAAAACGATGAGGACCGTAAATTAAATACTTCGGAATCTTTGCTGCGACAGGAAGTAACTGAAGAAGATATAGCAAGAGTTGTATCCTTGTGGACTGGTATTCCATTAAGCAAAATGATGACAAGCGAGAAACAGAAATATGTTAAGCTTGAAAATGTACTTCATAAAAGGGTTATCGGTCAGGACGAAGCGGTAACTGTTGTAAGTGATGCAATTCGACGCAACAAGGCCGGCTTAAATGATCCTAACAAACCTCTTGGAAGCTTTATGTTTATAGGACCTACAGGTGTTGGAAAAACAGAACTTGCAAAAACTCTGGCAGATTTTCTTTTCAATGATGAAAAAGCCCTTACACGAATTGATATGTCTGAGTACATGGAAAAATTCAGTGTTAGCCGTCTGATTGGAGCTCCTCCAGGATATGTTGGTTATGATGAAGGCGGTCAGCTTACAGAAGCAGTACGCCGAAGACCATACAGCGTAATTCTTTTTGATGAAGTTGAAAAAGCACATCCAGATGTATTCAATGTTCTGTTACAGGTGCTTGATGATGGACGACTTACAGACAGTCAGGGAAGAGTAGTAGATTTTAAAAATACTATCATAATTATGACTTCTAACTTAGGAAGTGATTTGATTCTTGAAAACGGAGACAAATCTCCTGAAGAATTAAAATCAAAAATTGATGTACTTTTAAAATCAACTTTCAGACCAGAATTCCTGAACAGAATTGATGAAATAGTAATGTTCAAGAAACTTGGTAAGGAAGTTATAAGCGGAATTGTAAAACTTCAGCTTGAAAGAGTTGCCAAACGTCTTGAAGGAAAAAGAATTAAACTGGATTTTGATGAAAGTTCAATATCTTTCCTTTGCGAAAAAGGCTATGATCCTGCTTTTGGTGCCAGACCTGTAAAGAGGGCAGTACAGAGTTATCTGGAAAATCCACTGGCTAAGGAAATCCTTAATGGAAATATTCAGGAAAATTCCACAATTAAGGTTTATCAGAAAGAGGATTCCCTGGCTTTTGATTAATCAGTTAATGAGTTTTTTTGTTCAATTTGATATAATTCAAATATGAAAATTAAAACAGGTTTAATTGTATTAACAATATTATTTTCTGCATCATTTGCTTTTGCCGAATATGGTTTAGGCGGTGATGCAGGATTTAATTCTTCACTTTTTATTGAAAAAGAAGGAGAACCGGCTCTGGGGATTTCCTTTAGAAGTGATGAGTCTCCCTGGTGTGTTACTGCATTTGCAGAACCTTTTGATTCTACTGCCGGAATTTTTCTTGATAACTGGTTTGTTTACGAAAAGGCAGGCTCACTGCTGGAGTTTTTTACTTTCTGGGGAGCTGGACTTTCCGGGGATTATTACGGAAACTCATTGTATTTTGGACCAAGGCTGGGAATAGGTCTTGATATGTTTCTTTCAGAAAACAGAAATCTTGAGTTTTATCTGCAGGGTGCCTGGCATCCCCGTTTCGGCTATAAGAAAAATAATGACTTTGAATTTTCATTTAAGCCTTTTTCTATTCCTGTAAACGGCGGTCTTAGAATCTGGGTAAGATAAAATTATTCAGCAAGAAGTTTATGAAGCAGAGGAAGTATTTCTTCTGCTTTTTCTTTTAGTCCATAAGGCGGATTTACAATAATCATTCCACTTCCATACAGTTTTGCAAGGCCTGTCATTTGTTCAGGTTCTTTCACTTTTAATTCCAGAATAAGAGTCTTTTCATCTTCATTGCCAGCATTGTGTTGTTCAACTGTAAGAGTAATTAATTCTTTCATTCTGTCTATCTGGGATTCTCTATGGGATAAAAGCGGATACCAGATTAAATATGTTCCTGTGTTCCATTTTTTATAAGCAGTGAGAAATAAATCTGTTGTTTCAGTAAAATCATTTTCATCTTCATAACTTGGGTCAATGATTACGCAGCCTCTTTTTACAGCAGGTGGAATTACAGCTTTAGCCATTTCAGAAGCATTTCTCTGATGTATTGAAACTGCAGGTATGTCTGATTTTTGAATTATCAGCGGATGTTTCATATTAGATTTAAGTTCGTTTATAACCTGAGGATGAAATTCATTAAGAATAAGACTGTCATTTACACGCATAAAACAGCGGGCAATTTCCGGCGAACCCGGGTATAATCCTTTTTTTAGATATTCTTCTGCAATTGAAAAATAACCGCTTGAATCAATTTCTTTCAGTTTCTTGAATTCTGTATTTTCAAAAAGTTTCTGGATTCCAGACTTAGCTTCTCCTGTTTTTAAAAGTCTTTCATCTGAAAGGGAATAAATTCCTGAAGCTGAATGTGTATCTATAACTGTAAAAGGTTTATCTTTTTTTAAGAGATGTTTGAGAACCATAGAAAAGGTAAGGTGCTTAATAATATCTGCGTGATTTCCAGCATGAAAAGCGTGAATGTAACTTAGCATAAATTAAGAATATCAAAAAAAACGTTCTAATTGAATAGACATCTAAAAATCGGTAAAATACTTTTACGGATATTTAAAATTTCAAAGTTTTTTCAGAAAAATTGTAAATTTTAAATGACCAGACAGCTTTAATTTACCATTAATACTAAAAAAGTAAGGAAATATAAATGAATAAAGCACTTGAAACTCTTAAAGCCCGCGGTTTTTTCGCTCAGTGTACTGACGAACAGGGACTTTCTGATTTAATGGACAAGGGACCAGTAACTTTCTATGTTGGTTGTGATCCAACAGGTCCTTCTCTTCATATTGGACACATGGTTCCATTTTTTGCACTTCGTCATCTTCGTGAAGCAGGTCATCGTGGTATCGCTTTGATTGGTGGTGGTACAGCCCGTATTGGTGACCCATCTGGTAAAACAGAAATGCGCAAAATGATTTCTTACGAACAGATTGATGAAAACGCTGCAAATATTAAAGCCCAGCTGGATAAATTTATTGGTTTTGACGATAAAACAGCATTCAGTGATAATAACAAAAACTGGCTTGCAGATATGAATTATATCGACTTCCTTCGTGATATAGGTTCCTGTTTTTCTGTAAACCGCATGCTTACATTTGAAGCTTACAAACAGCGTCTTGAAAGAGGCCTTTCTTTCATTGAATTTAACTATCAGCTTTTACAGGCTTATGATTTTTACATGCTGCACCAGCGCCATGGTTGTGTACTTCAAATTGGTGGTGATGACCAGTGGGGTAATATTACAGCCGGTGTAGATCTTATTCGTCGTAAACTTGGTGGAACAACAGAACTTAATGCTGAACATCAGGCTTATGGTCTTACATTCCCGCTTATTACACGTTCAGACGGTAAAAAAATGGGTAAGACAGAAAAAGGTGCCATCTTCCTTGATAAAAACCTTACATCTGTTTATGACTTCTTCCAGTACTGGAGAAATGTTGCTGATCCGGATGTTGAAAAATTCTTTAAACTCTTTACATTCCTTTCTCTGGATGAAATCAGTAAGATTTGCAGTGGAAACATCAATGAAGCAAAAGAACGTCTTGCTTACGAAGTAACTGCTATAATTCATGGAAAAGAAGAAGCTGATAATGCACTTGCCGGTGCAAAAGCTGCTTTCGGCGGTGAAGGTGATAAAAGTCAGATGCCAACTGTTGAATTTTCAAAAGCAGATCTTGATGCAGGAATTGGTCTTTTGAATCTTTTCACAACTGCAAAACTTACAGCTTCTAATGGTGATGCACGCCGTCTTGTACAGGGAAATGGTGCCGCACTTAACGGAAATGTAATTACTGATGTTAAATATACAGTTACAAAAGCAGATCTTGATTCTGATGGTGAACTTGTTGTTCGTGCAGGAAAGAAAAAGTTCTGCCGCGTAATCTTCAAATAGATAGAAGAATAAAAGGGGCTGTCCAATAAGTTTGCATTACGGTGGTTGAGTTTATCGAAACCACCATATTTAGTGTAGCAGTCATTTCGACGAGTGGTTCCTGAGCCTGTCGAAGGGTGGTT
>JAEDGQ010000091.1 GCA_016297415.1 Treponema sp.
AAATGACCATTGCACTAAATATGGTGGTTTCGACAAGCTCAACCACCGCAAGTTGGACTTTTTGGTCATCCCCCCCTTTATTTATCTTCCAAATCCAGGGAATCCGCCTTTTCCACCCATCTGGGCCATACCCTGCATGAGCTTAGCCTGAAGACCCTTGTTTTTTGTAAGTTTTTTCATTGTAAGTTTTGTTTTTTCAAACTGTTTAATAAGTTTGTTTACTTCTGCAACGCTTGTACCAGAACCTTTTGCAATTCTCTTGCGGCGGCTAGGACCAATAATCAGATGATTATGGCGTTCCTTTGCTGTCATTGCCTGAATAATTGCCTTCTGATGTTTCATTGCGCTCAAATCAAGCTTACTTTCATCAACCTGTCCGGCAAGACCTGGAATCATATCTACAAGAGAAGAAATGCTGCCCATTCCATTTACACGGTCAAACTGATCAAGCATATCTTCCAGTGTAAATTCATTTCTGGCCATTTTTTCTTCAAGTTTTCTGGCTTCTTCTTCGTCTACTGTTTCCTGTGCTTTTTCAACAAGAGTTACAATATCGCCCATGCCAAGAATACGGCTTGCAATACGATCTGGATGGAATGGTTCAAAATCTTCTGTTTTTTCACCGGTACCAATAAAGAGAATTGGTTTTCCAGTAATTGTTTTAAGAGAAAGTGCAGCACCACCACGGGCATCAGAGTCAAACTTAGTAAGAATTACTCCTGAAAGTCCAAGCTGTTCATCAAAACTCTTTGCAATATCAACGGCATTCTGACCTGTCATTGCATCTGCAACGAGAAATGTTTCTACAGGATTTACAGCTTTTTTTACTGCAACAAGTTCAGCCATCATATCTTCATCAATCTGAAGACGTCCGGCAGTATCTACGATGATTGTGTCACAACCATTCTTTTTTGCAAAATCGATTCCAGCTTTTGCAACTTTTACAGCATCTTTTGCTCCATCTTCAAAGTAAACTGGAACATTGATTTTTTCACCTAAAGACTTGAGCTGATCTACGGCAGCTGGACGAACAAGGTCACATGCAACCATAACAGGTCTGCGGCCTTCTTTTACAAGACGAGCAGCAAGTTTGTGTGCAGCTGTTGTTTTACCGGCACCCTGAAGACCGAGAAGAAGAATTACAGACTGTGTATCAGGACCTTTTAATTCAAGATCCTTTTTTTCATCTCCCAGCATTTTAACCATGCGGTCGTAAATGATTTTTACAAACTGCTGGCCAGGATTTACAGATTTTAATACTTTTTCACCTTTTGCTTCTTCAATTGTAGAATTAACAAAACGGCGCACAACACGAAGATTTACATCGGCCTCAAGAAGAGCCATTTTAATCTCTTCAACTGTATCTTCAATGTTTTTTTCTGTGATAGTAGATTTTCCGCCGATTGTGCGGACAATATTACCAAAAGTATTTGTAATTTTTTCCAGCATGACTATTCAACCTTACCTAAAGTGAGAAGCTGTTCAATAACTTCTTCAGGTTTCTTTTCTTTATTAAGAATTTTGTAAAGAGCTTCACAAATTAAAAGTTTAATGTTGTATTTTACTGAAATTTCGTGAACATATTTACATGCAACAGCACCTTCAGAAAGGTAACCGATTTCTCCGATACGAGCGATAAGATCGTCCAGATTCTTAAAACGGTCAAGCATATCAGTTTTAATGATGTCCTGACCAAAACGTCTGTTACGACCATATTTTGAACGGCATGTTACATCAAGGTCACCTACTCCGGCAATTGAAGTAAATGTTTCTGGATGAGTTGCACCCATTGCCATACCAAGAGTCTGGATTTCATTAAGACCGGCAGCAAGAAGCAGAGATTCAGCATTATCACCGAACTGATCTGAATGTTCTGCAATTGCATCAAGAGCACCATATACAATGGCAATAACGTTTTTGGCAGCAGCACAAATCTGTACACCAATAACATCAAGAGATGAATATACCATCAGACCTGGAACTCTCATAAGTTCCCGGAAACGAATTGAATTTTTTGGATTTTCAGATGCAGCAATAAGACCTGTAAGTTTGCCCATAGCTACTTCTTCCGCATGGCTAGGTCCACAAATGTATACAAGCTGCTTTTTATAACATTCAGGAAGAACATCTTCAAGTGTTTCAAGAACAAGTTTTGGTCCTTCTGAAGATGTAATAAAACCTTTTGTAATTACACCAATAACAACTTTACCGTCTCTTACATCCGGAACATCAAGAAGCTGTTTTGCAGTTGGTGCAAGATAAAGTGATGGAGAAGCCAGAATTAAAAAATCTTTTCCAGAAGCAACTTCTTTAATATCTGTAGAAGCTGTCATATTTTCTGAAAGAGGATATCCGGGAAGATATCTTTTATTTTCGTGGTCTCTGTTAATACCGTCAACTACGTCCTGTTCACGAGCCCACATCTGAACTTTGTGACCACCACGAGCGATAGCCTGTGCAAGACCTGAACCCCAGGCACCGGCACCAATAACACCAACAGTTTTTGAATTCATTTTAAAACCTCGTACCCCTTTTAAAGGCATCTAAAACCAGCATGCTGACTGATCTTCCCAGTCAATTATTTCATCTGGTTCAAAAAATAAATCTATTTCCCGATCAGCACTCTCATCACTGTCGGAAGCATGAATAATATTATGATTTGTATGTGAACAAAAATCTCCGCGGATTGTACCAGGTGCAGCTTCGCTTGGTTTTGTACTGCCAGCAATCTTGCGTAAAAGTGATACACAATCATCACCCTGCCATACCATTGCCACAACCGGACCGCTTGTAATGTAATCAATAAGATCCTGATAGAAAGATTTTCCATAGTGCTCTGCATAATGCTTTGCAGCAAGTTCTGGAGTAATCTGAAGCATCTTAAGACCTACAAGTTTAAGACCTTTGTTTTCAAGCCGGGAAATTACCTGACCGATTAAACGGCGGTTTAAAACTCCTGGTTTGCACATAGCAAAACAACGTGTACTCATATTCTATAAATTATACCATATTGATTTATGTTTCTCAATGAGGTGATTATATCTCCTTAGGGCAAACGTATTATAATATATCCCCTGCTAAAAATGGCTTCCAGTCGTGAAAACGTCTTATCGAAACCGCATGCTAGCATGATACACGCGTTTTGTGCTTGTAACTATATACGTTTGCCGCTCTCGCGGCAGCACAAAACGAGTGTTTTCGCAAGCCGTTTCACTCCTTTGCGCCATTTTTCAATACAAAATCAGTTATAATGCGTTTGCCCTATTATATCTCATGGTTTGAGAGAAGTTTTTTTTCAACTTCGTCAATTACATCATCAGGTGTGCTTGCACCGGCAGTAAGACCTACAGTTTTTAATGCAAAAAATTCTTCCGGAATTTCAGAGGCATTTTCTATTAAAGCTGCATGTACGCAAAGTTTTTGAGCTTTATTAAAAAGACGGGTTGTATTAGCACTGTTTTTTCCGCCAATAACAATTACACCTTCAACCTGTGCACAAAGTTTATCAAGACTTGACTGTCTTTCGTGAGTTGCAGGACAGATTGATTTTACTATTTCAATAGAAGGAATTTTTTCTTTAAGTTCAGACGCAATTTCGTCAAAAATTTTTATACTGAAAGTTGTCTGGCTTAATAAAACAACATTACTTTTATTTAAGAAAGGACCTGCAGAGTCTTTAAGTTCATCAACTGATTTTACAAGAATGAAGTTCAGTTTTTTACCGGCTTCTAGTGCTGCTTTTTTTGCTGCACCTTCAATACCAATAACTTCACCGTGATCTTTATCTCCGGTAAAAAATATAATGTAACCGTCTTTTGCGTAATCGGCACATTTTTTCTGATTAACCTGAACAATAGGACATGTACCGTTTATAATTTCCGCACCAGTTGATTCCAGACTTTCAAAAATCTCTGGTGTTACACCGTGGGCACGAATTACTACAGTATCCCCTTTTTTAATTTTATTAATGGAATTTTCATCGAGAACTTTAAGTCCTCTTTCCTCAAAATTTTTAAGGGCAACGGGATTATGAATCAGAGGACCAAAGGTATAAACCTGTCCGTCTTTATTTTCCAGCAAAGCTTTATCAGCACACTGTACAGCTCTTCTTACACCTGCGCAAAATCCCATACATTCAGCACGAATAATTTTCATAATTTAATTCTACCAAAAAAATCACTGCAAAAAAAGAGAAACTGTCTGTTTCTTTTAAGAATAAAAAAAAGGCCCGGCTCTTTTAGACCGGACCTTCTTCTAACCATTTAAGTGATTATTCTTCAACTTCCATCTTTACTACATTTGCTTTTGGCATTACAGCAGATGGTTTCCAGTTTTTGCGAACTGCATTGATGAATGCACCGGCAATAAACATAGATGAATAACATCCGGAAATAAGACCAACAACAAGTGCAATTGCAAAGTTCTTAATATCACCAGTTGTAAAGAATACAAGAGCGAGAACTGCAAAGAGAGTTGTTAAAGTTGTAATAATAGAACGACTTAAAGTACCAGAAAGAGCACTGTTAAGAATGTCTGTGAAAGATTTAGCTTCAACGATTTTCATATCAGAACGAACACGGTCGAGGATTACGACTGTAGCGTTGATAGAGTAACCGATGATTGTAAGGATGGCAGCAATAGAAGTAGTTGTAAATTCCAGCTGAGAGAATGAAAGGAAAGAAATCATAATCAAAGCATCGTGAACAATAGCAATTACCGAAGCTAGAGCGAAATCCCACTTAAAGCGAACCAGTGTATAAAGGAAGATAAGAACAAGTGTTGCAAGAACAAGAATAATTGATCCCCGGATAAGTGTTGTTGAGAACTGAGCACTGATTGCCTGGCTCTGTTCAACTACTACATTTTCTTCACCGAAAGCTGCAATAAGAGCAGGTTTAACTGCTTCTTCTGCATTCTGATCAGCACCTGTGCGAATCTGATAATCACCTTCACCAGCAGCTTTTACAGAAGCGTTGATACCTGTACCTGCAAGTACTTCTGTAATTTTGTCAGAATTTACGCCATCACCTTTTACAGCAACCTGAATGTTCTGACCAGGCTTGAATTCAAGACCCCAGTTCATACCACGAGTACATACTGAAACAATACCTGCAATAATAAAAAGTGAGCTGAGTATTACAGCTGCAGAAAAGAATTTATTAAAACGAATTACCTTTTTCATTACTGTTTTACTCCCCAGCCAATGCTGATTTTATTACGTCCAACAAATTCTGTATTGAAGTCGAACATAAGACGAGAAATTACGAGAGCTGTAAATACTGATGAACATACACCGATTGCAAGTGATACAGCGAATCCCTGAATTGAACCAGTACCCAGCTGAGAAAGGAACAGAGCAGCGATGAATGTTGTAATGTTAGAGTCCATAATTGCCCAGAAAGCATTGTCGAAACCTGATGAAATAGCTGCAGCACGACTCTTTCCCAGTGCAAGTTCTTCCTTAATACGTTCGAAGATGATTACGTTAGCGTCTACAGACATACCAACTGTAAGAATCATACCGGCGATAGAAGAAAGAGTAAGTGTAAGGTTGAAAGCAGAAAGTACAGAGAACATGATGTACATGTTGAGGAACTGTGCAACAACTGCATAAAAACCGGCACCGAGATAGTAAGCAATCATGAATACAAGAACGAGGCCAAGACCTACACAAAGAGCCATAATACCCTGGTGAATAGCCTGCTGTCCAAGAGATGCACCAACAATCTGCTGGCTTTCAACTCTAAGAGGAACTTCAAGATATGTTGTCTGAAGAACCTTCTGGATATTCTGAGCTTCTTCAATTGAGAATCCACCAGTAAGGCTTACATTACCACCAGTAATTGCCTGACGGATATTTGCAGCAGATTTGATTTTTCCATCATTTACAATTGCAAGACGTTCATTTACGTGTGCACCTGTAAATTCAGCGAAAATCTGAGCACCTTCAGAATCAAGAGAGAAGTTAACTTCAGTTTCACCTGTAGTCTGATTACGGCTGATTGTAGCAGCTTTTACATGGTTACCATCAAGAGCGATTGCTTTCTTAACAGCGATGTATGGCTGACCATATCCCTTAGTTCTTGGATCAGCATCAAGAGAATAACGTGTATCAATACCATAAGAATCTTTATAATAGTTACCGAATACTTCGCAGTCAGCTGGAACTACTGATGGATCAGCAAGTGAACCGTCATCATTGAAAGCTCTTGCACCATTAACTGCATAGTACATGTTAACGGCATTAGTAGCCTGTTCATCAACCAGACGGAAGTTAAGGCTTCCTTTACCCTGAACGATTGAGTTAACGCTTTCGCCGTCAGCCTGACCAGGAATTTCAATATAAATCTGATCTTCACCCTGCTGACGAATAACAGGAGAAGTAAGACCGAACTTATCAATAGAAGATGTAAGAGTATCTACAGCCTGTGTCATAGCAACTTTCTTGAAGTTAGCAGCATCAGGTACATCACCATTTTCACGCTGCTTATCAAGAGCTACATCAAGATCTGCCTTAACGATGATGTTCATACCACCGGAAAGATCGAGACCGAGTTTTACAGAGCTTGTGTAGTTATCTTTTGCTTTAAGATAAGTATTACGGAAGTTTTCTTCGTAAATATTTTCAAGTTCATTTCTGCTTGAGAAAGCTGTAAGTACATCACCAGCTGTCATTGGTGAAGGAACATCTTTCTTAGCTGCTTTGTAAGCTTTTTTTGCTGCTTTTACAACAAAAGCTTCATTTTCTTCAAGAACAGCTGCTGGATCAGCTTTTGCTTTTGCAACAAGTGCATCAACTGCATCTGCAGCTTTCTTTTCTGATACATTCTTGATTGTTTCAAGTGAACTCAGGGCAATTTTCTGAGTTTCTGGTTCTGTTCCAAAGTACCATGTTACAGATGGCTTCAGAAAGAGAGCACAAATAGCAAGAACGATCAGGATAAGAATAAAACGACTACGTTTGTTCATAATTATAATTCCACCCCGGAAAGTTATTTATTTTCAGATGAAGAGTCTTCAGTTTCTTCTGCAGATTCTGTTACTTCATCCTTACTGTTTTTTTTGTTTGATTTTTCAGCAGGTTTATCAACTACAACTGCAGCAATTGCCGAACGGTTAAATTCGATACTAACACCGTCATCAACTTTTACAACTACTGTCTTTTCTTTTGCAGCTGAAACAACGCCGTGGATACCACCGATTGTTACAACCTTGTCACCCTTTTTAAGGGCATTAATCATTTTTTCAGTTTCCTTCTGTTTTTTATTCTGTGGACGAATAATAAACAGCCAGAAAATACCAATAATAAGAATAAATGGTATTACTGAAACAAGCAGGTTCTGCTGCTGTGGAGCACCAGCCTGTAATAATGTAAACAAAGACATTTTTATTCCTCACTTTTGAAATTTATAGCCTTAAAAATATAACACTTTGTCAATTGAGAGGTCAAGGCAAGATAGGGCAAACGCATTATAATATATTCCCTGCTAAAAATGGCTTCCAGTCGTGAAAACGTCTTGTCGAAACCG
>JAEDGQ010000010.1 GCA_016297415.1 Treponema sp.
ATAAGCAACTCGGTTAGTGAGCGAAGCGAACGGCGAATTTATTGACGAAATTGCTTCGAAATTGTAAGCCTGGCGAGTTGCATAAGCAACTCGGTTAGTGAGCGAAGCGAACGGCGAATTTATTGACGAAATTGCTTCGAAATTGTAAGCCTGGCGAGTTGCATAAGCAACTCGGTTAGTGAGCGAAGCGAACGGCGAATTTATTGACGAAATTGCTGCAAAACTTTAATAGAACTGCCTAACAAAAACAGACAGAAAAAGGGATATTCCGGAAGTATGAAATGCAGAGGCTTTAAGCTTTTGAAATGACCATAACTCAAAACATGGTTATTTGGAAAGTTTCGCCCTGCTTACCACATACTTGTCAGATATCCTTTTTTTTTATATTACACCACCCCAAGGAATGTTAAGGGTTTTACACAGGGCTTTATATTCCTTTTCTTCTTCCGGTGTTGCTTTAGTTACAAAAAAAGACATGTCTTCAAAGTCTTCACCTTCAGCAGAACAAGTTTCCTGATTTTTTAATTCTTCTACACGCAAAGCCTGATTTGCAACACCATCTCTGCTGTCTATAATATTTACATTTTTTCCTGCAGCTTTCTGCATTACATCTGCAATATGAGTAAAATGTGTACATCCCAGAATTATGGTGTCACAATCTTCTTTCTTAAAAAAATCCAGTGCTGGTTTTACGGCATTAAGTTTTTCTTCTTCTGTAGCTGTAAAGAAATCTTTTTCAACGAATCTTATTAATTCAGGATCACCGCGGCGAACTACTTTACAGTCACTGGCAAAATCATCAATCAGTTTTTGGCTGTAGGGCGAATTTACCGAAGCATTTGTAGCAAGAAATCCGATTTTTCTATTCTTTGAAATTTTTGCTGCAAGTTTAATTGCAGGAACTGTTCCAACAATGGGGATTTCAGGAAAAAGTTTTCTTAACTGAGTTAAAGCTGTTACAGAAATTGTATTACAGGCAATAATTATGGTTTTTGGATTCCATTTTTTTACGATAAGACGGATAGCACCGGAAGCACATTCAGTAATTTCTTCTGTAGTTTTTTCTCCGTAAGGAAAATGAATTGTATCTCCAAGGTAAATGCAACAGGCATCAGGCTGTTTTGCCTTTAATGCTGTCATATATGGTATACCGCCTGTTCCTGAGTCTAAAAAAGCAAAATCTACACCGCTGTTTTTATTCATAAAAATCAGTTTCCAAAAAGAGAAGCAAAAGCATCTCTTGCCTTCTGTTCTTTACCGGCATTTGAAGTACTTGAAGAAAAATCTTTATTCAATGAAAAACTGTGGCAGAAATTAGCCCTTTCTTTATCTGATACAAGTTCATCTACAGTTTCGTGGCAGTCATAGTGACTTCCTGGAGCATAATACTTACAGTTGATGCAGGAATGAAGATCTGCTCCACAATCTGCACAGACCGTTGTTCTGTAAACTTCAGCAATTAATACAGGTTTTCCACATTTTCTACACATACTTAAAGTTTACCCATTTGATTAAAATCATTCAATTCCATACAATTTATATATATGTATTTGAAAAACCAGTGCAGTTGTGCAGGCTGTAAAAAACCGGCTATCAGCAACATTGACGACAATGGAAATCTTATTGAAACATCTCAATTCTGCTGGAAACATACAACTAACAGCGAAGAAGTTAAAGACCGTCTTTTTAAGTATCTTCAGAAACACGAAAAAGTTGTAGGTGTTAACTTTTCAGGCATGACCTTTGATAAAATTCAGCTGGAAGGCCACAAATTTTATGGATGTGATTTTTCCCACTGTTTTTTTCAAAACCTGAACTGTACAAAACTCCGGTTCAGAATGTGTAAATTTGACTTTGCTGTATTTAACGACTGCAATCTGCTTGAAAGCAACGTTCAGTTCACTTCTTTTTCTGGTGCAAAATTCATTCATGTTCTTTTTACAGGTTCTGACCTTATTCAGAACAATTTCAATGGAATTGCAAGCTACCAGTCTTCCTTCGATGATTCTGACCTTTACAACAGCCGTTTTATAAGAGCCAGACTTGTTGATACTTCAATCCGAAACTGCAATGTTAAAAAAACTATGTTCTACGAAATTCAGCAGAACAACGTTTCTTATAAACTTTCAAATACTAACGAAGCGATTTTTGATAAAACAGGAAGTGCCCTTTTTACAGGTGACAACTCAGCTGAAAATTCAATAACAGGAGTGCCTGTATGAAAATCTACTTCCACATGAATATTGAAAGTTTTTCAAACTGCTATGTAATCGTAAATGAAGAAACAAAAGCCGCTATCATTGTTGATCCCGGCAAACTTACAAAAGAAATGGTTAATCAGTTTGAAGACAACGGTTACAAACCTGAAGCTGTTCTTATTACTCACAATCATCCGGGCCACATCAGAGGTCTTAAAACACTTTTAAAAATCTATGATGTAACTGTTTATGCTGCTGAATCAGAAATTCAGGGAATTGAAACTATAATGATTGGTGGCGAAGGTACTCTGAACATCGGCGGACTTGAAGTTTCATATTTTCCAGTTCCTGGTCATACTCCTGATTCAATGGTATATAAAATCGGAAGCGTTCTTTTTACCGGAGATGTTATTGGTGCAGGTATTATCGGTGAAACAAATTCAAACTATTCTAAGATGATTCTGAAAAGAGGAATTGAACAGAAAATCTTAACATTGAACGAAGATACCACTATTATGCCGGGACACGGACCATTAACCAGTGTTGCAGCTGAACGGTCTTTTAATATTGATATATAAAAAACGGGGTTGTCCCAAAAGTTCAACTTGCGGTGGTTGAGTCCTTCGACAGGCTCAGGAACCACCCTTCGACAGGCTCAGGAACCACCTGTCGAAACCACCGTAATGCAAACTTATTGGACAGCACCTTTTTTATCTTGAAATAAGACCAATTCTTCCTGCGCTTAAATTCCAGGTGGAATTTACATACTGATCAAAAAGTTCAGCACATGCAGTAAAGCCCTCTCCATTAGTTTTTATTATATAGTTACATTCATTTTCCCATTGAGTCTGCATCATTTCCCAGTTTGCAATTCTTACATAATAATTTCCGCATTCACTAACTGGACGCTGAAGCATATAGGACATAAGTTCATTCTTCATTAAGTATTCATCTTCTGTATCGTATTCAAGATTGGGGTAAGTTTCAAAATACTTAAAAAGAAAATCAAGAGAACCTCTGTCCATTGTGTAAAAGAGAGAAGCTGATACATTACGGAATTCTTCATTTGTAAAGAAAATTCCATGCCAGCCTTCATGAGCAAGAAGAGCAGCTCTGTTGTAAGACGGTGCTTCTTTTGAAAAAGAAATTAAAGCTCCCTGAACTGGTGTACAGCGTCCTGTATTTTCATCAACAGAAATAATCTGATTTGCCTGTAGTATTTCCTTTAAGAGAATTTCCCTTTTATTAAGAGGAAACTTTCTGTCAGAAGCAGCATTATAGAAACTGGCAAGACTTTCTGCACTGTAATCGTGGGCATTATAACCGTGTTTTCCGGCAAGTTCTTCGTCTTTTAAAAGTCTGCCTCTATAACCTTTTTTTTCTGTAAAATATGCAAGACGACGCAAAAAATCATCCTGAATTGCATAGTCTGCAAAATCAAAAATAAGGACATGTTCAAATCTGTCCCATTCAAAAAGTTCATAATCTCTTCCACGCCAGTTTCGCTGAGGCCAGTCAATTATAAGTCCCGGGTCTGTTTTTATTGGAAGCAGAACACAGTTTTTCATTGTTGAATCTGTTGAAAGAAGACTTCTGTCCTGAGCACTGACAAGAACTGCTTCTACATTTTCTGCACCTTCATTCAGCTTAAAATCTGCAAAAGGCTGCTTTAAGGAAGCACAGGAAATTACAACTGACTGAGTTTCTGTTTCCGGGCTTCTTATATAAAGTTTTTCGCCGCCACAAACTGCCCTTACAGAAATTTTTTCTTCTGTCTGATCAAGAGGTTTAAAGTAAAGTGTTATGACTGGCATTAAACTTTTATCTGTATTTTCTGAATTAAATGAAGAAGGAAGTCCTGTAAAATCTGCCTTTTTAAGATTTCTGGAAATTGTTCCGCCGTTAGCAGTAAAAGCATAAAGGGGCACCTCTCCTCTGAAATCAAAACCACAGGAAGCCCGAACAATCATTGCCGAGTGAATTTTTACAGATTCTCCACCTTCAAGAAAAAATCCCATTGGAACTGTTTCGTTTTTAGGAAATGAATATACCACAGTAAGCAGGGAACCTGCGTTTTCATCACAGGAAAAAGTAACCATAGACCGTGAATTTTTAATTGCTTCCAGTTTTCCGGAATCATTCAGATCCTCATCTGTCAGAAAACCGATGTGCGCTGAATTATTTTTGCCATAGGAAGAATCTTTCTTAACTGTAAACTGAAGAAGAAGCGCTCCGTCTCCCTGTTCATTGACATAATCTGAAACAGCCAGATGCTGCTTTTTGCTGAATGTCCAGGCCTGAACGCCTTTTTTATTTGAATATGTAAGTTTTTCGCTGTCCGAGGAAGGAATAAAAAGAGTGAAATCATTATTTGAACTGCAGGAAAGGTTTACTGTCAGAAACAATGATGTCAATGTGAGTGCTAAAAATAATTTAAATGATTTTTCCAGGTATTTCATAATAATCAGGGGCGTTGCGGGGATATGCCCCGCAGAAAGGGGTGGCGGGCAACGAAGTGCACGCCAGGGGAAAGACTTTTCCCCTTATTATTTCATTACTTCTTCACCACGGCCCATTGCTGTAAGACCGGTTTTAACAAGTTCAAGAATTCCGTAAGGTTCAAGAAGACGGATAAGACTTTCGATTTTGTCTTCGCTTCCTGTTGCTTCTACAATCACAGAATTAAATGAAACATCAACAATATGAGCACGGAAGATTTCGCAGGTTTCAATGATTACTGCCCGTTCTGTTCCCAGAGCCTTAACTTTAATAAGTGCCATTTCTCTTTCACATGTTGAATCTTTTTTACAATGGCTGATAGAAATAACTTCTACAAGTTTTGAAAGCTGTTTTTCAATCTGTTCAAGAACATATTGGTCACCGGCAACTACGATTGTCATGCGGGACTGTCCCGGATTATGAGTTTCACAAACTGTAAGGGAATCAATATTAAAACCACGGCGGCTAAAAAGTCCTGAAACACGACTTAAAACACCAGATTTATTTTCAACTAAAACTGAAAGAACATATTTTTCCATTTTTTTCTCCTGTCCTTAATTTTATTCAGCGTAAACACCAAGAATACGAATATCTTCAGCTACTGCTTTTAATTTATTTTTAAAATCTTCCATATATTTATGAGGATTTTCTACTTTCTGTGGAATTACAACATCACTGTAGAACCAGTATTTCCATGGTTTTCCTGCAATAGGGCGGCTCTCAAGACGATTCATACTTAAATTTTCTTTTTTGAAAATTCCCAGTGCATCGTAAAGAGCACCTGCTTCGTTTTTTGTTGTAAAAAGCACGCTGGCCATATTGGGCTTTTTTTCATTGATTACTGAAGCTTTGGCAGTGTGATTTGCTGCAATAATTACAAAACGGGTGTAATTGTTTGAATTATTTTCGATTCCCTGCTGAAGTACTTCCAGTCCGTAAATTTTTGCGTTACGGATGTTACAGATTGCACCACAGGTTATGTCTTTTTTCTGTGAAACTAATTCTGCTCCAGTTGCTGTTGAAATTGTATCAACACCTGTATAACCATGAGCTTTCATAAAGTTTGAACACTGGGCAAGTCCCTGAGGATGACTGTAAACATGTTTGATTGATTCTAAAGTTGCACCTTTTGGAGCAACAAGAGAATGTTCAATGCGGATTGTAACGGCACCTGCAATTGAAACATCTTCGTAGCGGGTTAAATTATCGTAATTGTTGTAAATTGACCCTGCTGTTGAATTTTCAATAGGAACCATACCGTACTGAACTTTTCCGTCTACAACCTGCTGGAAAATTTCATCGAAGGAATTAACTTCCACAGCTTCAGCCTGGTCTTCAAAGAAATTATTGATTGCCTGTTCTGCGTAGGCACCTTTTTTGCCTGAGAATGCACAGCGAATCTTTGATGGAATTTCTGTGTCTTTGCCTTTTTGTTCTGATTCTGCAGCACGGATATGAGCAACTTCTTTTCCCATTACAGGTGCAAGAGATTCTATATCCCGCATAATCTTATCAAACTGAGCAGGATAAAGAGCCTGGGCTGCGTCTGAAAGAGCCTTTTCCGGATGACAATGAACTTCTACGATAATACCGTCTGCTCCGGCTGCAATTGAAGCCAGGGCCATTGGAGGAATTTTATCCCGTACACCAAGAGCATGACTTGGGTCTACGATAATCGGAAGATGGGTCATTGAACGAAGTACAGGAATTGCACTTAAATCCAGTGTATTTCTTGTGGCAGTTTCGTAAGTTCTGATTCCGCGTTCACAGAGAATTACTTTATCTGTGCCGCTTGAAAGAAGGTATTCTGCAGACATAAGCCACTCATTGATTGTGGCACAAAGCCCCCGCTTAAGAATTACCGGTTTTCCAAGAGCACCAAGTTTTTTAAGAAGCTCGAAGTTCTGCATGTTGCGGGCGCCAACCTGATAAACATCAACACCGTTTGCTTCCATTGCAGGAATGTATTCTGCAGCAACAACTTCTGTAACAACAGGAAGACCGTATTTGTCTCCTGCTTCTTTAAGATATTTTAATCCTTCTTCTCCCAGTCCCTGGAAAGAATATGGAGATGTACGAGGCTTGTAGGCTCCACCACGAAGCATTGTTGCTCCACTGGCAGCTACAGCTGCTGCTGCATCCAGCATCTGCTGCCGGCTTTCTACAGCACAGGGACCACCGATAGAAACAAGACGGCTGCCTCCAACTCGAATTATCTGCCCTCTGTTGTTTGGAATTTCAACAATTGTATTTTCAGGCTTAAATTCACGGCTGGCCATTTTGTATGGCTTTGAAATTGGAATTACCTTTGCAACACCAGGAAGTACTTCAACTTCCCTTACATCCATGGCAAGTTTACCTACAGCTGCAAGGATTGTTGATTCCTCCCCTTTTATTTCGTTGATTTTGAAGCTTTTTTCTTTGAGAGTATTTTTTATAACCTGTTTCTGACCGTCTGTTGCATCATTTTTAAGAACAATAACCATCTTTTTTTGAATTCTCCCTTATAAACTAATTATTTGGATTGAAGCTTACTGTTCTAAGTACATCACCAAATACACCGGCAGCTGTTACGCCGGCACCAGCACCATATCCCCGAACTGTAAGAGGAATTGGTGTATAGCGGGCTGTTTCGAATACGAATGCGTTTTCGCAGCCTTTAACACCATAAAGAGGATCCTGAGGTCCAACTTCAAGCATTCCCACAGAAACTTTTCCGTCGCTGATAGAGGCACCCATACGGAGAACTTTGTTTTCTTTTTTAAGTTCAGCCATTTTCTTTTCAAAGTATGCATCAACTTCAGGAAGACGGGCCATAAATTCGTCTACAGTACCTTCAATTGAGAAATCTTTTGGGAAGATTGAATTCATCTTAATGTCAGTAAGTTCAATTTCCATTCCTGATTCCCGGGCAATAATAAGAGCCTTGCGGGCAACGTCTGTTCCTTTAAGGTCATCCCGTGGATCTGGTTCTGTATAACGGAGTTCTTTTGCTTCTTTTACGGCATCTGAGAACTTTTTACCTTCGTCCAGTTTTCCGAAGATGTATGAAAGTGAACCAGACATAATACCGTTGAAGCTTACCAGGCTGTCTCCAGATTTGTAGAGATTCTGCAGTGTATCAATAATTGGAAGACCTGCACCAACATTTGTTTCGTAAAGGAAACGTACATGATTTTTGTTAGCTGCTGTACGGAGCTGGTGGTAGAATTCCATACTCATAGAATTTGCACGCTTGTTTGGTGTAACAATATTCATGCCGGCTTCAAGAATATCAAGATAACGTTCTGGAAGGTCATAACTTGCTGTACAGTCTACGAAAATAGGATTAAGAGGCTTTGTTTCTTTTACAAATGCCAGAATTTCATCAAGATTTGTTGATTTGCCTGATTTTTTAACATCATCACGCCATGTATTAAGGTTGATTCCGTTTCCATCAAGAATCATACCCTCAAGAGTTGAAACACAGCATACTTTTATGTCTACATTCTGTTCTTTAAGTTTTGCCTGCTGATCACGAATCTGATCCAGAAGAGCACCACCGATTGTACCGGCACCAAAAGCAAATACTTCGATAGGCTGTGCTGTATTAAAGAAGAATCGGTGTGCAGTTTTTACTGCAATATCACCGTATTCTCCGGAAATTACTGTTGAAATGGACCGTTCACTTGAACCCTGGGCAATGGCAAGAATGTTAATGCCACGGCTTGAAAGTGCATTGAAGAATTTTCCTGCAACACCGCGATTTTCTTTCATACCGTCACCAACAATTGAAACAATGGCACAGTTTTCGATTACGCTGATTGGATTAATTACACCTTCACGGATTTCAAATGCGAATTCACTGGAAAGAACATCTTTTACAGTAAGAGCTTCGCTCTGACGAACTGCAAAGGAAATTGTGTATTCTGAAGAAGACTGAGTAATAAGCAGCATGCTGATTCCTGAACGGCTTACAGCTGTAAATACACGGCTGGCTACACCAGTTTTTCCTTTCATGCCGCTTCCGCTTACAGAAATAAGGGCTGTATTTTTAAGGGTTGAAATACCGCATACTGGCCCAACTTTCTTTTCTGATTCAAAAGGACCTTTACCAATACGAGTTCCGCGGGCTGAAGGATTATGGGAGTTAAGGCTCCAGGCTTCAATACCTTTTGCTGCAAGTGGAGCAAGAGTTTTTGGATGAAGAACCTTAGAACCGAAGAATGAAAGTTCCATGGCTTCTTCGTAAGTCATATCGTCAACAAGAATTGCGTCTGGAACTACCCGAGGATCTGCTGTGTAAATACCGTCAACATCAGTCCAGAATTCTACTTTTGAAGAACCAAGACCTGCACCGATGATTGCAGCCGAGAAGTCAGAACCATTGCGTCCCATAAGTCCCATTACAGGTTTGTCTTCTGTGTGAGCTGACCATGAACATATAAAGCCAGGGAAAAGAAGAATACGGGCCTGATCTGGTTCTGCACCATCCCGGTATGGAGCAAGAGCTGTTCCGATACGACCATAGTCTGGATCACCTTCTTTCTGTACGCCTGTTGTAAAGATGTATTTGCGGCTGTCCAGAAGAAGAACGGACTGACCTTTTGCAAGAAGAACTTCATTTACCATTGGTACACAGCAAAGTTCTCCCATACCCATAATGCGGCAGTGAATTGATTCAGGACATTCTCCGAAAGATGCAACGCCTGCAAGAAGCTTTTCCAGTTCTGCAAAATTGAGCTCGATTTTAGACATTACATCTTTTGCATTAAAACCTTTTACAGCAGACTGAAGTTCTGCACAAATATCTTCATGGGTTTTTCTGATGCCTGATACAAAGGTGGCTGGTGTCGTTCCGGTTACACATCCGTCAATAGCAGCCTGAAGTGCATTTGAAACACCTGCAACAGCTGAAACTACGACGCTGATACGGTCCTGTTTAGCACGCCCAGTCATGATTTCCACAGAATCAAGAATTCTGCGGGCAGAGCCCATTGATGTACCACCAAATTTTAATGTAAGCATAAAAACCTCAATTTTTAAAAATAATTTGTGAAGGATTATATTAAAAAACCTTATTTCTTACAATATAAAGCATCTGGAAGCTGGCAAACGCATTATAATGTATTCCCTGCTAAAAATGGCTTCCAGTCGTAAAAACGTCTTGTCGAAACCGCATGCTGGCATGCTACACGCGTTTTGTGCTTGTAACTATATACGTTTGCCGCTCTCGCGGCAGCACAAAACGAGTGTTTTCGCAAGCCGTTTCACTCCTTTGCGCCATTTTCAATATAAAATCGGTTATAATGGGTTTGCCCTGTCTGGAAGCTTAATCCTGCCTATTCTGTAACTTTAAGATTAAATTAATGTTTAATTATAAAAATTGAAAAATAACCATGAAAGTGTTAATATTAATTTGATAATAAAAGGACAATGATGTTCTAAGTTTGGAGTACACAATATGAAACCAACACTTTTAGTTCTTGCAGCTGGTATGGGAAGCCGTTATGGCGGAGTTAAACAGATCGATTCAGTTGGTAAAAACGGAGAATGTCTTTTAGACTTTGCAGCTTACGATGCAAAAAAAGCAGGTTTTGGAAAAATTGTTTACATTATCCGCAAAGACATTGAAAAAGATTTTAAGGAAAGACTTTTTGATCGTGTAGCACGAAATTTTAATGCAGAATATGTATTCCAGACACCGGAAGCCCTTCTTACGGAACAGGAAATTGAAGCTGCAAAAGGTGCAGACCGTAAAAAACCATGGGGAACTATTCATGCAGTTCTCTGCGCAAAAGAAAAAATCCATGAACCATTTGCTGTAATCAATGCAGACGACTACTACGGTCGTGAAGCATTTGAAAGACTGGGAAAATATCTTGCTTCCATCAGCAATGACTGTACTGAACATGCTATGGTTGGTTACACTCTTGGCAAAACAATGAGCCGTAACGGTTCTGTAAGCCGTGGTGTTGCAAAAACTTCTGACGGATATCTGGAATCAATTACAGAAAACACAAAAATTTATTACACAGGAGAAAACTTCTCCGGTGATAAAATTGAATCTGACCTTAACGGACAGATTATTCCAATGACAGGAAATGAAACTGTAAGTATGAATCTTTTCGGTTTTTCTCCAAAAGCTTTTGAACGCTTTGAAAAATACTGGGAAGACTTTAAGAAAACTTCAATTACTTCACCAAAAGCAGAAGCTCTTCTGCCAGTTGCTGCCAGCGACATTATTAAAAACGGTGAAGGCAAAATCAAAGTTTTTACTTCTGAAGAAACCTGGTTTGGAATGACTTACCCTGAAGACAAGCAGGTTGTAAAAGATGCAATTGCTGCAAAAATCGCTTCAGGATACTACCCTGAAAAACTCTGGGAAAAATAATCAGACAGACCGGGGGTTTTAGGGGCACTCCCCTAGGAGAGGGGGCAGCGGAAAACCGAAGGTTTGGAGCGAGGGGCAGGCGCCCCTTTTTTAACTGTTAATGAAATTACTTAAACCTGTTAAATTCGACAAAATCTGGGGTTATGAAGAATGGATTGCTTCAACCCACAAAAACGGATCTCAGCAAGAATTTGTTGAGCTTGTAAAAAACTACCCTCTTCTCGTAAAAATAATTCAGGCCGATGATAGACTTTCAATTCAACTGCATCCCGATGACGAAACTGCAGTAAGACTTGAAGGTAAAGGCAGTTCCGGAAAAACTGAATGCTGGTATGTACTTGATGCAAAACCGGGAGCAAAACTTGTTTACGGATTAAAAAAAGCATATTCAAAGGATGAATTGAAAAAAGCCGTTGAAGAAAATACTCTGGAAAACCTTTTGAACCTTACTGAAGTTAAAAAAGGCGATTTTATCTATATTCCGTCAGGAACAGTCCATGCCATTGGCGGCGGTTTACGGTTGCTGGAAGTTCAGCAGAACTGCGACGTTACATACAGACTTTATGACTGGGGACGGCCTCGGGAACTTCAGATTGAAAAAGGACTTCAGGCTGTAAAAAGTGCTGCAGCTGACAATACTCAGATTAAGCCTTTGGATGACAGTTTTGAATGCCCTTACTTCCAGCTTACAAAAAAATCCTTTCAGGGCGGCTGGTCTTATTTTGTAAGCACAGCATCAAACTACGAACTTTTATACATTGACAGCGGAAACAACCTGTCTGCTACTTTTACAACTCCTGACGGAGTCCGCACAGAAAACATGTATCTTTATCCTGAACAGATTTATGCTGTTGCACCAGGAGAAAAGGTAACAATTGAAGGCAAGGGTCAGGTAATCCGCATTAAAACTAAATAACATTTTGTTGCTCATCTTTTTATAATTCATTAGAATAACCTTTATATTTTTTTTTAAGGAAAGGTTCCCCTATGAACAACAAATGGATAAGAGCCGCTATACCAGGGCTTTTACTTCACTGCAGTATCGGTACTGTTTACTGCTGGTCTTATGTTAGTACAGGAATTGCAAGTCAGATTGGTTTTTCAGTAGCTACTGTAAACTGGGCTTTTAGTCTTGCTATCCTCTTCCTCGGTTTGTCAGCTGCATTCCTTGGAAACGTTGTTGAGAAGGATATTCACAAGTCTTCCCTCATTGCCACAATCTGTTTTGCAGCAGGTATGGTTGGTACAGGTCTTTTTGTAAAACTCGGTGCCAGTGCTTATAACGGTGGAGCAGGTACTCCAAGCGTTCTTGCACTTGCCGGCATTTTCCTTTGCTACGGTTTTATAATGGGTATTGGACTTGGTACAGGTTATCTTTCGCCAGTTAAAACACTTATGCTCTGGTTCCAGGACCGCAAGGGGCTTGCAACAGGTCTTGCTGTAGCAGGATTCGGTGCTGCAAAAGCTATTGGTGCTCCAATTATGGAAGAAATGCAGAAAAACATGTCTATCGATAAGATGTTCTACATTCTTGGTGCCGTTTACTTTGTAATGATGTTCATTGGACACCTTCTTCTTGCAAAACCTTCTGACTGGCACGAACCTTCTGCCAGCGAAAAGAAGCCAACAATCATGGAAGTTCTTAAAACAAAGCCTCTTGGAAACTATATCGGTATCTGGCTTATGTTCTTCCTGAACATTACTTGTGGTCTTGCAATTATTTCTTACGAAAAACAGCTTTTCATTACAGCCGGATTTGCAGCAATTGCAGGTACTCTTGGTGCTGTTTCTGCTGTATTTAATGCAGCTGGTCGTCTTGGCTTTTCTGCCTGGGCTGACAAAATGAAGGATAGAAATACAATTTACAAAATGATTTTTATCCTTTCTATCCTATTTACTGCTGTTGTTCATGTAACAAACGGAATCATCAAAGCTCCAGAAAGTACAGTTCTTGCCATTATAGTTGTTTGTCTGATTATGGTTGTAAACGCAGGATACGGCGGAGGCTTTTCTAACGTTCCAACACTTCTTTCTGACCACTACGGTATGGGTTCAATTTCTGCCATCCACGGTATTACACTTTCTGCATGGGGATTTGCAGGTATTGCAGGTCCACAGCTTGCAGCTTTCATCATCAAACACTTTGGTGGAGAAGTTCAGCAGGTTGAATACCACGGAAAAATGATGTCTATTAACCCTGCTGGTATGCAGCATATTCTTACTGCTACACTTGTTCTTTACGTAGCTGCACTTCTGCTTTCTCTTTTCCTTGTTAAAAAATCAGGAAAATCATCTGAAGCAAACCCATAGTTCTTAAACTAAAGAACATAAAAAGCCTTCTGTTAAAAAGGCCGCTGAAATCAATTTTTTCAGTAGCCTTAACAAGACAGAAGGCTTTTTTTTATTTGCAGCAAAATCTACAGAAGGCATCAGCCTTGGGGCGGTTCGGAGGTGAACTTCAGTGAAACATCATACCCTTTGTTTACTCTTAGTGAATAAACTTATTTATTGATTTCTACAATCGTATCCAGGGCAAGTTTCATCATATTTGTAAAAGTAGTCTGACGTTCTTCAGCAGTTGTAGCTCCACCTTTAAGAATATGATCGCTGACAGTCATAATCGCCATAGCGTGCCGTTTGTACTGAGCTGCAAGTGTAAACAGTTCAGCACTTTCCATTTCAATTCCCTTAACGCCATAAACTGCCCACTTTTTCCAGTTTTCATTTATATCATAAAAGAAGTCGGAAGAAGCAACAGAACCAACTGTGTAACGGATTCCCATTTTTTCAGCAATAGAATCAGCAGTTTTTACAAGCTTAAAGTCAGCTGTAGGAGCAAAATGAAGTCCTCCAAAACGCTGGTTCAAAAGGCTTGAATCTGAACAGGCAGAATTAACTATGATTGTATCACGAAGTTCAGTATCTTCAGTTACCGCACCACAAGTTCCAACACGAATGGCATTTTCAACTCCATAATCCTTAAAAAGTTCAGTAACATAAATCGAAAGAGACGGCTGCCCCATTCCAGTTCCCTGAACACTTACAGGCACACCTTTGTAAGTTCCTGTGTAACCAAACATTCCGCGAACCTCATTATAAAGAACAGGATTCTCAAGAAAATTTTCTGCAATGAATTTTGCTCTTAAAGGATCTCCAGGTAAAAGAATATTTTTAGCAACAGCTCCTTCTTTTGCATTAATGTGTGTACTCATAATTTCCTCCTGTATTTTTATAAATTAATTTTACCATCAAAAAAGTAAACAGGCAAAAAAAAGGAGGGAAAAGCCTTTCCCTCGCTCCCAAGCCAAGTCGCTCCAGAAATCGTCCCTGCAGGCAGTGCCGATTCTCTCCGCTTTGTTGGCTTGTCCGCTACCCATTCGCCTGGGGCTCTGCCCCAAACCCCGTTTTTAACAGAAGATAGCTCCAAAAATGCCGCCTGCAATTACAATAAAAACAGGATGCACTTTTGTTTTAAAAAGTACCAGCAGACACAAAAGATAAAAAGCAGCATTTGTAGCACTGATAATAATACCGTTCTGCCAGGTAGAAATATCTGCAGCAGAACATTCAGGTAAAACAGTTATAAGGGCCAGAATAAGTACTTTTGCAGCAGCTACGGCAATTACACCGCTGACTGCAGGACGAAGAGTGCTAAAAGCAGCCTGAACACCTTTCTTTTCTGCAAATTTACCGAAGAACTTTGCAATAAGTATAATAATAATGAGGGAAGGAAGAACTTCTCCCAGTGTTGTAACAAAACCACCTAAAGGACCATAAAGTTCTGTTCCGATATATGTGGCCATATTAATTCCGATTGGTCCCGGAGTAGATTCCGAAATTGCAACCATATTGAAAAACTTATCTGAATCAAGAAGATGAAACTGATCAACACAAATCTGCTGCATGACAGTAATACCAACCTGTCCCCCGCCAATAGTAATAAGTCCGATATAGAAAAATACTGCAACCAGGCAGAAAAAGCCTAATGTGCTGCCAGCATTAATTGAATCAATAATAAACTGAGTAAAATCTGTCATTTATTCCCTGCCTTCTTCTTCATTTTCCTTTTTTCTAAAATCACCTCTGCAGCCGGCAATAATAATTCCAAGAAGACTGCTGCCAAGGATAATCCAGATTGTTCCTACATTAAAAACAAAAATAAGAAGGAAAGAAATTAAGAGAAGAATAAAACCAAAAATATTTTTGACAGATTTTTTTGAGAATTTATAAACTGCACTTGTAAGGATTGCAGCTACAGAAATGTTGATTCCCATTAAGGCTCTTTTTACCCATGGTATATCTGCAAAATTATTAATGAAGAGTGCAATTACTGTAATAATAATAATTGAAGGCAGAACCATACCAAAAGTTCCTACAATTCCGCCTGCTACACCGGCTTTTTTATAACCTGTAAAAGTTGCTACATTAACGGCAATAATACCTGGAGTTGATTGACCGATAGCAAACCAGTCAAGAAGTTCTTCTGATGTAGTCCACTTCCGTTTTTCAACCAGCTCCAGTTCCAGAATTGGCAGCATGGCAATCCCGCCGCCAAAAGTACATAAACCCACCTTAAAGAGCACACTAAAAAGCTGCCATAAAGTTTTTAAGTAATCTTTCATAGTGGCTCTATTCTAATTAAAATCTGTAAGTAATTCCACCGGCTACGAAAGAATTAGATACAAATCCCAGTTCTGCAAAAACAGAAAGATTGTCTGTGCAGGAAACCTTTAATCCCAATGGAACAACACCAAAGATAAAGCCTGGTTCTGAATCCTGACCGTCAATAAGGGCTACTCCGGCATTAAGTGCATGATAGAATTTTACGTGATTAAAACCATATTCAAACTGTGTTTTTGCCTGGAGGGTTCCGATTCTACAATCTGTTCTATCATCATCATCAAACTTAATGCCAAACTGTTCGTAACTTCCGTAAAGTCCTAAAAGGAACCAGTCTGTCATGTAATAATTCACGCCTCCCTGAATTACGCCCATATTCTGTTCTTCCATTTTTTCAACACCGCCAAGAGCACCAAAAAGTCCGGCAAAAATCTCAACAAAATAAGGAATTACAGATGGTGTACCATATCCGGCATACAACTCAACATGGCCAGCACGGCTGCTGTTGTCATATGGCTCGTAATCGTCAGCAAAAACTGTTACTGGAGCTGCAAAAAAAAGAGCAGCTGCGGCTAAAGCAGTAAATTTAGCTTTCATAATAAACCTCTTTTATGCTGTTTTGTTTAGTAAAAATAAGCATAATCCTCAAGTTACAAATTTCATTTTTATAACATCATTTTGCATTTCTGTTATAAAGAATATTCATTTCTTTAAGCCACATACCGGCTCTGACACCCTCATCTCCGTACAGAAGATCAGGTCTCATTCTCCAGCTCCAGTTTGCAGTACTTGTTCCTGGATTATTCATGCGGCAGTCAGAACCAAAACAGAACAAATCCTGCAAAGGCACAATTGCGAAATCTGCAACAGAACTGTAACAAAGACTTACAAGGCCGCGGCACAATTCACCGCTGGTACGCATGATGTGAGCCTCATCTGCGGAAACAAAACGTCCTTTCAGGTATGAAGCAACAAGGCTCAGACAGTCATCATTCATTGCATTAAGGCTGCCCTGAGTAGTATCGTTATCGTGAGTTCCTGTATATGCCACACAATTTGAATCTTTATATGTATGAGGAAGGAATCCGTTTTTAAGGCCGCCGGAAGTTCTTTCTGCAGTATCAAAACCAAATTGAAGGATTTTCATTCCAGGAAGACCTGTTTTATCCCTGAGGGCTCTAACAGAATCTGTAATTTCCCCAAGGTCTTCTGCGATTAAAGGCAGATCACCCAGTTCTTTTTTTATCTGATTAAAAAGCGCAATTCCAGGCCCTTTTACCCATTTGCCCTTCTCTGCGGTTTTTTCACCGTTTTTTACAGACCAGTAAGCATCAAAACCACGGAAATGATCAATGCGCACATAATCAGTCAGTTTAAGCATCTGTTTTACACGAAGTACCCACCAGCTGAAGTTGTCTTCTTCAAGTTTTTTCCAGTCATAAAGAGGGTTTCCCCACAGCTGACCTGTAGGACTAAAATAATCAGGAGGAACACCAGCTACAGTTTTTGGAACACCGGAAGCATTAAGCTGAAAATATTTCTGGTTAGCCCAGACATCGGCACTGTCAGGAGAAACAAAAATAGGAATATCTCCGATAATTTCTACATTTTTTTCTGATGCATATTCATGAAGTGCATTCCACTGTGTAAACGCAAAAAACTGAGTAACTTTTGTGTTATGGATTTCGTCTTTATGCTGGCTGTTCCATTTTTCAACAGCTTCTTTTTCGTGATTTCTCAGTTCTTTAGGCCAGGCTTTATTCCACATACCTTTATCGTCGTAATGACTTTTTATACTGCGGAAGGATGCGTAGTCATCAAGCCAGAAACTGTTCTGTTTACAGAAAGAATTGAAAGCTTTTTTAAAATCAGGAGAAATCTTTTCAACTTTTGAAGTAATATTTTTTAAGGCTGCAGTTTTCCACCACACAACGCTGCCATAATCTATATTGCCGTCATATTTTATGTAGTCAGGCACTTCAATATCTTCTTTTAAAGCCCATCCCCTGTCTGCAAGGTCATCAAAATCGATTAAGAGAGGATTAAGGGCAAAAGTTGAAAATGACTGATAAGGAGAATCCCCGTATCCTGTTGGACCTAAAGGAAGAACCTGCCACAAACCGACTCCGCTGGCAGAAAGCCAGTCAACAAAATCAAAGGCAGCTTTTCCAATAGTTCCAATTCCAGGTGTTGAAGGAAGGGATACAGGATGAAGTAAAATTCCAGAGTTACGTAATAATTTCATAATTCCATTTTATCACAGAAAGTTATCACAGAATGAAAAAATTACGATTTTATAACACAGATTATAAAACTAGTTTTTAGACTTCATTTCCATAAGCTGGCTTAAAATAATGGCTGCAAACATAATTGCACAACCAGTTATTTCACGCAAAGAAAGAACCTTTCCTCCCATTGCAAACCATGCTGCAAAAGCAGCTTCAGCCAGTACAGCAAAAACACTTTCCATACACATAATCAGGCTGGAAATTGTAGCTTCACAGAACTGCTGTCCTATAATCTGAAGTGTATAAGCAACACCACAGCTCATAATACCGGAATACAGAATAGGAAGAAGAGCTGCTTTAATTCCAGAAAGTTCTGGTGTTTCAAAAATAAACATACAGATACAGCTGATAATTCCAGATACAAAGAACTGAACACAGCTGAGTTTTACACCATCACATTCAGGGGCAAACTTTTCGATCAATAAAATCTGAATTGCAAAGAAAATGGCACAGATAAATGCAAGCACATCGCTTTTTGTAATGGCACCAAGACCTCTGTCGTCAATACAAAGGAAATAAAGCCCCGCAAAACCAATTAAAACACAAATCCAGGTAAAAGCTGGTACACGTTTCTTAAACAACAATCCGATTACAGGAACCAGGAACATGTACATGGCTGTAATAAAGGCAATTTTTCCTGCAGAGTGATTTGGATCTACAAAGGCAAACTGCTGAAAATTTGTTGCCAGACAAAGTGCAATACCGAGGAAAGACCCGTAAATTACAGTTTTTTTGTCATTCTTTTTACGTTCAGCAAGCTGTTCTTCTGTCATTGAACGGCCTGTAACAGCATCACGAATAAAGATTACAGGGAGCAGAACTACAGCTCCAAGAACAGTACGAATACCGTTAAAAGTAAAAGATTCAACTAATTTTGAACCTTCACTCTGACTTACAAATGAGATTCCCCAGATAAGGGCTGTTAAAAGCAGGAGTACAACTCCTGTAAACGATGTTTTTGTTTTATTTTCGTTCATACTAAAACTCCAGTATGAACAAGTATATTAAACCTTTTATTCTGTTTTGAATACCTTCATTGCATTAACAAGTTCTTTCGCATTGGCACTAAGTTCTTCAGCCATAGCAGCAAGTTCTTCAGATGCACTGGCATTCTGCTGAGTAACTGAATCCAGCTGTTCAATGGCAGTATTAACCTGCTGTGCTCCCTTATCCTGTTCAGCACAGGCTACAGAGATTTCATCAATAAGGACTGTGGTCTGCTGGATATCTGGTATAACACCATTAATCTTGCTGTCTGCAGTTTCAGCTCTGGAGATTGTACTTTCCGAAAGCTGGACAATTTCAACGGCGGCTTCTTTTGTGCTTTCGGCCAGTTTCCGGACTTCCCCCGCAACAACGGCAAAACCTTTACCAGCATCTCCAGCCCGGGCTGCTTCAATTGCGGCATTCAGGGCCAGCATATTTGTTTTATTTGCAATACTTTCGATTACTGCAATTTTTTCTGCAATAGTTTTGACAGCTTCAACAGCTTCATTAACAGCCAGTGCTGTTTCGCTGCTTTCAGCTGAAGTTCGTTCTGCAATTTCACCAGTTTCCCGTGCATTTACAGCTGTCTGTCTGATATTTGAAGCAATCTGTTCAACAGTAGCACTCATTTCCTCTGTTGAAGCAGCCTGCTGACTGGCTCCTGCAGAAATTGACTGACTGGACATACTTATCTGTTCACTTCCAGAAAGCACCTGATTAGCAGAAGATTTTACTTTTAATACGATTCCCGTTAACAGATCAAGAAAATCATTTGTATAAATGGCAATTGAAGCAAATTCATCATTACCATTTACAGGAAGCCGGTAAGTAAGGTCTGCATCTCCGGATGTAAGATTCTTCATGGCCTTCTGAACTCTGTTAAGAGGCACAATTACTTTCCATGAAAGAACTGCAATCATCAGAATTAGAAGAACTGCAATGATAATGATGATACAAATAATAAGTGGAGTAAAAAGCTTTTTAAGGAGAATCTTTGTAACTGTGAGAGTTTTTCCAACATAAAGAGTCGTAAGGTAATTTCCTTTTCTGTCTGTCATAGGATAGTAATAGGAAATCAAGGTCTGTCCGTTAATGTTATTGATAAAGCTTGTTACCTTTCCGGCAGCAGCTTCATCAATGGGAAATGTATTATCAATATCAGTTCCCTTCATTCCATCAAGAGTTGTTACTACACGGGTATAACCGTCGAAAATTGTAATGTTACAGTCAGAATAAGCTTTTACTCTGTCTACAAGTTCCTGGGAAGAAAGAACTGAAATTACAGCAATAGAACCAGTAATTTTTCCACCTTTATAAACAGGGAGAACACAAACTGCATAAAGTGTAGGTCCATGCTTTTCAAAATCAATGAACTCTATTCCGTTCAGGGCATCAATCATTACCTGTTTGTTTTTTAATTCACCAAACTTCGGATTTGAAACCTGTTTTACCTTACTGTCTGTAATTATTACTCGTGCTACGCTGGAACCACCCAGTGACTGGACAATACTTTCTGCAATTTCAGAAGCATTTGATGTGTTTAGTTTTTCATTTTCCAGCATGTATTCAAAAGTTTTTGCATATGCACGGGCTGTTTTTTCCACGCTGCAGAGGTGAGAATCCATCTCTCTTGTAAGAATTAAAGACTTTTCTCTTGTGTCATTTTCAAAGAATTCTTTAAGGCCTGTATCAAGTTGAAAATATACAACAGCACCTAATACTGCTGAACAGAGAAGTATTGCACTGCAGAAAACAGTAATTAAAAATCGGGAAACAGAAGATTTTTTCTGTTTTTCAGGCTTTTTCTCTAAAATCATTTCTATATTTTCAGAACCTCCGCCCTGCTGTTCTTCAGTTACATTATTTTCAGTGTTTTTCATAGAAGCTGCATCCTCAAAAAAAAGTATTACAGTAATTATACATGAATAGAAAAATCTGTGGTTAAAATTATTGTGAACTTTGGATAATTCCTTCAAATATTCCTGCTTATTAGGGCAAACGCATTATAATATATTCCCTGCTAAAAATGGCTTCCAGTCGTGAAAACGTCTTGTCGAAACCGCATGCTAGCATGCTACACGCGTTTTGTGCTTGTAACTATATACGTTTGCCGCTCTCGCGGCAGCACAAAACGAGTGTTTTCGCAAGCCGTTTCACTCCTTTGCGCCATTTTCAATACAAAATCAGTTATAATGGGTTTGCCCTGCTTCAAATATTCCTGCTTATTCACTATTAATGGAAAATTCAGTATACTTTTGCTATGGCAAATTTATTACAGATTAAAGACTTATCCGTAAACATAGAAAAAAAACAGGTTCTTAACGGAATTAACCTTAATGTAAATCCAGGTGAAACTCATGTTCTTATGGGACCAAACGGTGCCGGAAAATCAACTCTTGGTTATACAATCATGGGAAATCCACGTTACACAGTAACAGGCGGAAAGATTTTCTTTGATGGTGAAGACATTACAGAAATGAGTCCTGATAAACGGGCTGCAAAAGGTATTTTTCTTTCTTTCCAGCAGCCTCTTGAAGTACCTGGAATTTCGCTTGAAACTTTTATAAAAAATGCCATCCAGCAGCAGACTGGAGAAAGAGTAAAACTGTTCCATTTCCAGAAGGAATTAAAAGCTAAAATGGCTCTTCTTAACATGGACGAAAGTTACGCCAGCCGCGACCTTAATGTTGGTTTTTCAGGCGGTGAACGCAAAAAGAGTGAAATCTTACAGCTTTTAATGCTCAAGCCAAAACTTGCAATTCTTGACGAAACAGACTCAGGTCTTGACGTTGATGCAGTACGCACAGTTTCAAAAGGAATTGAAGAATACCAGAAAAGCCAGAACGGTGCTCTGATTATAATTACTCACTCAACAAAAATTCTTGAAAGCCTTAAAGTTGACCAGACTCATGTACTTGTAAAAGGAAAAATCGTTAAAGACGACGACAGCTCCCTTGTACAGAAAATCAACGACGAAGGATTTGAAAAGTTTATAAAATAAATATGGAAAAAGATAATAAAATCGACATTTCAAAATTCTCAGAAAAACCTGACAGTTCTTCTCCTTACGACTTCCGTTATGAAGAAAAAGAAGGAGAATTCTACCGCAATAAGGCAGGGTTAACAGCAGAAATTGTTTCAAAACTTTCTGAAGACAAAAACGATCCTGACTGGATGAAGGAATTCCGTCTTAAATCCCTGGCACTTTACAATCAGCTAAGAGAACCTGAATGGGGTCCTGATATTTCAGGTCTCAACATCGACAATATTGCCACATACGTCCGCCCCAACACAAAAATGCAGGGTAAGTGGGAAGATGTTCCACAGGACATTAAAGATACATTTGAAAAACTTGGTATTCCGGAAGCTGAACGCACTTCTCTTGCTGGTGTCGGAGCCCAGTACGACTCAGAACTTGTTTACCACAATCTTCAGGAAGAAGTTGCAAAACAGGGCGTAATTTACACAGACTTTGAAAGTTCTCTCCGCGGCGAATATGCTGACATGGTAAAGGAACACTTCATGCAGCTGGTAAAACCTGACGACCACAAATTTGCAGCCCTTCACGGAGCCGTATGGTCCGGCGGTAGTTTTGTATACGTTCCAAAAAATGTAAAGGTTGAAATTCCTCTGCAGTCATATTTCCGCTTGAATGCAAAAGGCGCAGGTCAGTTTGAGCATACACTTATCATCGTAGACGAAGGAGCTGACCTTCACTTTATTGAAGGCTGTTCTGCACCAAAATACAATGTTGCAAACCTTCACGCAGGCTGTGTAGAACTTTATGTTAAAAAAGGCGCACACCTTCGCTATTCTACAGTAGAAAACTGGTCAAAAAACATGTACAACCTGAACACAAAGCGTGCCAGAGTTGAAGAAGGCGGTTCAATTGAATGGGTTTCAGGTTCATTCGGAAGCCACATTTCATACCTTTACCCTGAAAGTGACCTGATTGGCCGTGGAGCAAGAGCTGAGTTTACAGGCGTAACATTTGCAGGCGAAGGACAGAATCTGGACACTGGTGCCAAAATGGTTCACATTGCTCCGGACACAACTTCACTTATTACAACAAAATCTCTTTCAAAATCAGGGGGCGTTTCAACATACCGCTCTGCAATTTACATAGGTAAAGAAGCAAAAGGAGCAAAGGCCAGCGTAAGCTGTGAATCACTGATGCTGGACAACCAGAGCCGCTCGGACACAATACCTGCCATGGACATTCACACCGACGAATGCGATGTAGGACACGAAGCCAAAATCGGCCGCATCAGTAACGACGCCATTTTCTATTTAATGAGCCGCGGAATCAGTGAAGAAGAAGCCAGAACAATGATAGTTTCAGGCTTTGCAAATCCAGTTTCAAAGGAACTGCCTCTGGAATACGCTGTAGAAATGAACAACCTGATTCGTCTTGAAATGAAGGGGAACTGCTAAAGAACATCAGCTTAAAATATGCTGGTGTTCTTTACATATCTTCCATACTCAGTCCTGCTGTTTTTACTGAATATCCGCTTAATTCGGATTTGAGTGCTGTTTTAAGGATGTCAACTTTTTCGGCAAGTTTGGACAGGTTTATTCTGTTTGCCTGGTCTTTGACTTCATAAATATCACAAGTTTTTTCAAAGTCATTAACAGCAATCACATCAACTTCATTCTGACCTTTACGATCCCACCAGCCACCGATTTTTGAAACCTGTTTTTCTTCATTAATCTTATTTATAAAATAAAGTTCCAGAGTTTTTCCTGTAAAAGTTTCATAATCACGCAGAATAACAGATTTCAATAATTCGTACTGACCAAGTTCAATAAGATTCTGATTTGCATAAATAAAACGGAAATAAAATCGTAAATAACTGTCAGTAATCTGCCAACAGGCATTACGACTTTCAGTTTTTGAAAACAACGGACGGATCGGTTTGATAACATCATAAACCTTATAAAGATTTGCTAAATATGCACCTGTATTTTTTTAGAATCACAGAATCAATTTCACTTTGAGAAGTCATTCCCCTTGAAATCAATGCAAGAATCGAAAAATAAACACCATAATCTTTTCCCATCTCGCTTACAAGAATATCCTTGCCGTCAATTAAAAAAGGAGATGTAATTCCAGTTACATATTCGATCATTTTTTGTTTTGTGGTGCTGCCTGACTCCATCAGAAGCGAAACATACCTGGCAACTCCCCCGCTAAGCATATACAGGCACAATAAATCTTCACTGGTATATTGAGGATTATAGTCACTTAAAACTTCTTTACAGACAGAAGGTAAAAACGGCATCAAATTAATCTTAGCTGTAGCACGACCAAAAAGAGGTTCTTTATTATCTTCAAATATTTTTTTCATCATTGAAAACACTGAATGAAGTGATGCAAAATAATCCTTTTAGGGGAGAAGTCTCTCCCCTGGTTCGTACTTCGTTACTCACACACCCCTCTCTGCGGGACACATTCCCGCAACGCCTTTGGAACTTAATATGAAAGTTACCGGGAAACAATTTTTATGGAATTTACCGGTAATAAAATTTTAGAACTATTTCTGAATCCAGATATAAGCCGTTGCTGAACTTGCTCCAACTTTTTCTATTAATCCTTCTTTTACAAGCTCTGCTAGAGTTCTTTCCACAGTTTTAGTGCTGATGTCAGGACATTTTTCCAGAATTTCTTTTTTATTTATTTTACCCACTGTATTTTGAATTAGCCGCTTGATTCTTTCTGATTTTGATATCTTACTGCCCGAAAGATATTCAATGCGACTTTCAAACTCATTTGATGCTTTTATCAGAATACCAAGATAGTATTTTACGAACGGTTCATAGAGATTTTTGTTTTCATGCCAGCCATAGGAACAGTCCTGTAATGCTTCATAGTAAGTTTCTTTTGAAGATTCAATAAGCAACTCAAGACTTATGTATTTTCCAACAATGAATCCTGCCCTGTAAAACAGAAGAAGTGTAAGAAGCCTGCTCATTCTTCCGTTGCCGTCTTCAAAAGGGTGGATGCACAAAAAATCTAAGATGAACATTGGTATTAAAAGCAGCTTATCAGTTTTATTGCTATTCCAGGCTTTCAGGAATGTTTCTGTCATTTGATGCATTGCTTCTTCTGTCTCGAAAGCAGGAACTGGAACAAATCTGAATATTTGAACTCCGCTGGAATCCGTTTCTGCAATTATGTTATCACTTGATTTGAATTTGCCACCAAAACCATTTTTGTTATATGAATACAAATCTCTATGAAGCTGCTGGATTATGTTTGAGGTTGGAGTAATATAATCATAATTTTCATGAATTGTAGAAAGAACATCCCTGTAACCAGAAATTTCCTGTTCATTTCTGTTTCGAGGTTCAGACTTTTGAGACATCAACTCTTCCAGTCGTTTATCTGTAGTAAAAATACCTTCAATTCTGTTTGATGATTTTGTGCTTTGGATTTTGGCAATTTCCATTAAAGTGTTAAGTTCATCTTTTTTTGCTTCAACAAAAAGCTGCTGTCTGCCCTTATGTTCATAGATGGTGCTCAACAGATGGACATTTTCAGGAGTCAATAATTTTTTTGCGTTTTCATTATATTCAAAATTGTGCATTATATATCTCTACCCCAAAAACCAATTCTCTATGTCATTATATATTAAAATGACATAGAGAGCAATCGAAAAACAGAGCAATTAGTGTCATGCATAACTTCCCTGACCGCTTCGCACAACTCAGTGTGCTTGCACACAGGCATCGTTCACGCGGGGACTTTATAAAAGCTGATTATTAATTTCATTTGCAACATTGTCCATATCCGGATAGATGAAAGCTTCTGTAATACATAGTTTTTCAAGTTCTTTTATAATGTCATCTTTCTTTTCTGGTGGAATCAATGCTACTTGTTGAACGCCGTTTTTATCCCTATAAAACAATCTTTGTATATCAAATGGGTCTATTCTGAATTGTTTGATTTTATTTTCGTCTGAATACGGTATTACTTTCTTGAATTTTAATTCCCATGTATCCATTCCGCGAAAATGCTTTCTCCAAGGTGAAATTTTATATAGATGGTCAAAAGTAATATTTTCACAATTCATAATATAATCAAATAAGTCTTCAGTTTTTTCTGTATTTCCATTTCAATTTAACGCGTTTTAATCTGTTAATTTTAATCTGATTATTGAAATATTAATTGCATGAGTTTGCAGGAAATTTTTTTTGATAATCTTAAATTCTTTAGAAAACAGAAAAAACTTACTCAGATGGAACTTACACTTGCCATCGACAAGGGGTACAATTACATAAACGGTGTTGAACAGGGCAAACTCTTTCCATCCGTTGAAGTCATTGAAAAACTTGCCGAAGTTCTGGAAATAAGCCCTGCCGCTCTTTTTGACGAAAATTCCATCGCAAAAAACATAATAAAACTTAACATTGTTTTAAATCGCAACTTTTCGCTAAAAGCGATAAAGTTGTTGGCTTTGAAAACAGTGAAAGTTTCACATCTTTTATTACTACAATTAAAGTATTTTATATTCTGTATTAGAAATTCCGTCTTTAAATTCTTCTACAGACTTTTTTTTCCCTTTTATCATATCTGCGACTAGCAAAGCTGTGACTATAGGCATTGCAGTTCCTTTTACATTATTCACCATAGAAATTTTTTCTAATTTATCCTTTATGTCACCTTTGAATGAACCTGAAACAAACATGAAATAAAATTCGTCCACGGTGTCTGGGAAAATTTTCCACCATTCATTTGGATTTTGATTTGTATCTCTAAGTTGATTTTCACGAATATATCTTAGCATCTCATCACGCTGGTTTATTGGTAAAGTATAACCTTTTGAGTATGCTTTCATATCTACAATAATTCCGTAGTGACTTTCAGGACTATTTGTATATAATACACCATCAGGTTTACTCGCTCCGCCCAAGTGATCTCCGTTAAAATTACATTCATGCAAAAATAATTCCATGACTTTCATTTCAAACAAACGATTTTGAGTACTGTCGAAAGCTAAATCCATAAGCGACAAATATTCATGGGAAATATTTTTAAGTTTTCTTCGAACTTCTTCTTTTTCAATTGAAAGTTCAGTTTTCTCTGCTAAATCTTTATAGTGTGGAATAGGAAACTCGATTATTGAATCTTTGAATTCTGCTTCATTTTCAAAAATAGAAAAATCAATTCCCAAATTTATAAAACCAAGAATATCATCATGAACTGTTTCTGGAATTTCTGTAAGACCATAAATTGATAAGAACTTACATGCTTCTTCAAAAGTGCATCTTCTTTTTTTGTCTTCAAAGAATTTCAGGAGCAAAGCACGCCTATATCGTAAATATTCACGATTTTTACCTTTTGTTGCAAACATTTCATACGAAACAATTTTCTTGTTTTTGCCATGTCTACTATTTCCAGAAGAGTTTCTTAAATATCGTTCTCCTATGGGAGTAATTGTAAAACCGCCAAGTTTGTCACTGACCATGCGTGAACCATATTGAACTTGAATTTCTTTCGATGCATTTTCTAATAACCCAAGGCTTACGAGCCATTGAGAAATAGTTCTTGCATATTTGTCAGAAGAGCTTTCCCAATCAGAACGAATTTTACTGCGTTCCTCAGAACTTTCTGTTGATGCAATAGCTGCAATTATGCTTGACAATGGATAGGAAATAAAACCATCTTCTCCTGTAAAACCTAATTTTTCACCAAGTTCAAATTTTGTTAGCACGGTTCCTGGAATTTTGAGCAAAGACATAATTCTGTATGCTGGTGGATAAGATAGAACTGCATTTATTAAGAGTTCTTTATTCTTTTTTTCATCGTTCTCTGCAACAAGTTTTTTTCCTGCTTCTGTAATTGAAAATGTATCATTATCATAATTGTAATTTATAAATCCAAAGCACTGTGCCCATCTGATAAAATTATCTGCTGGCCAGTCACCAATATAATCTCTTTTCTGTCCTTTTACAGCAGCTTGAACAATACCATCACATGGAGATTCACTTCTTGGATTTGAATGACCGCCAATGAGCATTTTATAATTCAATGCTATTGGTCGACTTTCCAATGCTTTTAACATTTCATCTCTTCCATCTTGAGGTCGAACAAGTTTTGGAATTAATGTATTTTTTAACAAGTTATGAAAATCAGTTGTTTCATCAAAAATGGCAACTACATTACAAAGAGAATTCAGGTTTCCTGAATCTTGAACCCAACCAAACGCCCTTGTTTTTTTCGAATTAATTTCTATTATATTAAACATAATTCTTCCTTAATAGTTTGTAATAAGAACTTCATCACTTCCTGTTCGATTTGTGTTGTAACTTGAATTTGAATAATCCATGTTCAAATGGTGAGTATTATATTTTCTTGCCCATTCAACCAAAACTGAATTTGTTTTACCTTTATGTGTAAATACATTAGAAAGTGCAAACCTAATTTTTCTATCATTTAGTTTATCAAGTAGTTCATACAATTTTTTATCTGAATCTTCTGTCCAATTTTTAAAACCTCGATTTCCATCATTATATGAACCTGTTGTAATTAAATATGGAGGATCACAATACACAAAATCATTTTCATTAAAATTATCAAAGGAAAATTCTAAATAATCGTAAGAAAGAAATTCTGCATTCGATTTTTTGATTTTTGTAACAAAATTAATCAAATTCTGCCGCATAGTTTCAGAAAATTGGCTTCTATTTCGTCCAAAAGGATTATTGTATTCATGTGCATTGTTGAATCGAAACTGATAATTGAATGAATAGCATGATAGAACATATAGATCGATTGGATCTCGTGTTTTATTATAATGCTCGCGAAACTTCAAAAAAGATTCTTCATTTGTCATAGAAAGATTCCATTTTTGAATTGTTGAATTTATTTGAGAAAGAAGTTTATCTAAATCAATAGATACAAAACTTTTAAACATCTGCATAATAATTGTGTTCATATCATTGAAAATCAGTTTTTTGCAGTTAGCATTTATTCCGATATTACAACCACCACTGAACAAATCAACAAATGTATTTATGTCTTTTGGAAGCAAAGGCATTATTTGAGGTAAAAGTTTATATTTACCACCAACATAATTTAGAGGACTTTTTATATATTTCTTTCCATTCAAGTCCACTTTTGTAATTTCTTTATTAACATCGAGTTCATCTGAAACTTTTGAAAAATCGTATACTTTATCTTGTTTTTTCTGAATGTAAAACAAATACTCATAAACTTCACTTGCATCGTATATTTTGCTTTTATATTTTCGATATGGAATTTTTTGCAAAGAAAATGTGGAAGCAAAGCCATTATCTTTCATTGTTTTTTCAATAAAGTCAGATGACATCAATCCCTGTGAACTATAGCTTAAAATTAAGTGAGTAAAATCTGCATTTTTTATAAGCTGCTCAAAAGCGTCATTTACTTCTGATTTTGAACAGAATACAGATTTTTGCTCCGAATACGGTCGCATTCCAGTAATTCCAGAAAGAGGAGGATTATCATAACGGGCTATTGTTTCCAAAACATGATAATTTGGAGCATATTGCCGAGTATTATACGGAGGATCAATGTACAGAATATCACCTGAAATATGTTTTATTAGATTAAAAACATCCTCATTAAATGCTGAATTTTTTTTTCGATTGTTTTCTATCTCAAATTTTGGAAGTTCTATTTTTTTTAATGCACGCTTATCCCAATTTTTTAGATATGCGCCATAAGTTCCTGTGATATTTGAAATAAAAGGAACAGCTTCTATAAGACTTGCTAAAAGGTAGTAATATTCTTCTTCTGTCAGAATATTTTCTTTTTTCCATTGTTCAATCATAAAACGAATGAAATCAATTCTCCGAGCATTTTCTTCAGTAAAATACATTCTATTATCTTTGCCAGCTGGTGAATAATTTTCTGCAATAAAATTTGAATTAACAGTTGTCAGAGAGTCTTTTTCCAAAAATGTAAAAGGATCTCCAATTTTTGATTTTAATTTAGAAAAAGTCAGTATCTTATTATTTTCAACAAGAGCCTTTTGAATTACATACGAAAAATAAAGCGAGTCATTTGAAATAATTCTGTATTTTGTTTTAAAATGCCGAGCAACAGAAGCAGTTCCACTAAAAATATCACAAAAAGACTCTTGTGGATTATTTATATTGTTTTGTATGCAACTTTCTATTTCATGTAATAAATTTACTTTACTTCCAATATAGCGCATTATCTATCACATCCGTTTACATCCTACCTTAACAGAAATTTCAATATATATCAATAAAAAATTACATCCACAGCGGCTCACTGAGCCGTCCGTCTAACAAAGAATATCTTGCAGAAGAAATATCAAAAGATTTAAGAACAGCCCTTTTACTGGATTTTAAGAAAGAACTGACCAAAATCCTTGACAGCTATTAATTCTTTTACAGCCGCGTAAAGGATTGTAGTGGCGGCGAAGCCGTTCTGGAGTGGCGGTGGTTGAGCTTGTCGAAACCACCAAAACGGAAGAATGAAGCGGCAGCGGAACCACGGAAAGCCTGACGGCGAAGCCGGTACACCCTTATTTTCACAAACTTTTTTTTTCGGTAAAATAAAACAAATGTCAAAAACTTTATCCATTAAAAACATAAACACTTCTCCTGCCCTCACATGGAACTGGCTCAAAATGAACCGGGCTTCTGTTGAAGTTGACGCTGACGAAAGCGTAATCCGCGACTCAAAAGAAATCTGCGGCTCTCAGGTGATTCATCTTGATTTTGAAGACGGCAAAAATTATAGTCACGAACAGACTGTCACTGCGGAAGAAGGCAAAGAAATTACCGTAATCCTGGACTACTCTTCCCTTCCGGAAGCAGGTGGTTTTTCTACTATTAAAACAAAACTTATTGCAAAACCTTACTCAAAAATTCACCTTGTTAAAGTTCAGCTTCTGGGAAGCAATTTTGTTCAGATTGATGAAACTTATGGCGAATGTGATGACAATGCCCGGATTGAAGTGACTCAGATTGAACTGGGCGGCTCAAAAGTTTTTGCTCAGGTTAAGAATGAACTTAAGGGCTACAAATCAAAATTCAATTCTTCCACTGCATACATTACAAAAGACAATCAGGTTCTGGATTTGAACTATGTTTCAAACCACACTGGTGCTGCTACTGAAACAAAAATGATTGTAAAAGGCGTTGTTGACGGTAAATCAAGCAAAACATACCGTGGTACAATCGATTTTAAGAATGGCTGTGCCGGTGCGGTGGGCGATGAACAGGAAGAAGTTCTTATTTTGTCCCCTGCTGCAGTTAACAAGTCCCTGCCGACAATTCTCTGCGACGAAGAAGATGTTTCAGGAACTCACGGTGCAACTTTAGGCCGTCTTGGAAACGAAGAGCTTTTCTACTTTCAATCCCGTGGCATCAGCGAAAAAGAAGCAGAAAAAATTATGACCCGTGCAAAAGTTATGGCCGTTGCCCAGAATATTCCTGATGAGCAGACTGTAGAAAAAATTAAAAAATATCTTGGAGAAGAATAAGGGCGTCTCCGGCTAAAGCCGGCCGGGTGTTCCGGCCCTCGCTAACGCTCGTCTAAAGACGCTTCGCGGGCCTCCATACCCTGACGCATAAATAAAAAAATCCGGCATGCCCTACCGAAAAACTAATTAGCCTGAAATTCGAGTTTTCTAAATTAACCGTAATCTGAAAAAGTTTTGATAAAAGTCCAGATTGCGGTTAATCATATAAGCTGCAATGCTATAGAAATCCTGCATCCGCAAATATTGTCCCCTTTTCAACTTCTGCCAGTTTTTCTGATATTAAATTCATACATTAAATTGCCTTTCAGGCTCTTAAAAAACATGCAGGTTAAGTTGTAAATTTGTTCGTACATAAGCGTAACTCTTTTTGATTTTTTTTGTGATGATAAAATTTTAAAGATTTACGCTTTTTTTTGAAAATACTTGATTTCAGAATTACTCTTTCATTTTTTATTTTAAATTTAAGAATGAATTGGGGACAGACCTTGTTTGAAAAGCTTACCTGCGAGCTTGCTTGCGTGAGAGATTGGAGCACCGCCGAAGGCGTTCCGAAGCGAAGCGAAGGAATGGAGCGATAGCGGAAGTGCGCAAAGCTCGACGGCTTTAGCCGGCACGCCCGAAAAAACTTCTAAACATTGACTTATCGTGATTTATTTTAACAAAAATCCCAAAATCTAAGGTATAATGATTATCCATGCAGGTAGACTATAAAAAACTATGGATTCGACTCATCGAAAAAGGAATTAAAAACAAAACGGACTTAATCCCTCTGGCCGGAATTTCAACAAATATTCTGGCCAAACTGAATAAAGGCGAATATGTTTCCATGAACAGTCTTGCTAAAATTTGCAGGGCCCTTGATTGCGATATTGGTGATATTTGCGTAATAAATGAAGTTAATAAGAAATAAGGTAATTCTTTTGGAGAAATAAATGGCAGTTAAAAAATCACAACTCTACAGTTCACT
>JAEDGQ010000092.1 GCA_016297415.1 Treponema sp.
TTTCACTCCTTTGCGCCATTTTCAATATAAAATCGGTTATAATGCGTTTGCCCTATATGACGATTGTTTATAATTTTTCAAAATGATATATTAGGGATTATGAATAAAAGAACTTTATTTTTAATTATTTCTGCTGTAGTTCTCACAGCATTTAATTCCTGTGGTTCTGTACCAAAAAACATTCCTGAAAACATTACTGCCCAGGAACTTATCCAGAACGGACAGTCTAATTTTGAAGCAGGAAATTACAAAGCAGCCCTTATATGGTACAACACAGCCGTAGAACGTTATGCTGACTGGCCTTCAATCTATATTGAAGCCCGCTATGAAACAGCACATCTCTACATGAAGCAGAAAAAATATAATCTGGCCAAACCAATTTTTGAAGAAATCAGAAGCATGTATGCCAGCGCAGCTCTGGGAACATACCCTGCTTCATTCAATAAACTTGCAGAAATCGGTCTTGCAAAAATCGAAGAAAAGACAAACAAAAATAAATAGCCAGTCATAAAAAAGGGGATGTCCAATAAGTAATGACTGTAGCGGTCATTGAGCCTGTCGAAGGGCTCAACCACCGCAAGTTGAACTTTTTGGACATCCCCTTTTCATTTTTATCTTCCTCTGGCCGATTTGTCGTCAGGAACAATAATTGCATCAATCACTATATTTTTCTGCTTTGCCGTATCAGCAACCAGTTGTTTTGTATATTTGCCGGTTCCTCTTGGAGAAGGATGTGGTTCCGCATCTCCAATAAGAATTATTTTTCTGTATGCTTCCTTCCTCCATCTGTAAAAAGTCAGACTTGCATACAGGGCTTCATATACTGCTTCAGGAATATCTCCTCCTTCATTTCCGTAGATTACAAAACTGTTAAGATTTTTTGTAAACACATCCATATTCTGTGTAAATTCAAAACGTTTTACCGGAAGTCCCATAAGTCTGTATGTATCACCGTAATCTCTGTAAAGCAGAAGTCCGATTCTAAAATCCCCAAACTGATTTAAGCTTGCCAGAAGCCGCGGAATCCATTCTTCCCTGAGTTTCTGAATATCATCTTTCATACTGCCTGTAGCATCAATTGCAAAAATAACATCAACCTTGTCTTTTTTTTCAATTCTTTCCAGACTATGCATAATGTCATCAACAATTGTTTCCGGGCCTTTCGAAAAACACATTTCACCACCGTTAAAGTTAGCAATATCAGAGAAACTTGCAGCAGCAACAGGGTTGTAATCATCTGTCAGAATAATTGGTTCTTCAGGCTTTTCTTCCGGCAGAACATCATTTACCGGCAAAGGAAGTTTTTCTTCAACAGGCTTTTTTACAGCTTTTCCAAGATCAAACATAAAAGGATTGTCCGCAAAAGCTCCTGTATAATCCCCGTATTTTTTTTCAAAAGTACGGATATTAATAAAAGTTCCTTTTCCGATTTTTAAGGTTCCATGCCGGCTCCACTGGTATCCCCAGGCAATTTCTGATGGAATGTAAATATGGAAGGCTTTGCCAAAAATTTCATCTTTTTCGGCAGTGGAGTCAATGAGGGAGTATTTTGAATATTGCGATTCAAGTTTTTTTCCGTTCAGGTAACGGATTTCATCTCCGTTAATGGTGTTGTATTCAAGAGCCCTGTAAGAATAATTTGCGTTGTTTCCGGCAGGATCTTTTGTTGTTTCAACAAGCATTACAGATTCCATTCCGCTTTTTTTTCTTATGTACAGGTGATATCCGGCTGCTGTATCAAAATTCTTTCCGTCTTCGTATTCAATGCGAATATCAGAGGCAGAAACCATCAGCGAAGGAGATGAACTTTGTGCTGTCAGCAACGAGAAAGTACAAGTCATTACAATAAAAGAAAATAAATACTTTTTCATACTTCTTTATCGGCAGATGTATCACTTCAAATTAGACAGAAAGGTTGTATATTTTTAATTTAATTGTGGTATAATAACTGTAATCAAAGATATTTTAAGAAAAATAAAAATGCTTTCAGAAAACAGTGATTTTACATCAGTAGATTTAAGTGAATTTCTCGATAAAGATACCCTGCTCGAAGAAGAATCAGAAACAGGTATTGTCGTTTTAACTCCCCGCCAGAAAGTTATCGTAGATGAATTAAAGCAGCGGGTTTCTATGTACAACCCGGAACGTCTTGAACAGTTCAACAAGCGAATGGCAGACCTCAGGCGTCTTAACGCTGACATTGCAGAATTTCCATCTCTTCTTGCAAAAGCATATCTTACGGCAGAAACCCGCACTCCACAGAATCTGGTTGAACTTTTAGTAAGTGATTCTGAATACGGAGAAACAGTTCTGCAGCTTCCAAGTAAAGCAACTTTAGGAAAAGGCTTTCTGGTAGCAAAGATTCATACTTTTTCGTCCCTGACAAAACTTGCCATTCAGGTAAACCAGAGTGCAGAAGACAGTACAAAACTTTCGCCGGACCCTGAAGCTGCATTCAACGAAGAAGAAGTTCCTGTTATTGTTTCCAGCAAACTTATTCAGGCTTTTAAAGACGAAACAGCTTCCATGATGTTCCTGCTTCTGGCAGAAGATGTTTATCTTAATCTTGTAAAAGACAAATCCCTTGATATTGATTTCCGCAGACAGCTGGCAACTTCTCTTCTCCTTTTGTGGGAACACAGAGCAGACCAGAACATTACAGATATTTCACCTGTATTAACAAATGTATGGAAAGCACGGAGAACCCTTGCTCCTGCCTTCGGTACAATGATGGGTACAAGTGAACTTATTATGTTCTCTTTCCAGATGGATGAAGTATGGAGCAAGTTTATCCGTACTCAGCTGGAAAATCCTGAAGTAAATCAGGCAATGGAAGAATTCCTCTTTGGTATTTCTTACGAACATATTTCAAAATTAAAAAGACTTCTCAGAGAAAAAGGTATCGGCTCAATCGGTCGTGACGAAGTTTCAAAATTCCTTGGAGAAGATGTAAAAACCGATGTTCGTGAAGACTACAAAGATTTTTACACACAGTATTCAATCCGCAGAGACAACGCCCGTGCCAGAAGCCGTCTTAATCTTGACGGACCCCACCGTACTCTGGAAGACCACTTTATCCGCTTCGTAATGGAACAGAACAGGGAGAAACAGAATAATGACAGTTTCGCAAAATAAGCAGTCTTCCGACGAAAAAAAAGTTCCGTACCACTTCGGTGAAAAACTCCGTACTGTCAGAGAAAAAAAAGGCTACACTCTTAAAGTTGTAGCTCAAAAAGCAGGTGTTTCAGAAAGTCTTGTAAGCCAGATTGAACGCAACAAAGTAAGTCCGGCAATTGATACTTTATTAAACCTTGCTGATGTCCTTGATATAAACCTTGAATTTCTTTTTGATGAATATCACAAGGAACGGCCTGTAGAAATAATCAGAAATGGTGAACGAAGAACTATTTCTGAAGGCGAAGTAAATTACGAAGAAATTGCAGCTCCAAGCAGACACGACGGGGACCAGAAAATTGAAGAATATCTGGTTTCAATTCCTGTAAAAGGTCACACCCACAGAGGATCATATGGTCATCTGGGCAGAGAAATCGGCTACATTCTTGAAGGTCACTGTCAGCTGCAGTATGACAACGAAACCTACGAGCTTTCCGCCGGCGACAGCGTAAGTTTTGCTGCAGGAGCACCTCACACTCTTATAAACACAGGTTTAATTCCAGTTAAAGCCCTATGGGTTGTAACTCCTCCACAGCGTTTTTCTCACTAATTTTTTCTGATGACACATCCTTCAAAAAAAGTTTTTTCCAGAAGCCTCTTCTTTTTATTGTTTGTATGGTTTGATTTAATTTTTTTTGGCTGTGCATCAACTTCAGTTCAAAATTCAAAACTGTCTGAGTCAGATACACAGGTCCTTCTGGAGGAAGAACTCTCCTGCCTTAACTGGCAGCAGCTTGCACCTGGCATTAACTGGACTAAAGTCCACAACTTCCGGATTCCAGTCATATTTCATATTGTAAAAATAAACCTTGATACTCCGGGGCTTACCCTGAATCTTTATCCAGGTTCAAAAGCGTTCAAGCCTTCCTGGACAGATCCACAAAACAATACTGTACGGGGAATTAAAGGAATCACTTTTGCAGAAAAGACAAACTCTGTTGTAACAGTAAATACAACTCCCTATGAAAGAAATTCAATTCTTAAACGGAAACCTTCAGGCATAAACTTTTCAGAAGGAATTCAATATGCACCTGCCCGGTCCCGTTACAGCGCACTGGCTTTTTATTCTGACAGCAATAATCATCTTCGGGCAAAAATAATCTACAGCCAGAGTGAAAAACTTGAACCGGAAACAAAAGCAGTTTCCGGGGCTTTTTTTACCATCCTTAAAAACGGGGAAATTCAGCCTTTTAAAACTGATATTTTTGATTCAAGAACGGCAGCTGCTGTAAATGAAGACGGTTCTGTGCTCTGGCTTCTTGTGGCAGAAGGTGAACATAAAAATAAAAGCAGAGGTCTTTCCTATCCGGAATGTGCCTTTATTTTTAAAACTCTGGGAGCCCGGGAAGCCCTGGAATTTGACGGCGGCAGTTCAACTTCATTTTTTATAAATAATCACAACGCCCTCTCCTACGCTTCCCTTCTGCACAATAGTTCCTGGCTGGGATTTTCAATTAACAGCAATTAAAACACGATGTTTAATTGACGGTGATTTTTATATAAAGTATTATTGAATTATGGGTATTGCAACTTCGCAGCAGATACAGAAATATTACGATCAGTATCGCGATACAGAAATTACATTTACCAAAGATATTATTCGCGCAATCGGTCTTGATCCTCGTCAGATTTACATTAAATGTAGTCAGGGGCAGTGGCCTTGCATCATCAACTCTACTTCCTTTCAGCAGGCAAAAATTATTGTAGGAACAAGAGGTGGTGCATTTCAGGCGCTTTCAAATAAAGATACTTCCGGCATTAACCTTCGTTTCTGCTTTTTTGAAACAGAAACATCTCTTATGACTTTCTTCGTAGCAGGTCATGTTACAAACATCGTTCCATACATGAATTCAAACGAACTGGCTGTTATTACTATTTCATTTACACAAAGACCGCCTGATGATCTTATCGAAGTAGTTGGCCGTCTTCTTGAAGCCAATTCAAATGCAATCCGCCGTCGTGAAGAACGCATCGTTATTAACGAAGATTCTAAACGCAAACTGAACCTCAACAAAGAAGAAGCAATTATTGTTGTACAGAATGTACCTCGTCACTGTATTGTCCGGGATCTTTCATTCTCAGGAGCAAAAGTTATTCTTCTTGGACTTTCTCAGTTCCTCAAAAATAAACCGGCTGCACTTCGCCTTGAATTCAGCGAGCCTTCCGAAACAATTCAGTTAAATGGTGTAATTGTTGCTGCAGAATTAATCCAGGGACGAAAAGACATTGTTGCCTGCAGCATGAGTTTCTCAGAAAAGATGGTACCTCTTTCTTACAAACTTCATGTAAACAACTTCCTTACAGCAGTTCGCAAAACACAGCTGTCTGCCAGCGATCAGGTAGCAGCACAGAAGGCAGCTCAGGCCAGAATGATTGCAGAACAGAATGCCGCTGAAGATAAATGATAAAACGGCCTCAAAAAGCCTCCTTTTCTCAGCATAAAAACTTTAGTTATATTCAGGAAATTTTATGAAAAGCGTAAACCCACTCGAAACAGTTTATTTTATCAATCTGTCTGATATTGAAAATTTTAAGCTCTCAGACAGCGCAATGCACATTGATCCCACAATCCCGCTGCCAGTACAGAAAAAAGACAGCGATGCTCCTGGAACTTTCAATATGGCTGAACTTACAGAAGAACAGATTCTTGCAGGTCTTCTGACAGTTATGGCTTATGATTCTGACAATAAAAACATTCTTTACTATCGTTCAATTTTAAATAAGGCTCGTCCTGACTTAAAAAAAGAACTTACAGAGGCCGCAATCCTTAAAGCAAAAAACGAAGACTATGATCTTGCAGAAGAAATCTTTGCAGCCCTCCACGGATTTGATCCGGAAGACATGCCTACAATTCTCAACACAGCCCTCTTTTTTGACCAGCGTGCTGATTCCTACAGAAAATCAGGACTTGATGAAGATGCTGACGCATACGACAACGATGCCCTCAACTGGTACAGACAGGCTCTGGAAGCAGAAACTCCAATGCCAGATGCATACTTTAACGCAGCATTTTTCTACCTTAAAAAACGCAATTATAAGGAAGCAAAAAGCTGTTTTGAAACATATCTTGCCCTTACATGCGATGTAAGTGATGAAGACATGGGAGAAAACGGTGTTTACAAAAAGAACCGTGCCCAGCAGCTTCTTAACGAAATCAGCAACCGCAACATGGAAGATGACCACTTCATCAATGCCTACGACCTGATTAACAAAGGCGAAGTTGAAAAAGGCTTGGACGAAATCCGTCAGTTCATTGGAAAAAATCCTGATGTATGGAATGCCTGGTTTATGCTGGGATGGGGACTCCGTCTCTTAAAGCGCCATAAAGATGCAAAAAAAGCTTTTGAAAAAGCCCTTACTCTGGATGGGGGAAAAACAGCCGATACATACAACGAACTGGCCATCTGTTACATGGAAGAAGGTGACCTGGCAAAATCAAAAACATCCCTTGAAACAGCACTTTCTCTTGAACCAGAAAACACAAAGATTATTTCAAATCTGGGATACCTGGCTCTCAAGGAAGGCAATCCTTCAGTAGCAGCTTCTTATTTCCAGGCAGTACTTGAATACGACCCTGACGACAAGCTGGCAGCTTCTGAACTTGCAAAACTGGATGTATAGCAAATGAAAAAAATTACTGTATCAGTTGTTTTTCTTTTATTTTTCCTTCTTTTTTCAGCCTGCGGAAAAAAACTTCCTTCTCAAAAGCTGACAATAACAAGAGCAGACGGAACATCTGTAACATGTAATGCGGAACTTGCCAGAACTCCGGAAGAAAGAAGTCATGGCTATATGGGTCGTAAACACATTCCTTCTGGAACAGGTATGCTTTTTATCTTCGAAAAAGACCAGATTTTAAGTTTCTGGATGAAGAACACACCTCATCCCCTTTCAATTGCATATATTGATTCATCAGGCAAAATCAAGGATATTTTTGACATGAAGCCTTATTCCCTTGCAGAGATAATCAGTACCTCAAGTGTCCGGTATGCTCTGGAAGTACCACAGGGCTGGTTCTCAGAACAGAACATAAAAAAAGGAGACACAATTTCCCTTCCGGAAAACAATAAAAAAGGGGCTGTCCAGTAAGTTTGCATTACGGTGGTTGAGCCCTTCGACAGGCTCAGGAACCACCTGTCGAAACCACCAT
>JAEDGQ010000093.1 GCA_016297415.1 Treponema sp.
TTTTACTTGATTCACCACTTTTTTTTCGGTTAGATTTAACGTGATTCAATGCGAAACCTTGCATAATTTTGTGCAAAGTTACATAATAAAGGTATGAAAAAGACACTTCTTCTACTTCTAGAATTTAATCTCATCAGAGCCTAAAGCTAAAAAGTCTGGAAGTGTTTTTATTTTAAATCGAAATTACAGACCTGATGCTTAGGCGTCAGGTCTTTTTTTATGCACCAGCGATGGTAGCCCCGCGAAGCGTTGCATAGCGGCGGTGGTTGAGCTTGTCGAAACCACCAGAGCGGAGCAATGGAGCGACAGCGGAAGGGCGGACGCAGCGACCCGAACGAAGTGAGGGTGGTGCCCATAAGGAGGCGTGATAAAAATTATGTCCGTATAGTTTTTATCACTCAAGTTTGCAAATGCGTTGCATTCACAAACTTGGATTCAGCACCTCCTGTGCTGCCGCTAACGCGGTGTTTTTAAGGAGTTTTTATATGAACGCATCAAAGTACAAGCCAGTGATTCAGCCTGCACCAAAAAGCCGCAAATGGCCGGACAACCGCATTACAAAGGCACCTGTGTGGTGTTCTGTAGACCTTCGTGACGGTAACCAGGCACTTATTGACCCTATGGGAATTGAAACAAAACTTGCTTATTTTGACCTTCTTGTAAAAATAGGATTTAAAGAAATTGAAATCTGTTTTCCTTCAGCTTCGGACACAGAATTTGACTTCTGCCGCCGCCTGATTGAAGAAAATCACATTCCTGAAGATGTAACAATTCAGGTTTTGTGCCAGGCCCGCGAACATTTGATCCGCCGTACAATGGAAGCAATTAAAGGCGCTCCACACGCAATTTTCCATATTTACAACTCGACTTCTCCTGCTCAGAGAAAATATACATTTAACAAATCTAAGGAAGAAATCATTAAGATTGCCGTTGAAGGCGTTAAGTGCATTAAAGAGTGCATGAAGGATTTAAGCGAAGAAGAACGCAAGAGAATCCGTCTTGAATACAGTCCTGAAAGCTTTTCTATGACTGAACTTGATTACGCAATTGAAATCTGTGAAGCCGTTAAAGCTGAATGGGGAACAAGCCCTGAAAACAAGATTATCTTTAACCTTCCTACAACTGTAGAATGTTATACTCCAAACGTTTATGCAGATTCCATCGAATATTTTGCAGAGCACATTTCTGACCGGGAAAACGTTGTAATTTCTACACACTGTCACAATGACCGTGGAACTGGTGTTGGCGAATGTGAACTTGCTCTTCTGGCAGGTGCTGACCGCGTTGAAGGATGTCTTTTTGGAAACGGTGAACGTACTGGTAATCTGGACATTGTAACTGTAGCACTTAATATGTTCTCAGAAGGCGTTGATCCTGAACTTGACTTTACAAATCTTCCTGACATTGCAGACGCATACCAGGAATACACAAAAATGGATATTCCTCCACGTACACCTTATGCAGGCGGTCTTGCCTACACAGCTCTTTCCGGCGGACATCAGGATGCCATTGCCAAGGGACTGGCTGCCCGTGCAAAAATGTCAGAAAACGATACATGGGATGTTCCATACCTTCTTATTGATCCAAAAGACATTGGCCGTAAATACGAAGGAATCATCCGTATTAACTCACAGTCAGGAAAGGGTGGTTCCTCATTCATTATGCAATTCCAAAGGCAATGCAGCCTGCAATCGGGGATTTGATTAAGGCAGAAAGCGACAAGGCTCAGCGTGAACTGCAGCCGGAAGAAATCCTGAACTTCTTCGAAAAACAGTTTATTCAGAACCGCAGTGTTCTTGAAGTTGTGGATTTTGCTTCTACACAGGTTGAAAACCATGCAAAAGAAGAAAATGTAACTGTTCGCGGTGTAATTAAGTTTAACGGTGAACAGATTTCTATTGGTGGAGCTGGAAACGGTCCTCTTGATGGATTTGTTGCAGCTCTTCGTGAAACACCAGTTGCAAAATTCAACATTACAGCTTTCCACGAACATTCTGTGGGTGAAGGAAGTGACACACACGCTGTTGCTTACGTTCAGATTACAAAAGAAGACGGCTCAGTTAAGTGGGGCGTTGGAACTTCAAGTAACGTAGGCCGCGCCGGTATTTCAGCTGTAGTTTCCGCACTGAATCAATAACAGGTAATAGGTAATAGGTAATAGGGAATAGTGAATAAGGGGGGGGGCTTTGCGGTCGGGCTCTTGCTTGCGAGAGCTCGCAACGATCCCTAACCCGACGGCACGGCACATCGCTTCACTGCGTTACGCACGTGCCGTTTTTTTTTGCGTTTAATTTCTCAGGCATTTTGTATATAATAAGCCTATGAAAAAATGCTTTTTACGGTTTATGGGGATTGTTCTTTTTTATCTGGCAGGATGTTCATTTTGTTTTGCTCAGGAAACTTCAATTCCTTCTCTGTACCGCTACCGGCTTGAAAACGGACTTGAACTTTATGTAATGGAAAATGACTCTGCTCCTCTTGCTTATATCGAAATCGCTGTGAGGGCAGGGGCAGTTACTCAGACTGCAGAAAATGCAGGACTTTTTCACCTTTATGAACATATGATGTTTAAAGGAAACGAGAAGTATGCTAATCAGAAAGAAGTAACTCAGGCTATGAACAGGCTTGGTGTTGCTGACTGGAATGGCACTACTTCTGTTGACCGGGTAAACTATTTTTTTACAGTTCCTTCTTATCTTGTTTATGATGGACTTGAATTCTGGTCTTATGCAATCAGAACTCCTTTAATGAATGAAACTGAGCTTGAAAACGAAAAATCTGTTGTTTTAAGCGAAATTGAGGGGGGACTTTCTGAGCCTGGCCACATTGTTGGTGCAGAACTTTTTAAAAATCTTTTTCCACAGGCGCCATGGAGAATGGATACATCTGGTGATCCGGATATTATCAGAAATGCAGATGTAAAGCAGCTTAGAAAAATTCAGGGGGAATATTATGTTCCTCAAAATGCGGCTCTTTTTGTGGGCGGCGATGTTCAGCATGAAGAGATTTACAAAATGGTTCAGCAGATTTATGGCAGCTGGCAGAATGGACCTGATGCAAAAGGCGGAAAGGAACCTGTAGAAGTTCCTGAAAAAAGTCCCCTGGGTCTTATTAAAAAAATTGTTTATCCAGATCCGAGAAGTTCAGGCAAAATGGTGCAGGTGGTTTATTATCTCAGAGGACCTGACTCAGAAACTGATCAGGATGATATTTATGGAGCTGATGTCTGGAGTTACTGTCTTTCAAATCCAGAATCTGCCTTTGTTTCTAAAGCTGTAGCAAAAGAAGAATTGTGTATTCCAGATGCAGATTACATTGGAGGCGGATATTCAACAATGAGAGCCAGCGGAATGATTTCTTTTAGTGCCGCTATGGTTGGAAGTGATACTATGTCTCCTGTTGAACAGGCTGAAAAAATGCTTGCTTACTGGAATGGAGAAGCTGTTGAAGATATGCTTAAAACTGGAACAGGTTTTGATGATTCAGATATCAGAAATGTAAACAAACGGCTTGAAGACGGAAGAATTTATTCTCTTGAAACAGCAGAAGGATTCTTAAAAGGTTTTTCAAGAGAATGGGCTTCTTCCGGTGCAGATTTTTACTTTAATTATGATGAAAATCTTTCAAGAGTTACAAACGAAGATATAAAGAATTTTGTTAAGAAATATATTCAGAACAAAAAAGGAATTGCAGTTTTATTTGTAAATCCTGAATATTATAAACAGCACAAAAAAGAGTTTGTAAAAACAGGCTGGAAAGAACTTAACAGTGAAAATGCCAACTGGTGGAAATGTAAATAAGGAAAGAAATATGAAAAAAATGATTTTAAAGGCAGCTGTTGCCGCTGCAGGTCTGGCACTAATTTTTTCAGGTTGTGCTACTGATAAATCAGTAAATAAAGATGCTTACTATAATGAAAATCTGAAGGATTTCTCCCGTACTAATTTAAAAAACGGTATTCCAGTTATTTTTAAGAAAACAGGCAGCAGCCAGATTTTTGTTATGAGGGTTATTTTTGAAGGTGGAACTCCTCTTGTAGAAAAAAAACTGGCAGGAATCGAAAAACTTACAATGGATCTTATGTTCCACGGAAGTGCAGGGTACTCTTACGAAGATATTCAGAAAATGCAGTATACAACTACTTTTTCAATGACAGATTCTTCCGGCAGGGATTATTCTGTGGCCGGTATAAAGTGTCTTGAAAAAGATCTGGATAGTGTTCTTGCTGTATTTGCTGATGCAATTAACAATCCTCTTTTTGCAGAAGAAGACTTTGTAAATTTTATGCGTAATGCGGAAGAAGGCCTTGCTTCATCACTGTCGAACCCAAGCGGACAGCTTTCAATTGAACTGGAAAAAGCTGCTTTTGGTAACAGTTCTTACATCAGTTCACCTGATATAACAGAAGAATCTGTTAAAAATATAACTCTTGATGATGTAAAAAAGCACTGGAGTAATCTTCTTGATGCAGGACGAATTAAAATTGTTGTTGTGTCAGGTTTTGATGGAGAAGCCCAGGCTCAGTTTGTGGAAAAACTCAATTCATATTTTGGTGATATAAAGAAAGGCGATTATAAAGCTCCTTTTGTACGAAAAATTTCTGTATCCGGAGAAAACATTACAGTTAAGAATCCTCAGGCCGGAACTTCTGCATATTCAATCGGATTTTTTGACTGTCCCGAAAAATATGATGAAGATTATGTTCCATTTGCAATTTCCCTTATGTATCTGGATGACATTTTCTTCGAAAAAGTTCGTGAAGAAGCAGGTGCCGTTTATTCTATAGGAACAGGAATTCTGGGAGGAAAAGAACTGCTTGGTGCAATCAGTGCATATAAGATCAGTGATAAAGATAATATTAATCGCCTGATTATGGAATCAATCAATTCTTTCCCGGATGAAAAGGGTGTAGAAGAAAAACTTGATCAGTACAAAAACAAATACATAACTACAATTTTTGGTGCCAGTCAGAACAGCACAGGTGTAGCTGCAAATATTATTAATTCTATGGAATATTCCGGAGATCCTGCAGCTTATCTGAAACGCAGCAGTCAGGTAGTAAATGTAAAGCCACAGGATGTTGTTAAAGCCTATAAAAAATATCTGGCACAGAATAAGGGACCTGAAAGCAATCCCATCCGCTGGGTTACAGTTTCTGCCGACTAAGCAGAATGTTAAAATTTATATGATTGAATAACAAAGATTGATTCATTAAAATAATTATTCACAGTCTGCGCTCCACGGACTTAAATGTCTCATTAATATCGAGGTTTTAATTATGGAAAACATTAAAGAAGTACGCGTTCGTTATGCTCCTTCTCCAACAGGTATGCAGCACATTGGTGGTGTTCGTACTGCACTTTTCAACTATCTTTATGCAAAATCACAGGGCGGAAAATTCATTCTCCGTCTTGAAGATACAGACCGCACTCGTTTTGACGAAAAATATGTTCAGAACCTTTATGACACAATGGAATGGCTTGGAATCGACTGGGATGAAGGCGGTTCTAAAGGTGGTGAATACGGTCCTTATGTTCAGTCAGAACGATTTGAACTTTACAAGGAATATGCTCAGAAGCTTCTTGAAAACGGAGAAGCTTACTACTGTTTCTGTGATGCAGAACGTCTTGAACGCATCCGCAAAATCCAGACAGAAAACAAGATGGCTCCAGGTTATGACCGTAACTGCCGTCACCTTACTCCAGAAGAAGTAAAGGCAAATCTTGATGCAGGTAAACCTTATGTAATCCGTCTTAAGGTTCCAATGGAAGGAAAAACTCTCTTCCACGACCACATTCTTGGTGACATTGAATGGGAAAACAAAGACATTTCTCCAGACCCGGTTCTCTTAAAGTCAGACGGATTCCCTACATATCATCTTGCAAACATTGTAGATGACCACATGATGCACATCAGCCATGTAATGCGTGCTCAGGAATGGATTCCTTCAACTCCACTCCATGTTCAGATGTACAAATCATTCGGCTGGGAACATCCTGAATTCTGCCACCTTCCAATGGTAAACGGTTCAGACGGTAAAAAGCTTTCAAAACGCCACGGTTCAACTTCCCTTAACGAATTCCGTGCAAGAGGTTACCTTCCACAGGCAATCGTAAACTATGTAGCACTTCTTGGATGTTCTTATGAAGAAGGAAAAGAATTCTACACACTGGAAGAACTTGGAAAACTCTTTAAGCTTGAGCACCTTAACAAGGCTCCAGCCGTATTCGACTACAAAAAGCTTGAATTCTACAACGGAAACTACATCCGCCAGCTTTCTGCAGAAGAACTTTACAAATGGACTCTTCCATTCATCACAGGAACAGGAGATGCCACACTTGAAATTAACCCTGAAAACCCGCAGCCAAAACCAAATGTTGGTCCGGAATTCTCAGGCGTTGCTCTTGGTGAAGACGGTGAACCATACTGCGTAGACCAGTCAATGAACATGTCAAAGGAAGACGTTAAAAAGACACTTCTTGGTCTTATGCCACTTATTCAGGAACGCCTTAAGTTCCTTACAGAAGCTGCAGAAATGGTACGCTTTATGTTCACAGAACCAGCAGTTCCACCTGCAGACCAGATTATTCCAAAAAAGATTGACCTGGCAAAAACTAAGGAAGTCCTTGAAGAAGCAAAAGACTTTGTTGCACAGTGCTTTAACCTTGATCACGAAGGAGCAGAAAACCTGGCAAAAGCAAAGGCAGAAGCTCTTGGAATCAAGCTTGGCGACTTTATGATGCCGGTACGTATGGCAGTAACAGGAAGCCGCGTTTCTCCACCACTTATCGGATCAATCTTAGTCCTTGGAAAAGATAGAGCCCTTGCAAGAATCGAAAGAACTCTGGCATCGCTGTAAAATACTGAAGGGTGGTTGAGCCGAGTCTCCGGTGGGTGAGTCCACTCTTCGGTGGTTGAGCTTAGTTCCCGGTGGTTGAGCCTGTCGAAACCACCTGATTTTCAATGTACAAATGGCACAATCCGGCACTTTTTTGTGTTGTGGCTGTGCTTTTTTTTGTTTTGGGGGTTGAGCTTAGTCTCCGGTGGTTGAGCCTGTCGAAACCACCAGTGTATAGATTATACGGTCTGCCACTACCGTGGCGATCCCTAACCCGTCAAGGCGTGCTGCGTATTGAATCACGTAAAAATCTAACCCAAAGAGATTCGGTTAATCATGTAAAAA
>JAEDGQ010000011.1 GCA_016297415.1 Treponema sp.
CAAAACGAGTGTTTTCGCAAGCCGTTTCACTCCTTTGCGCCATTTTTCAATACATAATCAGTTATAATGCGTTTGCCCTAATTAATACAGTTTGACATTAATACAGTTTGAACAGTCTGTTAATTTCCTTCTGATGAACAACAAGAACATTACATTTTGCATATCCGATAATATCCATATTTGTTGTACCTGTAGCATCATGATAAACAGTAGAAACATTTCCTTTATTTTCGTTTCCACCAAGAAGAATCAAATCTGCCCTGTAATCTTCTGCAGAATGAAGAATTTCTGACCAGGGTGTTCCTTTTCTAAGTTCAGTCTGAACTTTTACACCTTTTGTTTTTCCGAGGCTGACGATTTCCTGAAGATATTTATTTCCGTCTTCGAGAAGATTTTTTTCATATTTTTCGCTTTCTTCTTTATAAAGAAATCCGCTCATAGTAAGCTGTCTTAACGAAGCTGTATCAACAACATAAACAGCTTTTAATTCGCATTTATACTGTCTTGCCATAATAATTCCATACATGGCAGCATGCAGAGATTTTTCTGAACCGTTAATTGCAACAATTACTTTTTGAATAAGAGGTTTTATCATTACTGCTTCCTGTTTTTTAACACCTTAAGGACAAAAGTATTCTCTCTTTCCCTTTCTTCAAGAACACTTTCAATGTAAGTTTTTGTTTCAAGAGTTTGAGGAATAACCATTTTATTCAGGGAATTTACCCTTCGCTGAGTTTTTTTAATTTCATTAGCAAGACGCCATGCAACAGTGCGGATTGAAGCCATTTCCGTAAGAAGCTTAAGCAGTTTGAAAAAATCAACCATAACTTTATCACTATCTGCGTAACTTCCAAGAAAAGAATAGAAAAGCTGCTGCTGGGGAAGTTCAACATCAATTGAATCAAAATTCATACCACCAGCTGTGATTTTCTTTTCCTTCATGTGAAAATCATATTTTACAGCATGAGCAATTCGTTCAACCCGGTCACCGCCAACTGTTTTAAGCATATTCTTTAAGGCCGGATAAGCTTCCTGGTACTGTTTATCAAGTTCTCTTTCCAGAAGTTTTACTTTTTCTACAATACGCATTAATTCCATAACCAGAATTTCACGTTTCTGTTCAAGAAGCTGGTATCCGTTTTCTGCAGTAGAAAGCTGTTCTTTTATAGCGAGAAGATTTGATTTTGTTGGTGCAACATTTAACTTTTCCATATTCTGCCGTTAGTCTTTTGGAAGATACTTTTCAATATATTCCGGTTTGATTCTGTAAAGTTCGTTTACAGGCAGCATTTTTAACAGTTTCCAGCCCAGATCCAGAGTTTCTTCGATTGTGCGGTTTTCGTATTCTCCCTGAGTAAAGAACTGCTCTTCAATTGCATTACCAAACTTAAGGTACTGTTTATCCTGAGGACTAAGTTCTTCTTCACCGATGATTGCAGCCAGAGATCTTATGGATTTTACCTTTGAATAAGAAGCAAAAAGCTGACTTGCAACTCCAGCATGATCTTCACGAGTCATACCTGCACCAATACCATCCTTCATAAGACGGGAAAGACTTGGCAGAGCAGAAACAGGAGGATAAACGCCAGACTGACTTAATTCTCGTCCAAGAACAATCTGACCTTCTGTAATGTATCCGGTAAGGTCAGGAATGGGATGAGAAATATCATCGTTTGGCATTGTAAGAATTGGAATCTGTGTAATAGAACCTTTTGATCCCTTTATTTTTCCTGCTCGTTCATAAAGTTCTGCAAGATCTGAATAAAGATATCCAGGATAACCTTTTCTTCCCGGAACTTCACCACGAGTAGTAGAAATTTCCCGAAGAGCTTCACAGTAGTTTGTCATATCAGTCATTACAACAAGAACATGCATTCCTTTTTCAAATGCCAGATATTCAGCAGCTGTTAAGGCACATCTTGGAGTAATAATGCGTTCAATAGGAGGAGAATCTGCCAAAGACTGGAACATTACAACCTTTGAAAGAACACCTGACTCTTCAAAAGAATTAATAAAAAACTGAGCCTGGTCGTATTTAATTCCCATTCCTGCAAAAACCATTACAAACTGTTCATCAGAATTAAGGATTTTTGCCTGTCTGATAATCTGAGCTGCAAGACGGTTATGAGGAAGACCGTTTCCAGAGAAAATCGGAAGTTTCTGACCACGAATAAGAGTATTCATACCATCAATCGATGAAATTCCAGTCTGAATAAAATCTCTTGGATAAACCCGGGCAAAAGGATTCATGGGCATTCCGTTTACATCAACTTTTTTACTTGAAACTACAGGAGGCAGATTATCCATAGGTTCACCAAGACCGTTAAAAATACGGCCAAGAAGACCTTCTCCTACACGAAGTTTCATTGGTTCTTCAAGGAATTCAATGGATGATTCGTTAAGATCAAGACCGGTGGTTGTACCAAAAATCTGAACAATAGCTGTATCTTCATTTAAATCAATAACTCGTCCAGTTTTCTTTACACCGTTTTTGTCCCTGACATAAACGATTTCGTTATAAAAAATGTTTTCGCTGCGCTTTGCAACTACGATTGGCCCGTCAACTGAGTCAAGGCCTTTATATTCAACACCTTTCATTTATTACCCCACAAAAGCTTTTACAGTGAAATTAATCACGATTGTAAAATCTTTCCAGTTCTGCCATTTCCTGCTCAAAATGACTTTCAGTTTCCTTTATCATTTCAAGATGATCGTTTGGAACCGTTGTTTTTAAGCGGACTATTTCATCCTTTACAGCCATACTGCTGACTTTTAACAGCGGAGCACCGGATTTTATAACAGCCAGTCCTCTTTCATAAAATTCCATCATAAGAAGCAGAATTTGAATCTGTTTTTCAGGAACAGAGTAAACATCTATTTCGTCAAAAGCACTCTGCTGGAGAAAACCATTTTTTATCATTTCAGCAACAATGAGAACAATGCGTTCATAATCAGGCAGGGCATCTGGACCAATAAGCCGGACAATAGCCTGAAGTTTCTGTTCTTTTTTAAGAAGTTCAAGAGCCTGAAGACGAATGTGAGCCCATCGAGGATCCAGATTATCCCACCACTCTTTTACTTCCTCTGCATATTCTGAGTAGCTGTCAATCCAGCCGATTGCAGGATAATGGCGGGAATTTGCAAGTTCTCTGTCCAAAGCCCAGAAACAGCGGATAAAGCGTTTTGTATGCTGTGTAACAGGTTCTGAAAAGTCTCCCCCTGGTGGCGAAACAGCACCAATAACAGATACTGAACCTTCTTTTCCACAGAGAGAGTTTACACGGCCCGCTCTTTCATAAAAAGAAGCAAGTCTTGTTGGAAGATATGCAGGGAATCCTTCTTCTGCAGGCATTTCTTCCATACGTCCTGAAAGTTCACGAAGAGCCTCAGCCCATCTGGAAGTTGAATCTGCCATAATTGCAACGTGCATTCCCATATCACGATAATATTCAGCAAGAGTAATACCAGAATACAGAGAAACTTCACGGGCTGCTACAGGCATGTTAGAAGTATTTGCAATGAGAATTGTACGTTCCATTAAAGAACGGCCAGTTCTCGGGTCTATCAAAGTGGGGAATTCTGTAAGAACGTCGGTCATTTCGTTTCCCCGTTCACCACAACCAATGTATACAATAAGATCAGCATCACACCATTTTGCAATAGCATGCTGTGTCATTGTTTTTCCTGTACCGAATCCGCCTGGAATTGCGGCAGTACCGCCTTTTGAAAGAGGGAAAAACACATCAATTACACGCTGTCCTGTTACAAGAGGCTGGCTCACAGTCAGTTTTTTTGCAAAGGGTCTTGGGACACGAAGAGGCCAGTAATGACTTAGTTTAATCTCTTCATCCAGTTCTGTTACAGCAATTACATCATCTACAGTATAAAGTCCTGCTCCAAGAAACTTTTTTAAGCAGCGGCCACGAATCTGTGGAGGCACCATAATTTTATGAAGAATGGACTGAGTTTCCTGTACAGTTCCCAAAACCATGCCAGGAGCAATTGCCATTCCTTCTTTTGCAGAATCGAGAGGGGCAAACTGCCATTTTTTTTCTACATCAAGAGGCGATGTGCGCTGTCCTGGCAAAAGAAATGCTCCAGACTGCTGAAACATGGATTCCAGCGGGCGCTGGATTCCATCATAAATTGTACCCACAAGACCAGGACCCAGTCGTAAAGAAAGAGGACGTTCGTTTGAAACAACTTCTTCCCCGATTTTCATTCCTGTATCATCTTCGTATACCTGAATTGTAGCAAGACCTTTGTTCTGACGAATAATTTCGCCGATAATCTTTTTTTCACCTACATCAACAACATCGTAAAGACCACAGCCTTCAAGACCTTCTGCATATACAATTGGTCCTGAAATACGCTTAATTTTACCTTTTATCATTGTGGCAGCACTCCGTTAAAAAGAGTTTCAGCAAGTTCTCTTGAATATTTATCTTTAATTTCCCTGATAAGTTCATCAAATGTAAGACGAACTTTTACCAGTTTGTCATCGATTTCAATAAACATGCCTTCGTGAATTTCATTTCCGGCAGCAGCTTCTTCACCACTGTTATCGAAAGAAATCACCTTAACGTCAGTAACATTTTTTCCAAGAATACTTTCTACCATCTTTCTGGCATCTTTTTCTTCGATTCCACCAAAGCAGGTTATATGAAGTTTTTTATTCTCAAGGGCACTTTTACAGGAAAGAAGTTTTTTTGAAAGAACGGAAAGTCTTTTTTCTTTGCCAAGTGAATTAAAATACTGATTAAGAGCCTGATTTACTTTATTGTCATAAAATGAAACAAGAAATCTTTCTTTTTCAAGTGGAACATAAGCTTCGGCAGTTTTCTGAAGCTGCACTATACGACTATTGTGAATAAGCAGCTGTTCTTCAAGACTTTCCTTAACCCGTTCATCAATGCCATCAAGAATTTTCTGAGCTTCTTTATTTGCATTTTCGACGAGTTTTGCAGCTTTTTTTTGAGCATCAATTTCAATTTCTTTATCAAGTATCTCGGTAGATCTTAATTCTTCCATTTTTCAAACCTTTATATTGCAACACCAACAGCCTGACGAATGGCATCTGTAAGGGATTTTTTTCCTTCCAGATGTCCGTTTAACGGCGGAATTTCTACAATCAGCGGAAACTGACCGCCTTTCTGCCAGGCAAGAACTTCTTCTTCCAGCATTGCAGAAACGTCTTCTGATAAAATAAGAACCCTTGGCCGCTCAGCAACAGGAAGAAAATTTCTGTCCCCTACACCTGTTACACGGTTAAATGCATTGAGAGCTTCATTTCTGTTTAATGCAGTACAGCCGTCAACTCCTACAAGCTTAAACCCGAGGACAAGTTCACGCTGAGCAATAACAAAGTATTCCATTAAAAAACTTTATTTAAGTACAACAATCAAAAGAGCTACAAGGAAGCCCCACAGACAAATACCTTCTGCAAGACCTACGAATGGAAGAGCTTTACCTGAAAGTTCAGCATTTTCGCTCATTGCACCCATAGCAGCGGCACCGATTTTTCCTACAGCCATGCCACCGGCAATACAGGCAATACCAACAGCAATTGCAGCCGCAATATACTTTACACCTTTTGCACCATCTGCCTGATTCTGAACAGCAGTTTCCTGAGCCTGAGCTTCTACTGCAGTTTCCTGAGCCTGAGCTTCTACTGCAGTTTCCTGTTTGTTTTCTACTGCATCATTCTGTGCATAGAGACCTGCAGCTGCAAAACAAAGTAATGCTGCAGCCATTGCCATAAGTTTTTTGTTCATATTTTTACCCCACAAAAAATTATTTATTTATATTCAAACGTAAAAGGCTTAAATTCCTTCCCCGTTTCATTAAAGAATTTAGAAAAGAATTCATAATACTGAAGACGGATTACCTGAATTGCAACAATCATACCTTCAAGTACAATTACAATTCCGTTTCCGATTACAAGAATTACGATTCCCATTGATGGTGGTGCAATACTAACCATTTTTGAAATAATGAATCCAAGTACTGCATGTGCCAGGGCAAATGCTCCCACACGCACAAAAGAAATTGAATTTGAAAGATAAGTTGATAAAACTTCAATCAATTCAACAATGCCACCAATAAGATATGAAAGAATACCATTTTCAATTGCAGGATATTCTCCATCAAGTTTTCGGGCCAAAGGTTCACCAAAAGCTGAAAGCAGAAGGGTTACACCAATAAAACTCCAGTCAAAAACTGTAGGACTATGATGTTTAAATCCAAGACGAAGAGCAAAAATTACCACATACCAGAAAAACAAAGCTCCTGAAAGGCCTGTTTTACCGAAGAAGGCACTTCCGATTTTCTTTACTGCAAGTTTATTTATAAAGTTAATGATAAGACCAATGGAATTAATTACAAAACCTACAGCCATTGTAAAACCAAAGATTCCAAAAATTATGGATAGGGCATTTTCACCTTCCCAGAATTTCATTTCAAGAATAGGACTGTGAGGCTCTCCAAAAAGCCCTGTAAGGAAAAGAGAAATTCCTTCCAGAGGACCTTCAGTAGCAAAAAATTCTCCGGTCAAAAGTCCCATGACCATGCTGGAACAACCGATAGCCATAAAAACTGGAGCAAATTTATTCCAGTTTCCAACTTTAACGATTTTTAAAGCCATAAGAATACCGGCAAGAAGGAACACAAGTCCCTGCCCTGCATCACCAAACATAATACCAAAAAGCATTGTAAAGAATATTGCTACGAAAGGTGTGGGATCTACGGTTCCATAAGCAGGACTTCCGTATGAAAAAATCATGCGTTCAAATGCGCCCACAAGTTTTCCATGTTGAAGTTTGACAGGAACTTTTTCTGCACCGGAACGGACAGAAGGAACTTCATCAGGTTCATAAAGTCTGATTGCAATACGTCCCTTAGAGAGTTTATCAAGTTCTGTCATTACATTGTGACAGTCTTTTTCTGGAATCCAGCCAGTCATTCTATATACAAGATCTGTAGCTTCCAGACTGTTTTCAATAAGTGTAATCTGAGCACCCAGTGAAAAAGCACCCAGGAATTTTCTCAGGAAATCCCGGTGAGTCCGGGCCATATTTCTTTTTTCTTCTTCAATTCTTGCAAAAGCTTTTTTACAGTCTGTAAACTGATTTTCCAGACCTGCAAGAACTTCTTGAGGAACACCTTTAAAATCACTTGGAATTTCCATAGTAATAAAGCCATGTTCTTTAAGAATTGTATCAAGAGCAAAACGACCTTTTTTAGAAGTTGCTGCCAGAATCTTTGATTTATCTTCTCCTAACGGAACAATTACTGCCCTGTTTCCCACAGACTGTACAAGAAGTTCAAAATTTTCAGGATCAATTTTTCCGATTCTCAATGCGAGAAACGAAAGATGCTCCAGTTGTGAATATGGAACTTTTAAATTTGCAAAAGATTTTGCTTCTTTATATGAATCTTCAACTCTTTTTAATTCATCACCGGCTGCAATTTCTCTTTTCCGAAGATTATCTACAGTGGAAAGGAGTTTCTGACATAAAATCCTGTCATAATCAGTAGGTTTTTCTGATTTTTGAAGGAAATCTGTATCAATGTCTTCAACATTCAAAAATGAACGGGCTTCTTTAAGCTGTTGGAGAATTTCCTGATCAGGATTGGAGAATTCGCTGTTTAATTCAAGTCCCTGCTGAAGCTGAAAGTTTCCTGCTTTTCCAAGAAATTCAATAACAGTATCAATATCTTCTTTGAGAATCATTAATTCAACAAGACGCATTTTCGCTGTTTTAGCCATTATTCACCTCCAAGCCGTAAGCCTTCTGTAATGCGGCGAATGTTATCAAGTTCATTTTCTTTTATCTTAAAATAACAGACAAGTACCATTGGACTCAACGGAAATTTATGAAGTTCCAGAGAATAGTTTTTAATCATAGTCTGATGGATTTTACTTTCCAGCCATGGGGGATCAATTTCCCACAATACACCTTCTTCATTTGGATTAAGAAAATCTCTGTATTTCCAGTCTTTCCAGTCATCAAAGTTTTTCATATCTTTTTCAAGGAGTTTTACAGCTTCACCGGCAAACAGATCCGTACCGGCTTTTTTTTCTGATTTAATTAATTCTGTATCTTTAAAAAACAAATGAGTCAGAATTTCCTCTACAGGCATCTCATAATAATATCTGAGACGGATTGCCCAAAGTATATTGTTAAAGGAAAATTCCAGTGCAAAAACATTAAGTATGTCTTTACGGATTGAATAAGGCATTTTTGAAGCATACTCCCACAATTCCCGAAGATACTGAAAATCAAGTTTTGTATCCATAAGCTGCTGTTCTGTAATATCAGGAATCCTGTTATACCAGCTCAGGGAAGAATTTTCGGTGATTTTTTTAATATCCGGCCATGCTTTATAATTCAAAAGAGCATAATTTCTTAAATCTGTCAGTTCAGGTTCTTCAGTTTCCTGCATACATAAAGCTCCTGCAATTTCCTGCAGATTTTTGTAATCATAATACTGAAGAAGATGTACAAGAAGTTTTTCAGGTTTTTCATAACAGTTTAAAAGTGATTCGTAATCTCTTACAAAGTGTTCTTCAGCCTGTTTTTCGATTTCTTTTGCAAGGAGGGTTTCAGGGACTGCAGGCACTTCTCCATCAAAAAGCAGACTGTATAATTCGCTTAATGATTTTACGGCAAAGAGTTTTTCTGCATTTATTCCAGAATAAGACTTACTTATAATTCCACAGACTTTGGCATAAACATAAGCATCAGCAGCAGATTTATCCATTACAATTCCAGTCCTGAGGCAATAATACTGTCCATTAGTTTATTAAAAGCTTCTGTATTCTGAGAAGTAGAATTAATGCGTTCTTTGTATTTAGAAATTTCCTGTTCAGATGAATCTGAAATTTCTTTCGCTTTTTCATCCCATTCTTTTACTATTTTTGAAAGCTGTTCGTTATATTTTGCAAGATATTCAGTTTCAGCTTTTGCTTTTGCATTGTTAATGATTTTCAGGGCTTCCTGCTGAGCATTTAATGTTACAGTTGAAGCCTGTGTTTCTACTTCAATAAGATGTTCGATTACACTGGATTCTAACTCTTCCATTTTTCCCCACTTAAGCTGAATGCTCTGTTTCGATAATAAGATTATAAACATCTGCAGCAGAACTGCAAGAAGAAAGCTTTTCTACAAAACCTGGTTTCTGAAGAACAACAGCAAGGGATTTTAAAATCTGAACATGCTTTTCTGTCTGTCCTTCTCCTGCAAGAATCATAAAAACAATATAAACGGGAGCCTTGTCCAGAGAGTCATAATCAATACCTTTGCGGCTGATTCCAATGGCTCCAACTAAACCTTTTACGGAAGGGACTACAGCGTGTGGAACTGCAACTGAATGCATTATTCCTGTAGACATTTTTGATTCGCGGTCGTTTAAAGCAAAAATGGCTTCAGCCCTGTCAATTTCCGGATAAACAGAATGCAGTGCCTCCACCATTTCTTCAAACAATTCATCCTTTTCTGTACTTTCCAAATCTACAATTACAGTTTCTTTTGTAAATACATCTTCAAGGACCATGTTATTTCCTTTCTGTCTTATAAAATCATTAAAGACAGCGAAAAATATTTTTATTTAGACTAATTAGTTAGAAGCTTTTTCTTCCTTCCACCAGTTGTTTTCAGCAGCAGGAGCTTCTTCTGTTGTTTCTTCTTTTACTTCTGTGTTTTCACCAGCTACTCCGGCACTTTCAGCAGCAGCAGAAAGTTCTTTTTTCTGAGTATCTGCATTTGTTTTTGAAGGAAGAACCTTAGCAAGACAAAGTGTAACGGCAAAGAAAAGAATTGCAAGAACAACTGTTGCTTTTGTAAGAATTGAAGCAGAGTGTGAACCAAATGCTGCAGAGTTTCCACCGCTTAAAAGGCCACCCATTCCGCTGTTATCTTCGTCCTGAATAAGTACAAGAAATACCAGAAGAAGACAGATGATTACAAATGTAACTAACAAAACAATTTTCATTTATTACTCCGAATAAGTCCTATAAATAGGGACTGTATCAATTTTTAATAGTTATATTATTCTAACGGAAACATTCCACATGGTCAATTATGGAAAATAAAGGCTTAGCCGTTACAGATTGGCACAAAAGTTTCAGCTTTTAATGAAGCTCCACCAATAAGACCGCCATCTACATCAGGCTGGGCAAGAAGTTCCTGGTAATTTTTAACATTCATTGAACCACCATATTGAATGATAATATTATCAGCTGCTTCCTGGTCATACATTTTTGCAATTACTTTTCTTGCATAGGCATGAATCTGCTGAGCATCATCAGGGGTAGCAGTTTTTCCTGTACCAATGGCCCATACAGGTTCATATGCAATTGTAACATGAGGAAGCTGCTCTTTTGAAACTCCCATCAAGGCAGTATTAAGCTGTCGTTCACAAACTTTTTCTGCACGCCCTACTTCACGCTGAGCCAGAAGTTCCCCGATACAGATAACTACATCAAGACCTGCTGCAAGGGCACGAACAACTTTTGCATTAATAAGTTCATCACATTCACCGAACTCATAACGCCGTTCAGAATGACCAAGAATTACAACCTGAACACCAAGATCCTTCAGCATTGCAACTGAAACTTCTCCTGTATGAGCACCATTATCTGTAGCAGCACAGTTCTGGGCTCCAAGAAGAATGTTTGTACCTTTTACAATCTGAGCAACTGAATCAAGATAAACAAAAGGCGGAGCAACCATTACCTTGTTTTTGCAATCTTTAAGCTGAACAACAAGTTCCTTAACAAGTTCAATAGAACTTTCCTTGTCCATATTCATCTTCCAGTTTCCGGCCACATAAGTCGTACGCATATAATCCTCCCGGAGCTTTTTTAGTGAATCAATTTTAATCTTATTTTAATTTTCTGTCAAAAATGGTTTGTTTATGAAGCAGGGCAAACGCATTATAACCGATTTTGTATTGAAAAATGGCGCAAAGGAGTGAAACGGCTTGCGAAAACACTCGTTTTGTGCTGCCGCGACAGCGGCAAACGTATATAGTTACAAGCACAAAACGCGTGTAGCATGCTAGCATGCGGTTTCGACAAGACGTTTTCACGACTGGAAGCCATTTTTAGCAGGGAATATATTTAAATGCGTTTGCCCTAGTTTATGAAGCTGGTATTTCTGTATTTGAATTGGTGCTTTGTACTTTTACACAGCCGGTATCTGATATTGTAAAACTATATCCACAGTACCCGTATATATTAGCCAGAGAACACACAGAAAGATTATTACTTCCAGTAAATACAGGAAGTTCATAGCCCGGATCATCTGTTAAAGCAGTATAAGAATCATCAGAAAGTTTTACCACCATTTTTTTTGCACTTTCAGAATCAAAATTCGAAAGTATTTCTATTACAGAATCAGTTCCAAGTCTTATAGTTCCTGTATTCATAGTCCCGTCAATTTTAAGTGAATTATTATCCCCTACATAAACAGTTTCAGGTGGAATCCCAGTTTCTCCAGAGACATCTGTACCCGTATTATTATAATATGAGTCTTCATCAAAAAGAGTTGAACTTAAAATTTTACAGTTACTGCTTTCTGCATATAAAACATAATTTGCGTCTTGTGAGACACAATCTGAAAAAGCACAGTTATCAATTTCTGCAATTCCATTTTCAATAACTTTAATAACAGCAGAATCTGATCCCTCACATTTTGAAACAGTAGCATTACTAAGTTTAAGGGATCCATGGTCGTTAATGAAAAAGGCACCGGAACCGATTGCTGTTCTGGCATTTTCTATAGAACCACCTGAAAAGCATACTGTTCCACCATAAATTTCTGCAAATAATCCTAAGCAATAAGGTTTTTCGCCAGAATTTCCGGTAAAATAACATGAATCAAAAGAAAGTTCCCCTAAGTAAACACTGAACATGCTGCATGTACCATTCTGCCAGTTCAATCGGCATTGGCTGAATGAAACATTTCCGTCATTAACAGCGCCAAAATTAACTCCACCGGCTGCCTGTAGTTCCAGATTTTCAAATCCAATACTTGTATTGGTAGAATTTATAAAAAGCGAACTTGAGCCTTTATACACAAGTTTGAATTTTTCACTGTCTGTTGTTCCAGTATTTGTGCCGATAAAATTAATAGTTTTTCCATAAAAGTCACTTGGGGTCATACTCAAATCTGTTTCATAATCACAGTACAGATAAATAAAATATTTATCTGCACCATGAGCATCAATAAAAGACTTAAGATCTTCACTTTTTGAAATATGATAAGTATTAGTTTCACTATTCAAAATATCAGGTATTGTTTCCCAGATGTGAATATTAACCTGACTGTCAGTATCAGAACCTGTTGTTCCTTTATACTTGAAAACAGGAATCCATACACACTCTCCAGCAGTATATATATATGGGGAAGAGCTGCCCACATAACCACCCGTATTTATACTTTCATCAAAAATCTCCCAGTGATCAAAAACATAGTCTGGTTTAGTTGCTACAAGTTCTGATGCAAGGACACCGAATTTTGACCAGTAATAATAAACTCCGTCAGTATTTGGAGAAAGCTCTTTATTTGATTCTGAATCATAAATTTGAACTGTTGAATCTGTTAGAATTTTTATGGGGAATTTTTTTCGCTTGTAATGTATTTCAATTACGCTGTCTGAAGTAATAATACTATCTGGATTTGTTACGAGATTATCTAAATCAGGTTCATACAGTAAGTCTTCCCTCAACGTATTCAGTCGCAGTCCGTCAACAACTTTTTCGCCTGTATATCCATACGCATAATGTAAATCTTCATAACAATCACCATCAGAATAATCCGGGGCACTGTTATTACCGCATGATTCATTCTCCAGCATAATCCTAAGCTTAACAGGAGTATCGTTACGGGGAATCAGACCGTTAACTGTAAGATCTATATCCTTGTCCTGAACAATAATCCAGTTTAAGGTGTTGATGATTAAAGTCGTTTCATTTTTTAATTCCGCTGCATAATTCTGGTAATAAAGATAATCACCAGTTTCATAAACGGTAGAACCATCTCCGGCATCGTGATAAATGATTTGCTTCGGATCATATCCAGGTGTGTATGATGAAAACTGTTTGACTATATCCGCTCTTGTAAGTCTTTTTCCCTTTGGCCACAAAAAATTAAAATTTATAGAATTTGCGGTATTATCATTGACTGTAACATTAACGTTTACCGATGTTTCCAATTCAATATCTTTTACAATATCATCATTAAATCCGATTTCATCACATGAGAAAAAAATTAATGAAAAAAACGCTGAAATAAAAATAAAAGCAGACTTTTTCATATTTACCACCTTATGCCGCCGGCAACATAGGGATTAAGAAAACTTTGATTCAGACCTAAAGTTCTTACATAGTCAATTCCTGCCTGAACAGCAAAGACATTACTTATTTTCCATCCAAACAGAACTCCACAATCTACACTCTGATATGCATAAACTTTTTTGTTATTATCCGAGCCAGACTTAACAATTTTATCAATAAAGAGAATACCAGTTCCACCATTAAAACCAATATATGAGCGGCCCCTGTTTACATCCTTCTGAAATGTAAAATTAAAAGAACTATTAAGATAAGGAAGTTTTATATCCGTTATAGAATTTTTACTTCCCAGTTTTGATCCCATAAACGCAATTTCAAAACCAACAGGGGCTCTGTTCAGGAAAACTGGACTTCTTCCTACTCCTATTCGTGCATTTACAGTTGGAGGAAATGAATCATCATTGTATTTTTCGGTTAAATCACCTTTAAATAAATCTGAAGAATAACCCGCACCTGCAATAAGGGTAAAAACAGTTTTCTTATCAGGATTTTTTGATTCTGCTTTGTACTTTTCAACCTTCTGCTTCTTTTTAAGTTTTTTAGCATTTTCCTTTCTCAGCTTTGCGTCTATACTTTCTATTCTTTTTTCAACAAGCTCATCAAGGGCAGCCTGTTCTTCTTCAGTTGTTTTTTTTACCATTTCCCAGCCCTTGTCAGTTTTTTCAACTTCGAATGAAAGTGAAACTTTACAGATTTCAGCATTGCTTACACAAATAGAATACATTCCCTGGGGCAGATTCTGAAGTTTTATTGACTTAAAACTATTCTTCATAAGACCATCAACACTGCCAAGAACAACTCTTTTATTATTTGCCACAGCTACCCAGTTTTTTGAATCTGGATATCCCATAAAGCCTGTACAATAAATATAAAGAGTTGATCTTACAGGAATATAAAGTCGTATTGCCCGACTTTCAAATGAAGATTCAAGATATGTTTCCGGACAAAAACCTAAACTTTTTGTTGCAACAATACGTTGGTTTGACTGATCCCACATCCATTTATTCAGTTCCAGCTTCATGGCTCCACCAGAACCTTTATCAGGCTCAATTACACCAGAAAAATCAGCGGCTTTACCTATTCCATTGGAGTTACGCATTTTCATAGATCCAGGACGGTTCTGGAAATTCCAGACACAATAGGATTTTACTTTTGTTTTTTTAGCTTTACCGCTGTTTTTTTCGTCATCAGATTCAGTAATACTATCATCAAAAGAATTGTCAGCCAGTTCCTGAATGATTTCTTCTTCAGAACGGTTATCTGCAACTACAAAGTCATCAATCTCATTTTCTGGTTCGTAATTTTCCGGAGTCTGTTGAGAAACAGGCTGACTATCAGCAGCTGTTACAGACAATGAAGCTGCCTGAAGAGCCGCTTCCTGAGCAGCAGTTTCTGCTGCTGCAAGTTCTGCCGCTTTTGCTAGAGCCAGGGCTTCAGCTGCAATTCTGGCTGCTTCTTCTCCAGCTTTTGCCATAGCTTCCTGCCGTTCTGCTTCAAGACGAGCCTGTTCTTCCTGTCGGGCTTTTTCAGCTGCCTGACGGGCTTCTTCTGCAATTCTGATTCTTTCTTTTAATTCTGCTTCTTCCAAAGCTTTTCTTTCTGCTTCAATTCGTGCAAGTTCTTCAGCTCGTGCTTTTTCTTCTGCAGCAATTCTTTCGGCTTCAAGGCGTGCCTGTTCTTCGGCTTCGACCTTTTCTCTTGCAATTCTTTCTGCTTCAAGGCGTGCCTGTTCTTCTGCTTCGGCCTTTTCTCTTGCAATTCTTTCTGCTTCAAGGCGTGCTTTTTCTTCGGCTTCGGCCTTTTCTCTTGCGATTCTTTCGGCTTCAAGGCGGGCTTTTTCTTCGGCTTCAGCCTTTTCTCTTGCAATTCTTTCGGCTTCAAGACGGGCTTTTTCTTCTGCTTCAGCCTTTTCTCTAGCAATTCTTTCTGCTTCTTTTCTTAGATTTTCCCGGACAACCTTTTCGTCCTGTTTTTCCACCTTTACTACAGATTCGCTTTCGCTGGACAGACCGCCGGGATTTGTTACTTTAACTTTATACTGTCCTTCAGGAATATTTTCTGCAACAACAGAGGTTGCCTTTCCTGATTCAACTTTTGAAATTTTTACTTCTATTCTTTCTTTAGTTTTGGTATTAACAAGTTCAACTTTTGATTCCTTAGTAACTGAATCTACTGCTACTGGAATTTCTACAGATTTTGCAACCTTAGCCTTTCCTGTTTCCTCAATTATTACTGGAATTTCAACCTTTGGCTGAATTTTTTCAATTTTTGGCTGAACAGCTTTTGTAATCTTTAATACTTTCCAGTCAGAAACATTGCTTTCACGCCCCAGAAAATCATATACGAAAATACGATATAAATAATTTCCTGAAGGTTTTGAAATTGTAAGAAAGTTTTCGTCTGTTTCAAAAACTTCAACTTTTCCATCTTTGTCTTTTAATTCAACCTTATATTCAAAAGCATTAGGGTCTTCACTCCATTGAATTTTCTGATTGAATTTTTTCTGGGCATTCAAAAAAGCAGAACTTATGAGAAAAATAATAAATATCAGCAGCAGTTTTTTATTCACCATACTGCTCTCCACTCTCTGTTATCTTTACTTTTTTTGGAAGTTCAAATTTAATTTCAAAATTTCCCCGGGCGGTACGACTCTTACGTTCAGTAACACCATCAGTACCATGAGTATAGGCTGTAACATGCCATTCAAATTTTCCAATATCAAAAAGCTTAAGATTCTTAATTTTTATTTCACTCTTAACAACAGATTGTTCCATTATTTTTGTAAGAGCTCCATTTTCACCTCTTAAATATAATGCAAAAGTATAGTCTGTTGCATCTGGTACATCATTCCAGTCAAAGCTGATTTTTCTGTTCTTTTTGAGGTATGATGCATTAATTAAAAAACCTTCTTCCGGTTCAATAAGAACTGGTTTTTCCAAAGGAGGAACAGGAGTAATAGTAAATGAAGCAGGTTCTGAATTAACCGGATATCCTTCCATTGTATTACCCAAAACACTCCAGCTATAAGTTCCACTGGAAAGTCCCTTAACGGTTTCTGTTTCCTTAGGATTTGAAATTATCCGTTCAATATTCCAGCTTCCATCAGGAGAAAGTTTTTTTACCACAATTCTAAAATCAGAACTGTCATCACCTTTTTTCCATTTTAATGTAACAGGATTTCTAAGTGCCCAAAGCCCTTCAATTTTTTCACCACTTTCCGGAAGAACAGTCTGAGCTTTTACCGGCTTACGCAATGTAAATGTAACTGAAGAATCTGGTCCTGTACGAACAGAAGTATCTTCTTCATCAACTGCCGTAACAATAACTTTAAAATTTCCTTCAAGACCTGTCTTTGCTGCAAACCAGGTTTCTTTTGTTTCATTAAAGTATTGAGGAATTAAGTTTCCCTGATCATCAAAAACCTTAACCTGATACAGGTCGGCATCTCTAACTGCATTCCAGCGTACAATTACTGTATCTGAACCATAAACCACATTTGTACTGTTGTTTTCTGGATATGTAAACACAGCGTTTCCAAGAGGAGCTTTAACTGTAAGTTTTCTGGCTGCTGATGAAGCTGTAATTTCTTTTGATTCAAGATTTTTAAGGCCAACCCGCCAGTACCATTCACCTTCTTTTAGGGAAATATCAGAAATCTGATTTGAAGTTACTGTTTTTTCAATTTCGATTTTCTTAAAATCATTCTTAGATGCAAACTGAAGGACGCAGGCATATCTTGAAGGAAGCTGTTCTATATTTGTCTTCCAAATAAAGTTCTGGATTTCAGTTTCTGATGATTCAATAGTAAAATTATCTGTGGGATATAAAAGCTTACATTCCTGTGGAACAAACTTTTCTACTATAAAACTTCTGATTTCAGATGTATCTGTATTTTCCTCATCTTCTTCACTGTTTCTTACAACCCTCCAGAACCACTGCCCTGGAGAAAGCTTAATACCGGAATTTTTATCATCGCCGGAAGATTCAAGCGAATAATGAGTTGATGAAGTTTTTACTTTTGTTATGTTAGAACTGAACTCTCTTGTATCAGAAAGTTCAAGATAATAATCAGCTTCTTTAACAGAGGATTTCCATCCGAAATAAATTTTAAGTTCATCATTTGCGTCCAGAGATACTTTTGTTCCCTCTGCAGGAACAGAAAGCTTTGGAGGCTGAACTTTTGCCAGTTTAATAATGCGGAAAGTTGAAGGCGAAGAAGGTTTTGACCAGCCTTCTCCATTTGCCTTGTAGAATGGAATTACCTTCCAGCTGTATGCACCATCTTCAAGTTTTGAATAATAGTAGAAGTTATTTTCTGTTTCTGTTTCAAATACAGGTGTAGTACTGTCAGATTCCTTAAAAATCTGAAGTCTGTACTTTTGAGCATACTGATTTCCTTCCCATGTAAAGTTAATTCCAGGAACTTCTTTACGATATGTAAATGCAGAACCTTTTACAGGGCTCACAAGTTTGACCGGAGCCACAGTAACAACATTGATTTTACCTTCTGCTGCTTTATCCATACTTTCTTCTGCATAGACACGCCAGTAAAGTCGCCCCTGTCCGCTTTCGATTTCTACAGAGCCTGAACCAGTTTTTTCAATACGGCTTTCAATTGTTTCAAAATCTTTGCTTTTTGAAGTTTCAATTACAACAGGAGAATCAGCAAAAGCCTCGTCTACAGTCCACTGAACAGTAACTTCTTTCGTTTCAGAATCTTCAAAATTAAGGATGATAAGATCTTTAGAAATAGATGTTACAGTAACAGGATTCCGCTGTACTTTTCCTTTTTCATCAACCTGAACAGACTGTCCGGCTTCAACTTTCTGAACTTCACCATTTTTAGCCTGAACAGAAGCATTTCCTGCCTCAAGCTGGATATTTGACTGACCTGTTACTTGGTTTACAGCAGCCGAAAGTCGGCTTCCCTGTTCAACATTGAATTTTGTACCGTCTTCCAGAGAAACAACAACACTGGCTGCCTTTGTGTTCTTTTCTGGAGCCCCGGTTGTATCAACAGTAACATTTCCGGCACCAACAGCAATACCGTAAGAACCGTCACTGGCTTTACGGATCTGAATCATTGTATTTTCATCAAGATTAATCTCCATGGCAGACTTATCTTCAAAAGCAATAACTGCCTGAGATTTTTTAGATGTTCTGATTGTATCAGCATCGTAGAGAGGAGAGTTTTTTTGTAAGCGTTCCCAGACTACTCTGTCGTCAAATTTTCTTTGAGCAACATTCTGCTTAAAAGTAATCTGGGCAATTTTGGATTTATCATCTCTGATTGTAGTTCTGTACAAATCCTTCCGGAACAAATCCATACTTACAGCAAAGACTGCGGTACAGACAATGACAAAAACCACATTAACTAATTTTGACTTTGTTCTCTTCCGCATCAAGGTTTACTCCGCTAAAGTCTGGAACAGGAATATCAAGAAGTGCGCGAAGCTGATTCAAAGTTTTCGGGCCTTCAGGACCTACAGCTTTTTTACAGTCTGCATCTATCTGGAAATTTTCTTCCGTACGTTTAAAGAAGTTTTCAATATCAAACTCAGGCATATTAACAACACCGTAGAAGTGCTGTTTTCCCTTTCCTTTAACTTCAAAAGTTACAGGAATCTGTTCTATTACAATTTCATCAATCTGATGTTCAGGTTTAATCGTAAAATTGTTTTCTGCACAGCGAACATAATTTTTCTTAAGAAGATTGTAAGTATCTTCAGAAATAAGAATATCTGTTCCACATGGTTTATTTGAACTTTCAGTTCGACTGGCAAGATTTACCGCATCACCGATGGATGTAAATTCCATTTTATCTTTGGAGCCCATAAAGCCCACTGTGGCGCGTCCCGTATTCAAACCGCATCCGATTTTTATGTAAGGCTTATATTTTGCAAGAGCTTCACCTGCATGTTCACGGGTAAAGGCTTCAGCATCCTTGTTGTATTTCATAAGAGCATAACGCATACCAACAGTTGCACGAATTGCACTGATTACATCATGAACAACATGTTCTTCATGTTCTGCTTTGAGGAAAGCTTTTTTAGGATTATCATCGTCCATCTGTTCATAACTTAAATCATCATCTCTGAGAACACCCCAGCAGGCCATAATGGCATCCCCTTCAAACTTATCTACTATTCCGCCAGTTGCTTTTATACAGTTAACCATACGGCTCATGTAGTCATTAAGGAAGCCGATAATTTCTGCAGCCGATTTTTCACCAAACCGCTTATTAAATCCATCAGAAATGGCAGTAAATCCACGGATATCAGAGAAGAAAATCGTAATATCTTTAAGATGTGGTTCAAAGTCAATTTTTTTAGTAACAATAGCCTGTGTTACACCACGGTTTGTAAGGCTGGTTACAGTATTCAAAATGCGCTGTTCATCTTTTGTACTTCTGTTAAGAATACCGATTTCGTCTTTTCGTTTTACATCAAGTTCATCGAATAAGGGGGTATCAAAATTTGCCTGAGCAATTTCATCTGTAACTTCTGTAAGAAGTTCAATTGGAGAAGAAATTGAACGGGCCAGAAATCTTGTAATAAGGATTGCAACTGCGAGAATTGCAATTGTAAGGTAAATGTTACGACGGGTAGTTGCATATACAGCAGCCATAACAACAGAAACTTTTACTTCTGTAATAACAGCAGCATCAAGTCCCTGAATCTTATTAAGGGCACCAAAATACTTTTCACCCTTTTCATCCTTAAAAATTGACTGAGTAACAGTCCGGGAAGTTCCGTAAACTTCTTTAATTAAAGGATGTTTTCCAAAATCACTGGCTTTAAGAGTTTCTTCTTCATCAGGATGAACAAGTACAACACCTTCACTATTTACGAGAATATTTGCATTAAGGGAATTTGAACCGAAACTTTCTCCAATACTTTCTGACGAAAAAAGAACGGCACAAACATCAAATTCATTTCCTTTTTCAAGAGGAATGTATACAAGGATAAGAGGAGTATTAAAAAAAGGACTTACATTTTGAATTTTAACGATTCCGTTTCTTGCAAGTGAAACTGTTTCCTCATCTCCATCAAGATAATTTTCGTATAATTCCGATTCAATTTCATGTGTGGCAAAAAAAGCACTGCTTGTATAATTTCTGTCATCATTTAAGAAACTGATAGCAGCAATTTCTTTATTTCTTTCAAAAAACTGAGCAGCATTCTTTTTTATATCAACACTGCTGGATTTTTCTTCATTTACAATTTCATAGAAAAGTCCGCCGGCACTAATAATCTCATTAAGTTTTGAAGATACTTCTCTGGCTGCTCTCTGATTAATTGCAAGGTTATTGGCTTCAGCACTTACACGAACATCCTCACCTACAAAATGGCTTACAAGGAATGTTACACAGCTCATGGAAATAACAATAATAACGGAAATAATTCCAATCAAACGTGTACTGATGGAATGAAATCCAAGATTACTATTTTTTTTATTATCCTGTTTTTTAGAAACAGGCTTTGAAGAGGAAACGCTTTTAGAAGGAATTTCTGAAACAGGTCTTTCGGCTTCCTGTCTGACAGTTTTTTCAGGCACTTTTTGGGCAGGAGTTTTTTCAGGAGTCTGAGTATTTTCCAGTTTCTTTGTCTGTTCATTCTGCTTACTTTTCTTCTCAACCTGGCCTGCTTTATTTGCAGATTTTGTTTTAAAAGAAGATTTTCCGGCAATACGAGGCTTCGCAACACCTGAAGAGTTTTCAAATTTTCCGTAAATATGAAGTCCAGGATCAAAATATGAGTATTCCGAAAGTTCTGGAAATTCAAAAATATTAGAAGAATTTTTATCTGCCATAGCTTATTCCTTAAACCGTTTTTAAAGACAATTCACCAGACAGATTATCGGCAGAAAGTTACTTAAACTTTAGGAAAAGCTCCATACATATTTTTTATTCCCAGATTAAAAAAAATCCACAGATGTCACAGATAAAAAAAAACACCACCTGAATAAATTTTACTCTATTCAAATGGTGTTTGAAAATTCAGTCTTTATGGAACTTTTTCAGTGGCCTCCCAAAAAGCATAAGCCCCTATGATTTAAACCGCACCAAAGGTGTCGGTTTTGAAATTGCTTTACAGGGTTCCGAAAGGAATCCCTGTATAAAGCGTTAGACCGCACCGCAAGGTGTCGGCTCTCAACGCTACTTTGTAGCCAGAATCGCAATTCCAGGAAGAGTTTTTCCTTCAAGGAATTCCAGGGAAGCACCGCCACCAGTTGAAACATGGCTCATTTTGTCAGCAAGGTTAAACTTGTTAACGGCAGCAACTGAGTCACCGCCACCAACTACAGTCATGGCACCACGGCCTGTAGCATCAGCAACGAGCTGAGCAACTGTAGCAGTTCCCTTAGCAAATGCTTCAAATTCAAATACGCCAACAGGACCGTTCCATACAACTGATTTAGCAGTAGAAAGAACTTCTTTGTAAGCTTCGATAGTTTTTGGACCAACATCCATAGCCATAAGGTCAGCAGGAATGTCTTTTCCGTCAACTGCAACAGGTTTTGCATCTGGAGAGAATTCTGTAGCACCTACATGGTCAACTGGAAGAACGATTTTTACGCCCTTAGCTTCAGCATCAGAAAGAAGTTTTTTAGCTGTGTCAATGAAGTCATCTTCCACAAGTGATTTACCAACAGCAAAGCCCTGAGCCTTAAGGAATGTGTAAGCCATACCGCCGCCAATAATGAGGGCAGAAGCATTTTTAAGGAGAGATTCAAGAACAGCGATTTTAGAAGAAACCTTAGCACCACCGATAATAGCAACCTGTGGTTTTGGAGGATTTTCAACCATTGGCTGAATGTATTTAACTTCTTTTTCCATAAGGAAGCCGCCAACAGATTCACAGCCCATGAATTTAGCAATAGAAGCAGTAGAAGCCTGGTCGCGGTGAGCAGTACCGAAAGCATCGTTAACAAAAATGTCACCGTAAGAAGCAAGTTCTTTAGCCATTACATCCCGTTCAGCTGGATCTTTAGAAGTTTCTTCTTTGTGGAAACGTGTGTTTTCAAGCATTGCAACTCCGCCTTCCGGAAGAGCATCAATTGCAGCTTTCTGTCCGAGAGCATCTGGAAGGAATTTAACTTCTTTTCCGAGTTTTTCAGCAAAGTATTTTACAACTGGTTCCATGCGGTTTTTGCCGTTGATGAATTTTTCAGCATCAGCGTCTGTCCATGTTTTTCCAGCTTTTTCAGCTTTTTCCTGAGCCTTTTTAACGTCCTTTTTTGGGTCACCAAGGTGGCTCATCAAAACCAGGGAACGTGGGCTCTGTTCAAGAATATATTTAATTGTTGGCAAAGCAGCCATGATACGAGTGTCATCCTGAACAACACCATCTTTCATTGGAACGTTGAAGTCAACGCGCATGATGATTCTTTTACCTTTAAGGTCTACGTCTTTTACTGTTTTAATCATCTGTAAAATCTCCTATAAATTCGCACCTGCGAAAAGTTCCCTATAAATATAATAATTTAAGCCGTGAAATTCAATAAAAAAAGGGCGTTCCGGCTTCGCCGTCGGGCTATCCGCACTTCCGCTGCCGCTCCATTGTTTGCATTGGCAAACAACAGCTACGCTGGTGCTACTATCCCTAACGCAAAGAGAGCATTATACTCTATGTATGTTTAATCCAACCGAAATCATTTTTGCCACAACCCAGGCCTGTAACCTGCACTGCCCTCACTGCTTTGTAAGCCGTAATCCTAAAAAACTGGATTCTAAAACAGCAATTACTTTTCTAGAAAGCTGCAAAGGAACAGACATTTACAAAATCGGATTTTCCGGCGGCGAGCCTTTTTTAAATCTGGATTTTATGCTTCAGATTATAAGCTGGGCCTACAAAAATGAATTCTGCTTTGACCAGATTATGACAAACGGCGACTGGTGGAAAACAGAAGAAGAACTGCGCTCTGTTTTGCAACAACTGCAGGATGCGGGCTACGACGGAAAAATCGGTTTAAGCTACGACAATTTTCACGGTCAGGATTTTGAACGCATAAAAGTTTTTGCACAGGCTGTAAACCACATTTTTGGAGAAGAAAGCCTTAATGTTCAGGCTGTAGCAGACCCGGAACTTGGTGAGAAAGAAACAGAAGTCCTGGAAAACCAGCTTAATATTCTTGCTGAAGATTATTGTGCAGAAGTTTACATTCTTCCACAGACTTTCCAGTCTGCAGACAGCCGTGCCTGGCAGAGCAAAAAATGGTTTAAGGAAGACTATTGCGAAGGTCCGGGACAGATTCTTTTTGTACACGCTACAGGTCAGATTGCTCCCTGCTGCGGATTTGCCAACGAAAATCCAGCCCTGTTCATTGGAAACATTTCAACAGACAGTTTTGAATCAGTAATGAAAAAAGCCTGTGAAAACAGAATGGTAAACATCTGCTATAACACAGGCCTCTTAAAAGAAGCAAAAAAACTTTCAAAAGACGGCAGGCTTCCAGGAATTACAGAAGATATCTGTTCATTCTGCGACTGGATGTGCAAAAATAATTAACTATTTTACAGCTTTCAATGCCTGAGCAAATTCAACGGCAGAAAGCTTTTTTTCGCCGTTAAAATTAATTCCGTCCTCAAGATTTAAGATTTCGTTTTCAACACAACCAAGTACTGCATCAAAATCAGGATTATCCACATCTACATCAATTACAGGACTGGCTTTGCCCGGGGCCCTGTACTGCATTGAATACTTTGTTTTATTCCATGCAGTTTGTTTGTATTCATTCAGCAGATTCCATAAAAATCTGGCAGCTTTCAGTTTTGTTACTTTTTCTTCCTCTCCCAGAACAAGTCTGGGATTATTCAGGGAACTTAAAAGCCCTGCACCTTTCACTTTTTTGTAGAGAGTTTGAGAACTTAAAGATTTTCCCCCGGTCCATTTATCAAGAAGTTTTGTATTTTCTGCTGTATAGGAAAGCATCTGAGAAACTGTCATAGTTTCCATTGTTAAAAAAGAACTTCCCTTTTCTGCAGAACGGAGATTCCATGCTGTATTTCTTAAACCTTCATAAGCATTTCTGTATACAGGATCAAGACTCAAAAAAGCTTCATCAAATTTAGCCGCTGCAGAATTGTAATTTCCATTTTTATAGAAATTAACTGCATCTTCCAGAACAAGAAGTTTTGACGAAGTTACTGTTTCTCTGTATTCATCCAGACTGGTAATAATTCCAAGTCTGCTTCCAAGAATAATGACATGAACATCACCTTTATAAGTTTCCATTCCCTGTTCATATAACTTTTTAGCTTTTGAAGTCATTTCACCGCCAAGAATATAAGTCCGGCCTTCAAGGGCATAAAGACGGGCAAGAGCTGCTTTTTTTAATGAAGGATTAAAAGAAGCTTTTTCAATGTCACTTATAAGTTCCATGCACTTTTTATTAAAATCAACAGCTTCATAATTTTTACTTATAGAAGCAGCGTCCAGAAAAGCAAGACGGCTTTCAAATTCCACGATTTCAGGGGAATAAACCAGGCTTTCAATATTCACTTCCTGAAGGGAACTGCAGCCTGTCATAAAATTAAGGGCAAATACTGCGGTAAAAATAATTGAAATAGTTCTGAAAAATCTGTTCATAGCCGGCTCCTTTTTTTAGCGAAGATTCCATACAGAAATTTTATTATCAAGTGTAAGGGAAATACAGTCATCAACTTTATCACCATTTACATCAGCAAATACAGGATATCCCCAGCCAGTAAGGGGGTATCCGTTTAAAAGTTCAAGGTTGTCATTAAAACCGTAAATCATATTTGCATCTGCACAAACATAAACACCTTTTTCATTTGCTGTAATGTAAGCATCTCTGGCAGTTGCGTGAGGAATTTTTACACTTAGAACGCTTCCGTCAAGACCAATTCTATAAACAACAGCATCGGAAGAAAGAGCGTACATATATTTTGATGATGCACACACATTGTTAAGGAACATGCCCGAAAGTTTCATAGGAAATTCCTGCTGGATTTTGCCATCACACCACAAGCCAAGAGTACCGGACTGAGTAATGAAGGCTGTATAAACTTTGTTTCCGTTTTTAAATACACAGGGAGAACCAAGACCAATTCCATCAACAGTAATGGGCTCCTTTTCGTTTATAAGTGAAGTATCACTGAAGGTATAGATTTTTCCTTCAAATCCCTTTGCATACATACTGATGAATTTTCCACATACGGCAGGTTTACTTTTCCACTGACAGTTTTCAAGATCATCGTTTGTATATATTCCGCCTTCTCTATTAATAAAGGCAATTTTTCCGCCTTCCAGAAGAATTACAAGATACTTGTCTGTAGCAGCAGGTCTGCAGGATGGAATTCCACCACACATAACAGGGAATCCGGGAACAAGCTGAAGAGTTTCATCATAAAGACTTACGGCACCTCTTGAATTTACAGACCAGAGAACTCCACCATCAGTTTTTCTGACAGTACTTTCAATCATTACATCATCAGAATCTTCAACTGAAAAGCTTTCAAGACTTTTAAGATTAAGGGATTTAACAATACGTTTGTTTTCTACCCAGAAAACAACAGAAGTATTTTTTACATCTTCAAGACAGAAATTTTCTGCCTGAGTTTTTCCATCAAGAACAAAAGGGAACGGAGGAATCTGACGAAGATTACCGCTTGAAGCAGCTACGGCATGAAGCTGCAATTCAATAATGTTATTTTCAATTCGGCCGTCTAAGCGCCCCATGGAATAAAGCTTAAATACCTGAGAAGCAAGGCCTTTTCCACGAAGGAAAAATGGAATGCTTCTTTCAAGATTATAGAAAAGACTTACACTTGAATCGTTTTTCTGGTCATAAGAAACAGCTCTCCAGTTTTCATTTGCTTTTAAAGCTTTTCCGGCTTCGTAGGAAGTATAAAGGGACGAAAGACTTTCTGCACTTTCCGAAAAATAAATAAACCCGTCTTTTACCAAAAAATATGGAGAAGGAATGTTTATATCAAAAATTGAAATAACCCAGTTAAGGAACGATGGAAGTTTTAATTGAGGAAGACGAACACCACCTATAATAAGGCTGTTATCGTCATTTACAAACATAGAAGAAGTAATTTTTCCGAAGATTTCCTGTCTTTTAGCTTCATCTTTAATGCTTATGGCAAAAACAGGATCATTCTGATTTTCAATTCCCAGGGCTGCAAATTCATGTCCTGACCATGAAAAAAGCAGCTCATCAAGACTCATTCCCAGAAAGGAATTACACAGTCCATCGGCTTTTTTCCACATTGCAGGAGCATCTTTTTCTTTTGGAATAAACGGAAACAACGCAGTTTTTAATTCTTCAAGACTTCCTGCATTAATCAGAGTATAGTACTGAACGCTGTCTCCAAGCTTGCCGGGAAGTTTTGGATTAATGGAATTTTTAGCAAGAAGCTGATCTAAGGATGTTGGATTTTCAGGATCCGCATAAAAAGGAACTTTACATTTAAGGGTAATTTCTGAGTCTGTGATTGTAAAGAAAATTACAGAAAGTTCATTTTTATCAATAAGACCGCACATATCATTTAGAACAGCATTTGAAGAAGTAATATTCATGGCAAGCCGGCGGGCATCTGCTACGATTCTTACATTTCCATCACCTTTACTTTTCAGAAGTTTTTTCTGTTCCTGTGTATAAAGAACGGAATTACTGCCAAAACATGCTGTCTGCAAAAGACTGTAACTGGAAGTAAGGATTACAACATTTTTAAGAGGTTTAATATAGAAGACATTTTCACCGGCATTAAGTTCATAGTATTTAAGGGTATCACCTTTACTATTAAGAACGATTTCTTTTTCAGTCAAACCTGGAACATTAAGACGACCGGCATATAAAGGGAAAAGTCTTGTAGCAATAGAAAGATACGAAAAATCAACAACAGCAGCAAAATCCTGCCGGGGGTTTCCATTACCGTCTGCACTCTGATACAGAGCAAAATCGATTTTTCTTTTTGCAGCAAGCTGAACAAAGCGGCTTTCTCTTATGGGGCTGGCTTTAATATCATTAAAAATCTGTCTGTACTGAACAAATTCTTTCTGAGAAAACAAAACATCTGCAGCCTGCAGATCCAGAAGAGGATTAAAAGCAGACCAGGCATTATCTGTATGAACATATACAGTATAATCTCTTGGAACTGCATCAAGTGCATTTTTTCTGTCCAGAGCACAAAATAAAAGAACACCTGCAATAAGGCAGACTGTTACCAGAAAAAAAATCAGAAGACCTTTAAAAAATTTTTTCATTTACTTTCACTCTCCATTGAATTTTTGCGAGTTTTCTTTATAAAGCGCAGGGCAACAATTCCTGCAGAAATTCCAACAAGGGAATTAGAAATAAGCATGGCAAGTCCTACTCCGTAAAGTCCAAGTCGTTCATAAAAAAAGGACACCTTCAGGAACAAAAGAAGGGGAGGAATTCTATATACAAAAAGACGAATAATATTCAAAATCATAGTTACTTTTGTTTTTCCAAAGCCATACAAAAGTCCCATAACGCTGACATTTACGGCAATAAGAAAGTTATCCATTCTTTCGAGAAAATAGATTTTATCAATTTCTGCAGCAAAGGCCTCATTATTTCTGGCAAAGATTCCGATTATCTGATTCTTAAAAATTCCTGTAATAATAAAAACAATAAGAACATAACCAAGAGTTAAAATTAAAGATCTGTAAAAGAAACTTATGGCCCGTTCAATATTTTTATTTCCAATATTGTTAGAAACAAGACTTGATTCTGCTTCCTGAACACCGTTTATAGGATTTGTGGCAAAACCGCAGATACGGTCACTAACCCCCAGTGCTCCAACAGTTGTAGGTGAAAAACCGGCACAGAGAGAATTGACTATGGCTTTTCCCATTGCAAAAATAAATTTTTCAAGAAAAACAGGTACAGAAAGTCCGCATAAAGTTTTGAAAAAATCCCTGGTAAAAGTACAGGATTTTAAGCTGATTTTGAAAGGATTTTTTCTGGAAGTTAAATCAACAAGAGCAATTACAGTTAAAACTGCATGAGCTGTTACTGTAGCAAGTGGAAGAAGATAGATGCCGTAATCACGGTTAATGATTCCTTTGTTAATTAAAGAAATGGAAAGAATATTAAGGGTAGATTTAAGGATAATTACCAGAAGATTACCGAACATTATTACACGGGTATTTCCCCGGGCTTTTTTTGTAGCAAAGAAAATAGTATTTATAAACTGAAAAATTACGCTGGTAACTACAAGGTCAGAATAAATTGTACCCTGAGTTATCATGGTTTCAGGCATATTGAACAGTTTTAAAATCGGATACATTAAAGGAATTGATACTGCAAGAACTGTTCCGCCGATGGCAAGAGTCAAAAAAAAGATAGTAGATATTTCTTTTTTTACCCTTTCCATATCTCCAGAACCAAAACTGCGGCCAATAATAACTCCGCCACCAATTGAAAGTCCTGCACCGATAGCCATCAGCATTTTTTCGATTTGCATTACAAAAGAAACTGTGCTGACAACATTTGCACTGAGAGAAGCAGCGATCAAAGTATCAATAAACTGAAAAATCTGTCCGATGGAATTATAAAAAACAAGAGGAAGTGCAATAGAAAAAAGAATATTCATCTGAGGCCCGTTTAACATGCGGTCTCTGCGTAACCCTTCTTTTTCAGACAAAACAACCTTTTCGTTAGTACTAGACATATAGAAATGATAATACAACAAAAACAATTTTTCTTCGACAGATTAAACCCAGATTAAACCGAAAAAAAAAGACCGCCGGAGCGGTCTTTTATCAACTAATCAAAGCTTAGCAGTTTTCTGCAAAGTATTTGATTGTTCTTACCATCTGTGATGTGTATGAGTTTTCGTTGTCGTACCAAGAAACAACCTGTACTTCGTATGTGTCATCATCGATTTTTGCAACCATTGTCTGTGTTGCATCGAAGAGTGAACCATATTTCATACCGATAACGTCAGATGAAACGATTTCGTCTTCGTTGTAACCGAAAGATTCTGTAGCTGCTGCTTTCATAGCTGCATTGATAGCTTCTTTAGTTACATCTTTACCCTTTACAACTGCAGTAAGGATTGTTGTTGATCCAGTTGGTGTTGGAACACGCTGAGCTGAACCAATGAGTTTTCCGTTGAGTTCAGGAATTACAAGACCGATAGCCTTTGCAGCACCTGTTGAGTTTGGAACGATGTTCTGAGCACCAGCGCGTGAACGGCGGAGGTCACCCTTTCTCTGTGGACCGTCGAGAATCATCTGGTCACCAGTGTAAGCATGGATTGTAACCATGATACCAGACTGGATAGCTGCGTAGTCGTTAAGAGCCTTAGCCATTGGAGCAAGACAGTTTGTTGTACAAGAAGCAGCAGAAATGATGTTGTCGTTCTTTGTAAGAGTTTTGTGGTTTACATTGTAAACGATAGTTGGGAGGTCGTTACCAGCTGGAGCTGAGATTACAACCTTTTTAGCACCTGCATCGATGTGAGCCTGTGATTTAGCTTTTGATACGTAGAAACCTGTACATTCGAGAACTACGTCTACACCGAGTTCTCCCCATGGAAGTTCAGCTGCATTTGGTTTTGCATAAATTGTGATTTCTTTTCCATCAACTGTAATGCTGCCTGGAACTTTTACTGTTTTTCCATCTTCTTCCATTACAGCGTCTTTGTAAGATACTGTGTGTTTTCCTTCACCGATGCGGCCCATGAATCCACCCTGAGCTGTATCATATTTAAGAAGGTGAGCAAGCATTTTTGGTGAAGTAAGATCGTTGATTGCAACTACTTCGTATCCTTCAGCTTCGAACATCTGACGGAAAGCCAGACGACCAATACGGCCAAAACCGTTAATAGCAACCTTTACTGCCATTTTTATCTCCTAAATAAAATAAATTTCAATTTAATAGTAATAAAATAATGAATTTAGAAAAAATAGTCTATAAAAAAGTGATTATAAAACAGGGCAATCCGGCAAAGCCGTCGCTATGTCCACCCTTCGCTAGCCGCTCATTGTTTGCTCTGGTTTCGCTACGCTCCACCGCCGCAAACAACTGAAGGGGTTCCCAGCGCTACTGCGGGATTATTTCAGAATACTTCAAACAACAAGAATACAAGGCTCATTGTAATTTGGAATCAAGCTGTCATGTGTCATAAGCAGCATATTTTCAACCTTTGCCTGGCATATCAGCATTCTGTCAAAAGGATCCTTGTGAGCTGGAGCATTTTCCGCATAGGACAATGTTTTTAAAGCTATGGCATGGGATGGTAATACTGGAACGCACCTTATATTTGCCTGGACTGATAAGTTCTGAATTTCATCTGCTGAGTATGGAAAAATTTCAGGAGCCTTCAAATTTTTCATTTGAATTTCCCAGATGTTTATTGAACTAAAGTAAATAGCCCGAAATTCGAGTTTTTTAAATTAACCGTAATCTGAAAAAGTTT
>JAEDGQ010000094.1 GCA_016297415.1 Treponema sp.
AAATTGCAGTTACCCAGGAAGTTGTTGCTCAGCTTGAATCATTAGCAGAGGAATTACTAAGGTAACTGACAATTCTCTTGTATTACAAAGCTAATACAAGAGAATATTGAAACACTTTTTCTTAAGCAAAAGAATTGCGAATAGGAAAATTACTATGCAAACAATTATTAATGCCATATTATTTTTGGCACATCCTTTTGATTTCTCGAATCAAAGCTTCTTCAAAATATTTCACTGTGAGCATAGATATTGTTGCTTTATTTTTTTTGAATTGCAACTTTGACAAAGAATTTGCAAATTAGTCATTGCATTTGTCCCGCCTAAATGTAGAGGGGATAATATGGTCAACGTTAAAAGGGTGATCCACTTTATATTTGCCCCCTGAAATCTAAGGGAGTTTTACACATCAAAACTGACTGCAGATTCTTTTAAGTGCATCTTCAAGAATAATACGTGGAGTTGCACAATTAATTCTCTGAAACTTCTCCCCTTCCTTTCCAAACATACTTCCGCTATCAATCCAGACTTTTGCTTTATTCAGGACCCTGTCATTTATTTCAGAATCTGAAAGTCCGGTCTTTGAAAAATCCAGCCACAAAAGATAAGTTCCTTCTGGGACCAGAACTTTTATTTGTGATGCATTTTCTTCTATATAATTCTTCGCAAACAGAATATTTTCCCAAATATAAGATTTTACAGAATCAAACCAGTCAGCCCCTTCCGAATAAGCCGCAGTAGCTGCAACAATTCCAAAAACAGAAGGTTCATCATAACCAGTCTTATCCAGTTCTTTGGAAAATGCTTTTCTCAGCTTTTCATCTGCTATGAAAATATTTGAAAACTGCAACCCTGCCAAGTTAAAGCTTTTGCTTGGGGCAGTACAAATAATTGAATTCTTTAAAGCCTGTTCAGATAAAGACCCATACACGGTATGAACATTACTTCCAAAAGTAATGTCAGAATGAATTTCATCACTCACAACAAGAACATTATGTGCAAGACATATTTCAGAGATTTTTTGTAATTCCTGTTTTGTCCATACTCGTCCGCCTGGATTGTGAGGAGAACATAAAATAAACATTTTCACATTTTCCTGTACAATCTTTCTCTCAAAATCATCAAAATCAATTTCGTAATGATTATTTTTCAAAATAAGGGAACTGTTTACAACTTTTCGTTGCAAAGAATTTATAATATTGAAAAACGGATAATATACCGGTTTTTGAATCAATACGCTTTCGCCTTCATTTGTAAAAGCCTTAATAGCGGCAGCCAAAGCAAAGCAAACTCCTGGAGTATTCACAACCCATTCATTCTGAACTTCAAAATTATGGCGCTCTTTATACCATTTTTTTAAAGCATCGTAATATCTGTTATCCGGACGACTATAGCCCCAGATTCCGTGAGCCGCTTTTTCTGCCACCGCTTTCTGAATACAAGGAGCTGTAGGAAAATCCATATCAGCAATCCATAAACTTACTGCATCTTCTGGTTTTCCTCTTTTCTTTGCAAGATCATATTTTATTGCATTTGTATTTTTTCTATTTACAACAGTATCAAAATCAATTTTCATTTTTTCCTCCTGATTTTCCGGGAGTTCCCTTCACTTCGTTCAGGTCGCGCTTTTCACACTTCGCCGTCTTACGCGGCTCATCCCTGCGCTTTGCTCCGGGACTAAAGGTGTTCCAATCGCTAACTCTTAAACGCCTGTTTTAAATCCTCAATTAAATCTTCAGCATTTTCAATACCAACAGAAAGTCTCAAAGTTGCAGGAGTAATTCCATTTTTTAAGCGGAGTTCTTCAGGAACATCTGCATGAGTTTGAGTTGTAGGATAAGTAATTAAAGTTTCTACACCCCCAAGACTTTCAGCATACTGAATCAATTTAACAGAACCAAGTATTTTTTTAGCTTTAGCTACATCAGTAACATTAAAAGTTACCATTGCACCAAAACCTCTGGACTGCTTTTTCATAATTTCATAACCAGGATGTTCTTTAAGCCCGGGATAAATCACCTTTGTAACAGACTTCTGATTTTTAAGCCACTCCACAATCTTAAATGCATTTTTCTGAGCAGCTTCCATTCTTAAAGCCAAAGTTTTAATTCCTCTTAAAACAAGCCAGCAATCAAAAGGAGCAAGACCAGCTCCTGTAGTCTTAATCAAAAACCTGAGTTTTTCCTGAATCTCTAATTTATTAGTAACAATAAAACCTGCCAGAGTATCATTATGGCCTGCAAGATATTTTGTTCCGCTATGAATAACAACATCAGCACCAAGGGAAAGAGGATTCTGAAAATATGGTGAAAGAAATGTATTGTCTACAATCAAAAGAATTCCATGACGTTTTGCAATTTCTGCCAGAGCTTTAATATCTGTAACATTCATCATAGGATTTGTTGGAGTTTCAATATAGACCGCTTTTGTGTTTGACTTTATTAGAGACTCAACATCATCACAACTGCAGTTTGCCCTTGTAAACTCAATTCCATTTTTTGCAGTAACATGATCAAAAAGGCGGATTGCCCCACCATAAAGATCTGAATCAATTATAAGATGATCTCCAGGTTTGAAGATTTCAAAAAGTAAACTAATAGCTGCCATTCCTGAAGACAAAGCAAAAGCATCTATTCCACCCTCCAGCTGAGCCACCACTTTTTCAACCTGTGCTCTTGTTGGATTCTGTAATCTTGAATAATCAAAACCAGTACTCTGTCCTACTGCCGGATGTGCATAAGTTGCAGTCTGATAAATAGGAAAACTTACTGAACCATAATGTAATGTTTTTTTACACTCATCTTCTGTATTTTCTTCTTCAACTAAATGAAGACATTTTGTTTCTAGTGAAACTGCCATTTTTGTATTCCTTTCTAAATAATTTGTACGGACAAAATTTGCGTTAGTGCATGGAAGCCCGAAGTTGGTAAGCAGCTTTGCTGCGTCCAATGGAGCGAAAGCGGAAGGCTGGAACGCACGACGGCGTCGGTTGAGCCTGTCGAAACCAGCCGGAACGCCCAGACTTTATTACAACAATTATTTATACATATTTGTAGAAAGATACTTAAAAGCATTGTCTGCCAGAATCACAACAATATTTTTGCCTTTTGCTTCAGGCCGTTTTGCAACCTGACTTGCAACCCACAAAGCAGCCCCCGCCGACTGACCAACAAAAAATCCTTCAGTGCTAACAAGTTTTCTTCCAGTTTCATAAGCATCCTCTGCCACAACATCAAAACATTCATCCCATTTTGTATTAAAAGCAGTAAAAAGAGGAGGATAATTCTGCTGTGGAACTCCATTAAAATTCAAAACACCGTCAATTGTATTTCTGTCAGGAAAATTCGGATTTTTCTTGGACTGTTCCGCCGGCTGAGCTCCAATAATCTTTACATCCGGATTCTTTTCACGGAAGTATTTTGCAAGACCGCTTAAAGTTCCACCAGTACCAACAAGCTGAACAACATAATCAACCTTACCGCCTGTTGCTTCCCAGATTTCAGGTCCTGTTCCTTTTACATGTGCCAGCGAGTTATTGATATCGGCACACTGATTCAAATAATACCATCCGTTCTGTTTAGCAAAAGCTTTAAATACTCTATCCAGTCCTTCCATTGAAAGACCGTTTGTCAAAAGTTCTGGAAATCCCGGTACATCAGTTACCTGCAGCAAAGTTGCACCCAATGCCTTCAAAATTTGTGAACGTTCCTTAGAAACACCAGGCTGAATTACAATCACCAGCTTATACCCTTTTGCATTAGCAAATGTTGCTTCTCCAATTCCTGTGTTTCCGCTTGTATAGTCCAGCAAAGTGTCACCTGGTTTTATGTCGCCACGCTTTTCTGCTTCTTCAATAATATTCAAAGCCGCCCGATCCTTTACACTTCCGCTTGGATTAAAATATTCAAATTTTCCAAGAATATTTCCAACCGCTCCCTGAGCTTCTTCAAATCTGTGCAGCCTTACAAGAGGAGTTTCTCCAACCAGTTCTGTAATTGAATCATATAATTTTGCCATTTTAGTTCTCCATAAAAATATTTTTTAGAGGGGGGAAGTCTCCCCCTCGCTTCAGCCAGCAAGCTGTCTTACGCTACCCTCTCTCCTAGGGGACGCAAAGCTTCCCCTAAAACCCCTTTCCTTTACTTAAAAAAATCGTAATCAATTGTATTAACCAGATTATTTTCACCTTTTTCTGCAGCCGCTAAAGAAAGCAAAGTCCAGGCATTACCGGCAGTTCCAATATAAAGACCAGTATAGCTGTGAACATCAGTAGGAATAGTTCTCCACCATGCACCGCTCCATCTTCTTGTCTGCTTCTGATGATAAATGTCACCATCTGCATCTTCTACAAAAGACTGACCAACAACAGTTTTAGCAGTTCGTCTTGCATACTCAAGGAATTCTTTTTCACCAGTTAATCTGTAAATTGAAACAAAGTGTTCAAGAATACCAGGAGTTCCACAGCACAACGCCTGACTCTGCCAGTAACCGCGGCTAAAATTTTCAGGAGCCCCTGCTTTAATAATTCCGCGGCTAAGTTTTAAGGTCCAGTCTAAATATTCTTTTTCACCTGTAATATCATAAAGTGCATGGAACAAAAGGGAAGTTCCCGCAGGACCATGGCACTGACTTAAATAATAAAACTCAGTTGAAGGACCTCTTTCCAGACTGTCAAGATAAGGAACTAAAACTCCCTCATCATCACCAACAGCAATTCCCTGAATATACTTAGCAGCTTCCTTTGCAGCGTTTAAGAATTTTTCTTCTTTTGTAAGGTTGTAAATAAAAGTAAATACATAACCAACACCGCTTGTTCCGTGAGCAAGATTTACCCAGAAAACATCTTTTGGAAAATCAATAATTGTAAGATCTACAACATTCCAGTAAGTTCCACCATTTGGAGCAGGTTTACCTTTTGTAAGAAGATAATTTCCAAATCTTCTGGCAGCGTCTGCATATTTATCATTTTTTGTTACACGATAAAGTTCTGCAAAATATGGAATGTAACTTCCGTCACCACAGTAATCCAGCTGTTCAGACCAATACAGATAATCACCTTCTGTCTTGCCGGCAGCAATTACATCATCTGCAACCTTTTCTGCAAATTTTAAATATGCTTCATCTTTTGTAACTTCATAAAGTTTAAGAACAAAATAAGCCTGGCCTGTCGGACCGTTATTAAAACCTGCAATCCAGCCAGGCATATTCTTTACATGAACCAGCTTATCTTCTGTAACACCAAGTTTTAAGGTTCGTTCATAAAAAGCAATGCCTTCATCAGTTTCAATCAGTTCTTTTGCACTGGCTTTAGCTTCTTCTAAATATTCATCCTTTTTAGTTACCTGATACAATCGCAGGTAAAAAAGCCCCACTCCTGCTGAACCGCCATAAAGGGATTTTGGAGTAAGCATTGGATAGTCATCATAATTTTCCCTGGAATCTGGACTCTGATTCCAGAGTTTTCCAAATCTTCCAGCTTTTCCTGTTGTTTTTATCCAGTTTGCAGTCTGTTCTGCAAATTTTACATAATCTTCTGTTGAATAATCATTAAAAAGTAATGGTTTTGACATAATTACACCTGCCCTTCTATTTTTTTAAGATGTGTCAGGGGTTGTCCAATAAGTTTGCATTACGGTGGTTGAGTTTATCGAAACCACCACATTTAGTGTAGCAGTCATTTCGACGAGTGGTTCCTGAGTCCTTCGACAGGCTCAGGAACCACCTGTCGAAGAACTCAATGAGCGCTACAGTCATTACTTTTGGGACAGCCCAATCTTTTTTGAGTGTTTGATTATTTTTGCCGTAAGATATTAATTCGGCTTAGAAATGACAGCAACAGCAGCACATGACTCCATTTCTAAAGTTTTCGCGAACTAACTTTTCAAAGTAAGCTTTCATCATGTCCTCCTGTTTAATTATCTACTAATTTACTAGGTTATTTATACACTGTTATTACCTAGTAAGTCAATAGGTATTAACAAAATAATTAATTTTTTTTTAGAATGCATCCCGTTACTGCTTCCAACTCTCTCAACCAAATTTATAGTATTACTTGCCCTGTAGCACATTGCAGACACAAAGGGAAATGAGCTTCTGGAAATAATCCAAAAAGCCCCTGAATTTATCACAACCAGAAAATTATGAAGATTTGAAGTCACATAAATTTTATAAAAATCGTTTCAGCCGACAAAGTGAAAATCGCTGAAAATAAAAATATAATTAATAGAAGAAATCGTTTCATTTTATTTTCCTGTTGCTTTGAAATATTCCTCATCGCTGACTTTTTCAAGCCACTGATTTGAACCTTCTTCTGCCGGAACTTCCACTGCAAGGTGACTGAACCAGGAATCTGGAGCGGCTCCGTGCCAATGTTTAACTCCAGCAGGAATGTTTACACAATCCCCAGGTTTCATTTCAACAGCTTCTTTTCCTTCTTCCTGATAAAATCCACGGTCAGCAACGCAAATCAAAATCTGACCGCCGCCTTTTTTTGCGTTGTGAATATGCCAGTTGTTTCGGCAAGAAGGCTCAAAAGTAACATTGAAGATTCCAACCTGACTTGTAGAAACTGGAGCGAGATAACTTTGACCCACAAAATACTGAGCGTAGGCATCGTTTGGTTTTCCGATTGGGAAAATCATTGACTGTGCGTTTCTCCCAGCAGTTTGAACTATTTTTTTCATTTTGTGCCTCGATTACAAAGCGGTCATTGAGCCCTTCGACAGGCTCAGGAACCACCTGTCGAAATGACAATTTTACTAAACAGGGGGTTTCGACGTGCTCAATCACCGAGATTTTTATTTTAAAGCTTTTTCAAAAAACTTCTTCAATTCACTTTCACTTGTCGATGAATAGAATCTTGCACCTCTTTTCCAGTTTGCAGATTTTGATGCATGAGCTTTTAAA
>JAEDGQ010000095.1 GCA_016297415.1 Treponema sp.
CTATTCAAATGGTGTTTGTAAATTCAGTCTTTATGGGACTTTTTCAGTGGCCTCATAATGTGTCGGACAGCTTTTTTTATGGTTTGTTTTTAATTGAATCAAACTGTCTTTTGTGGTAAATTAAGTTATCGATGATTTTTGAATTAACCGATTCTCTTTGTGCAGAAATTCTGCATGCAATGGATAATCAGCAGCAGACTTTTGTTTTAGATGCAGAAAAGCTTAAAACAGTTCAGATTGATTGTGCCTCTGATTTTGATACGGTTGATGAAGAAAATATTTATTCGCTGCCGCTCTGGGATAGTGCAGACGGCTACAACCTGCTTGAATCTTTTATTAATAAGTACAAAGGCGTTAAGGCTTATGGTGAACTGAAACAGGTTCTGGCAGAAGGCAGGGGGGTATTTAAGAATTTTAAGAACACATTAAAAAAGTACCCTGAAATTGAACGCAGATTTCATTCTTACAAAACAAAAAAAATGAATGAGCGTATCATTGAATGGTACAATGCACTCCGTGAATCATGGGGTCTTGAAAATCTGGAACAGGATTTTGATGAATACGATGATCTTGTTACTGAAGACTTTTCTTTCCGGGCATACAATCACCTTATGGACAGTGAGTATGTGGCTAAAGAAGTCAGTGCCTTTAAGGAAGAATTAAAACATCAGTTTGCCGGTGAATTAGGCGAGACTATGTCTGCTTTTATGACTGGTCCCAATTTTAATACAGAGTGTCTGAAAAACGAAAGTGTGAGCGGTGTTGTATGCCACACTTTTACAGACGAATTTGCCGGTTGTATTTTATATTCTTACCTTGAGTCCTTACCACAGAAAGCAGCTTTTTTAACAGCACTTTTTGTAAATCAGAATTACCGTGGACTTGGAATTGCAAAAGAACTTTTAGAACAATGCTTTTCAAGCTTAGAAAAAGACGGAATTCACTTTTTTATTATTTCAAATTCAATTGTACCCGGAATGCTGGAATCACATTTGACCCGTTTGGGCTTTAAGAAAAATGATTTTGCATACGTGGGAACATTAAATTAAGCCTTTTTTTGACTAAGGAGTATTACTATGGCTTTTAACAAACGTAATAATGAACTTAATATGGAACAGGTTGCTGCATTCCTTAAAGATGCTGTAACAAAGGTTGAATCAAACCCGGAACTTTATGAAGAACTTAAGAAAGTTTTCAAGAAAAACGTTTCATTTACACGCCGTTCATACGTTGCGGCTTATCTTTTGAAATGTTCAAGTGGTGCTATCTATCACTTTAACCCAAATAGACCAAATCGCGAAGATCGTACAAACCGCCGTGAAGAACGCCGTAACCGTTACGAAGAACGCTCTAACCGTGATGAAAATACTGAAGAATCAAGAGAACGTTTTCAGCGGGTAGAAATCGACGAAGAAAATGCAGTTTCAATTTTCGTTGGAATCGGTCGTAACCGCCGTGTATTTGCAAGAGATATTGTTGGTCTTTTTGTAAGTGTTGCAGGTCTTGACCGCGACCGCATCGGCAAAATCAAGATTCTCGCTAACTACTCATTTGTTCAGGTCTTTAAAGAAGATGGTGACAAAGTTATTTCTGCACTTAACGGATATGAATATCGTGGTCGCAAACTTATGGTTAACTTCTCAAATGAAGGTGCTTCGGCTGACGAAAATGAAGTTTCTCCAGAAGAATACATTAACAACGAAAGAGTGCCGGATGTAGAAAATACTTCTGCTCCAATCGTTGACAGCTTTACAGCTACAAACTCTTATACTGTTGCTCAGCAGGCTGCTTTTGCAAAACAAATGGAAAAAGCTCCTGTAGAACTCACTGATGAAGAAATCCTTGCTATGCGTGCTCCACGCTCAAGTTCTACAGCTGACATTCAGTAATTTTAACTGACAAAGAAGGAGGGGCTGTCCAATAAGTAATGACTGTAGCGGTCATTGAGCCTGTCGAAATGACCATTGCACTAAATATGGTGGTTTCGACAGGTGGTTCCTGAGCCTGTCGAAGGGCTCAACCACCGCAAGTTGAACTTTTAGGACAGCCCTTTTTTTAGTGGAAATAAATATGGTGAAAATAATTCATACAGGACCTTTTGGTGTTAACACTCTTATTGTAAATCTTTCGGGCAATAAAGTTTTTATTGTGGATCCTGCCTGTTGTGAACTCTGCGGTGATGAAAAATCAGTTTCTGCATATATTGAAGCTAATAGGCTTGAGGTGGCTGCTATTGTTCTGACTCACGGCCATTTTGATCATATTGCCGGCTTAAATTTTCTCCATAAAGTTTATGGTTCTGCACCTGTTATGATTCATAAAAATGATTCTAACAGACTGGGCCCTGATGCAGGAATTATTCACAGCAGGGAATTAAGTTATATGGGATTTGAAGCTTTTATACCTGCTGTCAGTTCTCTTCCTCCTGCAGACTGTTATCTGGAAGAAGGCAAATCTCTTTTCCAGTGCCTGCCTGTAGAGAAACACCCCGGGCTGGAAGATGTAAGAGAAGCTCTTTCAGACTGGAAGATTCTTTATACTCCGGGACATACATCAGGCTGTATTTGTCTTCATAATAAAAAAGAAAAGATTTTAATCAGCGGTGATACTCTGTTTTATGGTTCCTGGGGACGTACTGATCTTGGTGGAAGTGAAAAAGATATTCAGGAAAGCTTGAAACGGTTGAGAAAAGAGATTCCGGAAGACACTCTTGTTTATCCTGGCCATGATATGACGGGATTTAAAATGAGTGATAATTATTAATCTATTGTAAAAAACTGACAGTCACACTGAGGACTGTCTTTTTTTATTGTAAGAACACAGCAGGATTTTAGGCTTCCCTGACGGGGACGGGTACAGCTTCCTGGGTTTATAAGAAGAACATTGTCCTGAACTTTGCAGTAAGGTACATGAGTATGTCCGAAAATTGCAATCTGACATCTCTGAATTTTTGCTTCCTGAATGAGCTCAGAAACACCGTATCCGGCACCAAAAAGATGTCCGTGGGTAAGAAATATTTTTTTTCCTGCAGCTTCTACAATCTTAAAATCTTCAACAGAAAGCCGGGAGATTTTGTCTGTTGCCAGCTGAATTGAGTAGTCGTCACCATTGCCTCTGGCGAAGAAAACACATGCCGGCATAAATTTGTGCTGCTGGTCCTGATGAAAATCTTCTTCCATAAGTGAAACAAGATCTTCCATGCCGTCACCGCAAAAAAGAAGGGCAGCACAGTCTGAACCGAATTTTTTTATTGCCTGTTCAAGGTTTTCTTTTGAACCGTGACTGTCTGAGATAATTAAAATTTTAGCTGAGTCTGTTTTTTCAAGTGTCTGAAAAGCAGTTGTCTTAAAAAGCATTATTCAAAAATAAAATGGTTTACAGACTGCAAGCCTGTTTCACTATCAAAGTAAGGTTTAATCTTTTTCTGTCTGCCTGCAAGTTTCTGAACGAACGCCTGAAGGTTTTTATCCTGCGGTACAGGGCCACGCTGATTTATCATTGACTGAACACTATTTAGGAGAAGTGTTGAAACTTCGTATGGCACATAGTCAGCTGCTTCTTCTGTAATACCGGCTGTCTGAAGAAAATCCAGGACAAAATCTGAAGTTGATTCTGAGCCGAGAATATCATCCTGTGGAAAGAAAGAATAAACAGGATAAGTTCTTTTATTGCCTGTTTCATCATTTGCTTCTTCTTTGTCTTCAAGTCTTGCAATTGCGTTACAAAGACCTTCTGGCGCTCCGATTGTAATCAGTCCTGCAAGTTTTTTATCTTCAAGAACGGAGTAAAGATTGCTGAGACGAACTTTACCTGCAACCATAAAATCCTGGGGGTATACCATTACTTTGATAAGACCGCTTGTTTCTTCAGTTTCAAGCCCATAATTAAGATAAAGAAGCTGAGTTAAAGAAGATACTGTAGCTTCATCGTTATAACTGTGGCCAAGAACTACTGCGATTGTTTTGTCTGAAATATATGAGGCAGTTGCCCCATTAAGATGTTTAAGTTTAACTGCAGTTTTTGACGGAGGAACTGTTGTTCCCGGCTTTTGTGCAGATTCCGCAGGTGTTATGTTTTTATTTTTGTTTTTTGAGCAGCTTGAGAAAGTGAAAAAAAGTGCAGCTGTTAAAGTTATAATGATAAGCTTTTTCATAGAAATGATTTTACCAAATTTAGTTTATTGTGAGTAGTAATATATAAAAAAGGGGATGACCCAAAAGTAATGAGTGTAGCGCTCATTGAGCCCTTCGACAGGCTCAGGAACCACTCATCGAAATGACTGCTACACTAAATGTGGGGTTTCGATAAACTCAACCACCGTAATGCAAACTTATTGGACAGCCTCTTTTGTTTCAGGATATATTTTTTAATAGGTTTATTATTGCTGGTCTGTAAGGTCTTCAATTGTAACGGTTACATTTATAGAAGCTGAACCTTTTTTTGTAACTTCAGCTTCATTTGAAACTGCCGGAATTCCACCGATGTTTGTAGAATCAGATTTTGCATTGTCCTTAGGAGTAATGATTGAATTTTTTTTGAATACTGTTTTCTGACTTTTTCTGTTAAGTGTTGAGCCTGCTCCCAGTTCTCCGTCTGAGATTGCTTCATCACTTCCTTCTGCTGCGATTTCTGGTTTTGCAATAGTTTTATTTTTTGAACTTGCAGTTACACCATCGTAACCTGCAACTGTAGTTGTGTTTCCAAATCCGTTTGTTACACCAAAAATTGTACCCCGTACAGACGCAGTTGCAACCGGTGAACGTACTGTAAAGCCTACACGACGGTCTTCTGTTTTCTTAACATCAGATTTAAGGGAACCTGTATCAAGGAACAGACGAGTTTCGTCTTTGTCACCTTTTGATGCCAGCTGTTCAATTGTGATGCGTGACAGAGGGGAAACTGTTACAGTTGTATTTTTAATTTTCAGAATGAGTTCAGACTTAAATCCTGTCTGAATAACATCACCCTTTTCGATGATGCTTCCAATCTTTAATGGAGTCCATGAAGTTCCTTTCATTACCTCAGTTTTTCCTTTTGTGGAAAGGACTGTAGCCTGCATGTTTGATGCACTTGCAGCTGTTATTGCTGCTGCCATAACAAGTGAAGCGATTATTTTCTTAACTGACATTTTCATTATCCATTCCTCCCGAAATTAGAATGTAACAATTACTTTGAGAGTGATTTCAGTTTTATTATTTGTGTCAGAATCTTCTGAGGCTAAATACTGAACAATATTTGCAGCTGCATAAATATCAGATGTTGCCTGATATTCGATGTTTGCATCGTACTGGAAACCAGCATACTTAAATGAAGAAGCGGCATGGATTACTGCATCTGCACTGGCAGAAAGAAGCATATTTGCAGTGGGCTTAACAGAAGCTGAAAGCCCGTTTACAAAAATACCTGACCATTCCGGTTCTGTTAAGGCTGCTGTTGCTGTCTGACTTGTAAAACCTCGGAAATTATCGAATGGTCCCTGATGGCCAGAAGCGTAAACTGAGTTTGCAGCAACGCAAAGTCCCTTTGTATCTCCATACCAGGTTAAAGAGCCTTTTGAAAGGTTTCCCATTGAAAAATCTCCTGAACCTGTTTTGTTAAATCCGATTACACCAGTTATGTTGTAGTAAAACCCGTTGATGAACAAAGGACCTTCAAGAGCTGCTTCTGCATATACTCTTGTATGTGCTCTTTTTGACGAATCCATATTAGCTGTAAAAATACCTTCTGCCGAAACCGACTGTTCTCCAAGGAAATATGGAAGTACGGCTTTTGCACCGGTTACCAGGTAAGCAGGTGCCCTGTCATACAGTTTGTCTGAATCTGCAGTATAGTCTTCGTCAAGAATTGTTACAAACTGGCTGTTAAGGAATCCTGTGTAGAAACCATATCCTGTACATTTAAAAACAGGTGATTCGAAATTTATTGAACAACCGTCACCATTCTGGCAGTAAACAAGTCCAGAAAGATCTGACTGGGCAAAACGTCCTGCTGTAATTGTAAATTCATCTTCAACATAAACGGCTTTGCAGAGTGAAAGGTCAAGGGCATTAATTGTTAAATCGTTTCCGAAATCACGCTCAAACTGATATTTTCCCGCTGCTGTAAAATAACTGTCGGCAGAGGAACCGAATGGTGTTGAAATCCACAGCGAAACAGCATTTTTCTGATGGAGTCTTAAATCTCCGTCAGAGGCGGGCTGGTTTGCAAGTTTTGAGTTATTTACGAAGGAACCGCCGAAATCAAATGCAAAAGCAGAAAGTCCGGCAGAAACCAGGAGTGCTGTTAAAACTGATTTTTTCACTTTACCATACCTCCTTACTGGGCATCCGAAAGACAGCCGTTAAAAACTGCGATTGTATCTCTTCCTGTTACAGTTGCAGATGGATCTGCATTTGGAGGAAGAACACCTTTAGCCTTTAATTCTCTGAGTGCATATCTTGGCCCGGGAAAGAGGGTGTAAAATAATCCGCCTTTTTTGCCGGATACACTTAATGCAATATATGACAACTCAGAAAGCGTAATATAGTCATCTGCAGTTTTGTTTTCAGAAACAAGTTTTTCTGTCTGAAGAGCTTTTAAGGATTCTTCTTCAGTTGCTGACTCATTTACTGCCCCTGTAAAAACAGCTGTAAGGTAAGCTGCCTGACCATAAGTTGTTTTTTCTGTGTTAATAAGTTCTGTAATTTTTTCAGAATTCTGAGCAAAAATTCCTGTGGAAAGCAAAAACAATGTGCCGCAGATTAACATCATTTTCTTCATTAGTAATCTCCAAAAAAACATTTATAAATGGGAATATATTAATAGGTTCAATTTCGAGTTTTTTAATTTTAAACAGTGGCAAGGATCACGGGGATTGGACTT
>JAEDGQ010000096.1 GCA_016297415.1 Treponema sp.
GAAGAAGACGGCCTTTACCAACAATATGATCCTGACCAATATATTCATCAAGATTCCGAGGCCTGAGTCTAGCCGCCAGAGGTTCCTTCTGTGGCCTGGCATCAAATAAATCACTCATAAAGCCATTCTATCACAAATTCTAAAAAAAACAGAGAGCCCACGGATGGGCGTCCCAGAAAGAGATAAAAAAACAGAGGACAGCAGCAAAGCTGCTGTCGAGTAGGAAATTACATGGATGTAATTTCCTACTCCCTGTTCCATTTCTTTGTATTTTTGTAATAAGCCCAGAGACCGCAGTTTTCAACTGTAGCTGAAGATCTGGATGATGAACCTTTGAAAGTTGTTGTTCCGTAAAGAGTTCCTTCATCTTCTAGTAATGCAGGATCCTGAACAAGCACCTGGTAAACAAAGTAAGAACTTGAAAGTGCAGACTGTGCATTAGACTTAAATGATGAAACATCAATAGGTTTGCCGTCTGTATCAATCATACTGTGCTTAATGCCACCAGATGTACCAATAAGAATATAATCTCTGGAACATGAGAGAGAATAAATTGTATCAGAATTATCAATGTCTACAGCTGATAAATTGCCCTCAGATTTCAACCAGTCTGTGCCGTTGTAAAAATAAAGCTGAGTATTTGCAGATGCGTACATGTAAGTATCTGTAGAATCTGTAGTAATAGCTTCTCCTGTAGTAAAGTAATCTGTTCCCTTGTAGTTTGTGCAGGCATTTGCTGTTCTTGAAGGTGTTGTTGAAAGATTTTCAGCGTCGTCAGAAGCCATATCTGGACCTGCAGAAGTTCCGTCCAGCTTCATAATTAAATTCTTGCCTTCTGTAGTATCGTAATAGCGGATGTAAGCACGTCTTTGAGAATTTTCAAAGGCATTGTTGCAGAAAAGTACTACCTGTCCAGTAGTATGAACTTCATTACCGTTAATTTTAATAATCTTCCATTCAGAACCATCGTAGCACCAGATTTCAGTTCCTGTTGGAACATATTCACTTTCATCAGTATCGTTTTTTAAAGTTACAATTTGAGCATAAAGATATGATGAATCTGCTGCCAGTTTGTTGCAGAATCTAATGTCCCCTGAACCAGATGGTTTAGAAACTTTCTGCCAGTTGTGGAGAGTTTCGGCATCTTCTTTTGTATCAGTACATTTCTTAAAAAGATTTCCGTTCTGAACATAAATATATTCTTTTCCGCTGGAAGCTTCCTTATATCTGACTATTGAGCGGACATCTCCTGCAATCTGAGCATCTTCCAGTTTTACTTCTTTGCGAATTTCTTCAAAAATAACATCCTGGCAGGATATTAAAAAAATGCTGCCTGCAGCAAGAATAGAAGCTGTTAATAATTTATTTAATCTTTTCATTTTTAATTCTCTTTAAATTAGAAGTGATATCTTGCTGCAATAACAGTTGAAGCAAAGTTTCCGTAATCGTTCTTTGATGAATCGTTATACCATTGAGGCATATACATAAATTCACCCTTAACACCAAAAGACCAGCTTGGATTAATTCTATAGAAAACTCCGGCCTGAGGTTTAACTATAAGCCCAGGGAAGTATGTATGATTAAGATAGTTTTCTGAAGCAAAACCAACACCCATTGTTATAGGAAATTCGAACTGTTTATAACCAGGCTGATATGTAAGACAGAAAACAAATGGAACGTATGTAAAAATATTTTCACCGATTGTAGGATTGTAACCAAAAGAAACATCAAGTCCCAGTGCAACATTAGAAGTAATAAAACGGTGATATCCGAGAGTACCTGCTCCACCTGTTGTTATATTTCCTTCTCTGTAAAGAGGAAAAGAACCGCCGAAGTTTAAAGGGAAAGTAACCATAAGGCCAAGATTAATGAACTGATCTCCCGGTTCATTCATTTTGGAATCGTTAATAACAAAACGGTCTTCATCATCCTCATTGCTCTGACAGAAAACAGGAGAAGAAAGAATAAAAAGAGAGCAGGCCAGTGCCAGAAACTTTTTCATTAGGTCCTCACTAAATTTTTTGTAATCCATAGAATTTTTATTACAAAAATATGTATAATTAAAAAAATATTACCTTTTTAGGCTATTTTTTTCAATATAATAACAATTTATAGATTTTGAAGTTACATGTTTTGGAGGCATTAAAATGGCAGCTACAATCATTGATGGAAAACAGATTGCGCTTGATGTTCGTGCAGGTGTTGCAGAAAAAGTTTCGAAGCTTAAGGAAAAGGGAATTAATCCTTGTCTGGCAGTTATTCTTGTTGGAGAAAATCCGGCTTCAGTAAGCTATGTAACAGGAAAACGCAAGGCTCTTGCAGAAGCAGGTATGACAGACAAATCAGTAGATCTTCCTGCAGAAACAACAGAAGAAGAACTCCTTAAAATCATTGATGATCTTAACAAAGATAAGAATGTTCACGGTATTCTCGTTCAGCTGCCACTTCCAAAGCACATTAACGAAGATAAAGTGATTATGGCAATTGATCCATCAAAAGATGTTGACGGTTTCCACCCTGTAAGCGTTGGAAATATGATGATTGGTCGTCCCGGATTCCTTCCTTGTACACCACACGGAATCATCGTTCTTCTTGAACGCATGGGAATTGAAACATCCGGAAAACATGCAGTTGTAATCGGGCGTTCAAATATTGTAGGTAAGCCTGTTTCAATGCTTCTTGCCCGTAAAGATACAAACTGTACAGTTACAATCTGTCATACAGGTACAAAAAACACAGCAGAATACACAAAAATGGCTGACATCGTAGTAGTTGCTTCCGGCCATCCCCACACACTTACAAAGAATATGGTAAAACCAGGTGCAGTTGTAATCGATGTAGGTGTTAACCGTATTCCAGATGCAACAAAAAAGAGCGGTTTCCGACTTATCGGTGACTGTGACTTTGACGACATTAAAGAAATTGCCAGCTACATTACACCAGTTCCAGGCGGCGTAGGACCAATGACAATCGCCATGCTCATGTACAATACTTTAGAAGCTGCGGAACGCAGTGAGCAGCTTTAAGTAAAATCGAACGACAATTGCGGTGCAATTGTCGTGGAGTTCCACGAAAGTGGAATCTCCACAACACTCTGGAAGCTGCGGAACGCAGTGAGCAGCTTCAGTAAAATCGAGCGACAATTGCGGTGCAATTGTCGTGGAGTTCCACGAAAGTGGAATCTCCGCAATACTTTTTTTACGCACCAGGGATTGGAGTGGCGGCTTTGCCGTTGCGTCAGCAATGAAGCGTCAGCGGAACCACGGAAAGCCCGGTCCCTGCAGTTTTTTAGAAACTGCAGGGAGGTGCCCTTGTTTTCAGTAAAGGTATTTTGCGATAAAATAAAAAAATGATTGATATTCAGAACACACCAGACACCAGAGAAGTTCCCCTTCAAAAAGTGGGCGTAAAAAACGTAAAGTATCCGGTACAGGTTTTAGATAAAAATAAAAAAACTCAGAACACAACTGCAAGCGTAAATCTTTTTGTAAATCTGCCTCATAATTTTAAGGGCACACACATGAGCCGCTTTATTCAGGTTTTTCACAAATACCACGCAGATATTTCAATGAACAATTTTCTTGAAATGCTGGAAGAAATCCGTACAAAGCTGGACGCAGAAAGAGCTTTTGGCCGCATTAGTTTTCCATATTTTATAGAAAAAAAAGCTCCTGTCAGCGGAAGTGAAGGCATGATGGAATACATGTGTACTTACGAAGGCGAAACAGAAGCCGGTCCATCTAAGCCTGAACAGAAATTCTTTATCAGTATAAAAGTGCCTGTTGCCACACTTTGTCCCTGTTCAAAAGCAATCAGCAGTTACGGAGCCCACAATCAGAGAGGTTTTGTAAAGGTAAAAGTTTTGTACAGTCAGTTTTTCTGGATTGAAGATGTAATTTCAATGATTGAAAGCTGCGCATCTACAGCCCTTTATTCAGTTCTTAAGCGTGAAGATGAAAAATTTGTAACAGAAACAGCTTACGACAATCCTCGTTTTGTAGAAGATGTTGTGCGGGAAGTTTACCTGGGCCTCAAAAAAATGAATTTCAAATGGTTTAATGTAGAAGCCGAAACAGAAGAAAGCATTCATTTTCACAATGCTTATGCCTGTGCAGAATTTTCAGGTAAATAAGGGGGGTGCCCCTGAGGTTTTAACCTCAGGGTCGGGCTTTCCAGGGCTACGGCGTCTTACGCGCCTCCGGTGCAAAGCACCCCCGCAGGGGCCCTTACAATCCCTCACCCATATATTCTCATCATTTCAAAAATCGACTATTATTATAGATAAGTATGAAGTATTTTTTTGAAACTTATGGCTGCGAAATGAATATTGCAGAATCTGCAGCAGTAGAGCAGCTTTTTTTAAGCCGCGGCTGGACTAAAGCAGAAGCCCCAGAAATTGCAAATATGGTAATCATTAATACCTGTTCAGTTCGTGGAACTGCAGAAAACCGTATTTTCGGTCGCCTTGGTTATTATGCCGGTGTTAAAAAAATCCGTCACAAAGAACCAGGTGCAAAAACCCGTCTTGAAGAAATGCAGGGTGCCGTCAAATTTGTAGAAGAAAACGGTGTGGTTCCATTCTATGTAGTTTTAATGGGCTGTATGGCAGAGCGTCTCCTTGATACAGTTAAAAAGGACTTTCCTGTAATTGATTTTGCAGTCGGTACTTTTGGAAAATATAAGTTCGGCCAGATTATCGAAACAGTAGAAAAAGGTGGAAAAGCTTTTGATATTGAAGAAGAAGCCGAATATACATTCCCTAAGATTTCATACGAAGAAGAGGCTTTCTCAACTTTTGTACCGATTATGCATGGCTGCAATAACTTCTGTACATACTGTATTGTTCCTTATGTTCGGGGCAGGGAAGTAAGCCGTCAGGCAGATCAGATTCTTGCAGAAATAGACTTCCTTTCTGGTCGTGGAGTAAAAGAAATTACACTTCTTGGTCAGAATGTAAATGCATACCGTTGTAAAGATGCAGAAGCAGAAGGCGGAGAACTTAATTTTCCAAAACTTCTTAAAAAGATTTCAAATCATCTGGACAAAACAAATTCTTCAATCAAATGGATTCGTTTTGAATCTTCTAATCCAAACGACTTCAGCGATGAACTTATTGATGTGGTAAAAAATGATAAGCATGTTTGTCATGGATTCCATATTGCAGCCCAGCACGGAAACTCAGAAGTGCTTAAGCGCATGAACCGCAAAAACACACGGGAAGAATTTATTGAACTTACAAAAAAACTTCGTGCAGCAATGCCGGATGTTCAGCTTGTAACAGACCTTATGGTTGGCTTTCCGGGAGAAACGGAAGAACAGTTTGAAGATATTCTTTCGTTCATGGAAGAAATCAAATTTGAAACTGCTTTTATGTATTACTACAATCCTCGGGAAGGAACTCCTGCTGCAAAGTGGCCTGATCAGATTGATCTGGCAGTAAAAAAAGAGCGTCTTCAGAAAGTAATAGACCTGCAGCTTAAACATACACACCAGGTTATGACAAGCCGCATTGGACAGGAAATCCAGGTCCTTGCAGATATTGTCAGCCGTGACGACGAAACAGAGCTTCTTGGCAAAACAGAACAGAACGAAAGAGTGGCCTTTAAGGCAGACAAAAAACTTATTGGTACTTTTGTAAAAGTAAAACTTACAGCCTTAAACGGAAATACCTTTAAGGGAACTTTGATTCAGTAAGGATTAAGGGGAGGGCAGAATGTCTTTAAAAATAACAGGAACAGCAGTTTTGTTAATGATGGCATCTTCATTGCTTTTTGCTGAAACTGCAAAAGGAGCAGCAGAAAAAGCTGCGGCAAAAGATAATCTTGAACAGTCTATAGCCTGGTTAAAACAGACAGTACCTGCTCTCGAAACAGCGGCAGACAGGCGTTCCGGCTATATTTTTCTTGGAAGCGTTCTGGAACAGTCTGGAAATTATACAGACGCCCTGAATGCTTATGTGCAGGCTGCAGCAATTGGGGCTGGTGATGCAGAAGGCATGCCAAAAAGATCCAGCGAACAGCTTGTAATTGATGCAGTACGCTGTGCTTTAAGCTGTGGTGACTGGTCTTCTGCCCAGAATTACTTAAACTCTCAAGTACGCAATTCTTCTGATCAGACAGTAATTTCTTATGTAAAGCTTTATGAACAGTGGATAGTACTTTGTCGTGCTGAAAAAACAGAAGACACAAAAGAAGCTGTTGCCATTCTTAAAACATACAGCAGTCTTGATTCAATGAAAACAATACGTCCTCAGCTTCTTCTTACCCTGTGGCATATTACAGGGGATAAATCTTATTCAGATAACCTTAAAAAGAATTTTCCTGAATCACCGGAAGCAGCAATTGTAAAAGGTCAGATCCAGACATTACCGGCTCCTTTCTGGTATTTTGTTCCAAGAACTTCATCTGCTTCTCCAGATACAGCAGATGCGGCACCAATGGCAAAATCAGAAATGCCGGCAGTAACAGCTCCTGCACCGGCTTCAAAGAAAAGTTCTGAAAAAGTTATGAGACAGCAGCTGGGGCTTTTCAAGGATAAAGCAAATGCAGAAAACCTTGTTTCAAAATTAAAAGACAAGGGATTTGCCGCAAAAATTACAGAAGAAGTTCGTCCAAGCGGTACAACCTACTACATAGTTGCAGTAGACGAAACAAAAGAAAACAACATGGGTGACCGTCTCCGTAGTGCCGGATTTGAGTGTTATCCGATTTTTGAATAGCTTGTTTGTTGCCTGGGGTTAACAGAAAGAAAAAAAAATGGGGGCTGTCCAATAAGTTTGCATTACGGTGGTTGAGTTTATCGAAACCACC
>JAEDGQ010000012.1 GCA_016297415.1 Treponema sp.
TTTATCAAAACTTTTTCAGATTACGGTTAATTTAGAAAACTCGAATTTCAGGCTATGCAATTAATGCTTCTGCTGCAATTTTTTCAGTTGCAACAGAAGTTCTCTTTTCATTATCTCTTCCGTATTTGAGAAGTGTATATAAAAACTCTGCAAGTTTTCTTGCAATGGCTACAATTGCTATCTTCTTACTTTTGCTTTGACACTGTGTCATATAAGCGAATTTTTCCTTTAATGCTCCACCTTCTTTTGACCTGATATGTGACCAGGCAGCCATTATTAAAAGTGCACGAAGATTCCCATTTCCCCTTTTTGTTATGTGTCCGTATATCACCTGCTTGGATGATATGCCAATTCTTGGTACGAGTCATATTGCCGCACCAACTTTTGAAGCATTCTGAAATCTGCTTCCGTCTCCAATGCATGAAACAAAAACTGCTGCTGTCTGTTTTCCTACACCAGGTACATTCATAAGCCTTTCGATATTCTTATCGCCTTTAATTTCTTCCTCTAGAATATTTGTAACCGACTTCAACTGGCTTTCAATCAAATCTATTCTTTCCAGCCCCCCTTTGACCTGAAGCCTTGAAATGGAACTCAACAGTTCGATGTTATGTTCTCTGTTTTCCTTTGAAGCAACATCTTTTCTTACTATGTCCGTAAAACCGTTTGCGAGAAAAATAGCGTGAAGCCTGTTTATCTCTTTTGTCCTGTCATTCTTCAACTGGCGGATTTCAGCGAGAATCTGTCGCAGATTTTCTTCATGTTCCGTCGGAAGCTTCACGTCACACAACTCCTCATCGTCATACTTTTGAACCATTCTGGCCAGTTTCAGTGCATCTTCCTTGTCATTCTTTTTAACCGACCTGTAAATGATTGCAAGGCGCCAGGGATTCAGAAGAACCACATCGCAACCGACTTTTTCACGCATCTCCCTTGCCCTCAGCATTGAAAGGGAACACACCTCTATTACAACCCGATCTGTCGGAAGAAGTTTTTTGTAAAGGGCTTCCCGTCCGAACCTGTTGTTTTGACCTTTCCAGCCTGTGACTTTTTTATTCGAATGAATAATTTTCAATTCATACTCTTTTTTTCCAAGATCGATGCCTATAAATCTTCTCTGCTGTTCCATTTTTCACCCCTTATATGATAAAATGGAATCAAGAGTAAACATCAGGTGGTGGTCACCGTACTCCTATTCACGGTATAAATCTTAAATTTATCCGTAGAATGTTTTACGGCGGTTGGTTTACGGTTAATCTCGCTATCGAAGTTTTGCACTGAGTCAACAGTACATTCTTCACAGTCTCGGTGAACCTTCCGCCGACTCTCTGATTCCTTCGAATCAGAGTACCACTTTTTCCCTGACTTCTAAATCATAGCATCTCGCTAAAAACAGTCCACCGGACTGTTTTTGCGGCACTGCCGCCGCTCCCTATGTCAAAAAAAAGGCTGTATGCCGGCAACAACGTTGCTTAACACACAGCCACAAAAAGGAGCATATTAATTTCAGGCAGATTGACTAGAACTCTTCGAAGAGCTTATCACTGTAATAAGCGTTTGCCTGATACAAAGCCGCTGCGGGGTTGTGACCAAGCACACGGTCCTTTGTAACCAGAGTTGTAATCAGAACCTTAGAATATTTGTAAAAAAGACTGTCGTGTCCTACACACAGTCCCATTACAATATTTACATCAGTCTGCTGCTCATTCAACTTTTCAGCCTGAAGGATCGGATTACACATGTGGACACCGATTTCCCGACACCAGCGGACTGTTTCTTCAACTCTTGTAACCTTGCAATAAAAATCATGTTCAATCTTCGCTGAAGCTTTCATAATTTTTAAATTTTCTGCATCCTCAAGATGAACTCTTTTATTATTCTTTCTGTCCTCTTCACTAAGATGACGGCTCAAACAGAAAGAAGGATACGATTTATCTCCGTGCTCACAATTTCCGGCTCCACAAGCTATGCAGGAAAAAAACATATCCTTTTTCATTCATTTATTCACCAAACTTCTGCTGAACTGCACTGTAAATAAGATCAACTGCACCTTCAACACCAAACATTTCAACATCAATCATAATGTTACGGCCATGGCGGTCGCCTCTGTTTTTGCCTGTAACATATTTGTAGTACTTATGACGCTGTTTATCGATTTTTTTAATCATTTTTTCAGCTTCACCAGGAGTAAGGTCATAGGCTTCAGAAATGTGCTGAATTCTGTATGGCAGAGGCGCATAAACAAAGGCATTTAATGTAGTTCCAAATTCCTGCAAAAAGTAGTCAGAACAACGGCCCAGCATTACGCAGCTTTCAGAGTTTGCAATTTTTCTGATTACATAAGCCTGGGCATCAACAGCTCTTGCATTAAAATAAGAGCGGCTTACACCGTAACCAAATTCTTCAGCAAGAGGATCAGATGCTCTCGGATGGAAAAATCCTTTTGCAGCCTCAGTGCTTTCTAACCCCAGCTTTTCAGAAGCAAGGTCTACAAGTTCCTTGTCATAGAACTTTACACCAAGTCTTGAAGCCAGCTGACGGCCAATTTCGCGGGCATTACACCCAAATTCACGACCAATAGTAATTACAAAGTGTTTCATCTTACATTCCTCCTTAATATCTAGCGCTTTCCGATTGAAGTTTTGTTTTCAATCCACTTGGCAAGCATTCCCAGCGGAATACAGATAATCAAATAAACTCCCGCAAGAATTGTATAAGATTCAATAGTAAGGAAGGTCTGAGATGTATAAGCCTTAGCAGTCTGCAAAAATTCAGCTGCAGTAATATAAGACATAAGAGAAGTATCTTTTACCATCATTACCAGATAGTTTCCAAAAACCGGAATGGAATTCTTCATAGCCTGAGGTACAACAATCCTCATCATTGCCTGTGATGGAGTAAGACCAAGTGCAAGAGCAGCTTCTCTCTGTCCACCGTCAATCGAAAGAATTGCAGCACGAATTACTTCTGCAATATATGTACCATAGTTAATACCAAGCCCAAGAATACCGGCAGTTAAAGGAGTAAAGTTACATTTGTAATCTTCAAAACCAATAAGCTGAGCAAGACATGTAATGAGCAGCGGTACTACATAATAAATGTAAACCAGCTGCACAAGGAGCGGAGTACCACGGATCAGTTCCTGAAACAGAACAACAACACGGTTTAAAAATTTGTTTTTAGAAATGCGGGCAAGAGCCAGAAGGAATCCGCTTAAAATTCCAAGGGCAAAACCGGCAAGAGTAGCAACAAGAACAATAACCAGAGCCTTTCCTAAAAGCTGTGGAAGCAGATCTTTAATTGCCTTTACAAAGTCTAAGTTTCTAAGAATGTTCATTTTCTGCCCCCTACTTGTTTAAGATTCTTGAAAGGAATGTCTTAGTTCTTTCATTTTTTGGATTAGAGAACATTTCATCAGGCGCTTCATCTTCTACAACATATCCTGCATCCATAAAAATAACCCGGTCAGCAACATCATGAGCAAATCCCATTTCGTGAGTTACAGTAGCCATAGTCATTCCAGACTGAGCAAGGTCCTTCATTACAGCAAGAACTTCGCCAACAAGTTCAGGATCCAGGGCCGATGTAGGTTCATCAAAAAGCATCATTTCAGGATCCATGGCAAGGGAACGGGCAATGGCAACACGCTGCTGCTGTCCACCGGAAAGAGTTGTAGGGTAAACGTCAGCCTTGCTTTTAAGACCAACCTTATCCAGCAGCTCCAGGGCTTTTTCCCTTATTTCGTCTTTATCTTTTTTCAAAACCAGCTTAGGGGCAAAAGTAACATTATCCAGAACTGTCATAAATGGAAACAGATTGAATCTCTGAAAACACATTCCTACATGCCGGCGGTATTCTACAATGTCAAATTTAGGTTTAAGAATGTCAGTGCCGTTAAAATAAATGCTTCCGCCGGTTGGCATTTCCAGCAGGTTAAGGCACCGCAAAAAAGTTGATTTGCCAGACCCAGATGGTCCAATAATTACGAGAACTTCGCCTTTTTCAATAGAAATATTTATATCCTTAAGAACCTGCAGTTCTCCGAAGTTTTTCTTAAGGTTTTTAATCTCAAGTAAAGCCATATTTCTTCTCCTTCCTGTAATTTGCTTCGGGCGTTTCGGCTAAAGCCGCCGCTACGTCCAGGGTTCCGCTGGCGCTCCATTATTTGTGAAGGCAGTTCCGCAAAGCGAAACCGCCTTCACAAACAACGCCTTCGGCGCCCTTCCCATCGCTAACGCAGGATTAGTCGATTACGTTTACAGGACATTTAATTTCTTTTTCGTAATCAGCATCAGCCGGGTATACATGAAGTTTTGGATCAAAACCGTATTTAACGAGGATCGCTTCGATAGAACCGTCTTTTCTCATTTCTGCAAATACAGCGTTAAGTTCTTTTGCAAAAGCAACATCTTCGTGGTTTACAGCCATAGAAATGTGTCCGCGTGGAATTTCATCATCAACATAACCTTCAGCAAGTTTAAGACCGTTCATCTGTGATGGGTTCTTAATCATGATTCCTTCAACTACAGTTGAGTCTGTAAGGAAGCCGTCGATTTTACCAAACTGAAGAGCTACGAGAGAGTCTGTCTGGTGACCAGTTGCAACAGCTTCACCGATTACACCTTTTTTAGCCCAGGCTTCAACACCACCCTGCCAGATAGTTCCAGGAGTGTAACCAACTTTTTTACCAGCCATATCATACTGGCTCTTGTATGGTGAACTTTCCTGAATAACAAGAGCACCGCCCTGCCAGTAGATTGAATCACAGAAGTAAACTTTTTTTGCACGGTCTGGGTTTGAGTTATACATACCGTCGGCAATAATGTCGATGGTACCATTGTTACAGTTAATGATAAGTTCAGAGAATGGAATGAGTTTCATTTCAACTTCTGGAACACCAAGACGCTTCATAGCTTCTGCGAGAATATCTGTATCAATACCTTCTGGTTTTCCAGTTTTCTGATTAATGTACGAGTATTCATCACCTGATGAACCAAAAACAATTTTTCCCTTCTTGCGGCAAGCAGCCAGTTTCTTGCTTACGCCAGATTCTACAGATGCAGATGCAGTTTTCTTTTCCTTACATCCAGTGAATGATGCAGTTGTTAAAAGAACAGCTGCAATTGCCAGTGTGCTTACGAGTTTTTTCATATTCGTACTCCTTAAAAGTTTTATATACAGACCTGGGTCTGTAAAATTAAAAAGCGTCAGAAGAACTAAGTTCACCTGACGCCTTTGTCATTTTCTGTGCCGTGTTTTTTATTGCATGTTTAGACTATAAAAAAACAAAAAACAAAATGCGTTATATAAAACCACCAAACATTCAATTTTCGTTTTGTGCATTTTGTAAAAGACAGAAAAAATTCAATTCAATATTCTCTATAAAAAAGGATCATTTTATGAGTAAAACTTCAAAAGGCTGTTTATTTGTTATAGCAGCTGCCCTCTGCTGGAGTTGCGGAGGTGTTTTCTTAAAATTTATAGATGCTGATATATGGATGATTTCTTCCATAAGATATCTGACCGGTTTTATTGGAATTGTTCTGCTATCAAGATCGCTGCCAGTATTCTTCATCAGAGATCAGGAAGGAAAAATAAGCAGAAATGATACAATTCTGTTATGGCTGGGTGCATTTGTTTTTGTAATATGTTCATTCCTGTATGTAGTTGCCAACAGAATGACAACTGCAGCAAATGCAATTTTTCTTCAATATACAAACCCTGTCTGGATAATTATTTTGGGGCCTTTCATTTTAAAAGAAAAAAATACTCTGATTGACTATCTGACAATCATCGGAGTTTTTGCAGGAATGCTTCTTTTCTTTGCAAATGAACTTAAGTCGGGTACACAGAATATTGATTCAGTTTCAATGACCGGCAACATTATGGCTATAATCTCCGGTTTTTTTATGGCTTTCTACACAATGCTTATGCGCAAACAGAAAAACGGAAGTTCCGTTTACTCCAGCATGCTGTCCCAGCTTATGGGAGCAATAATATTTCTTCCATTTCTGTTTACAGAAAAACTTCCTTCAACAGGAAGCATAGTATTTATAACACTTACAGGCCTTATAAACGGATCAATGGCCGTATTCTTTTATCCTCTGGGATTAAAATACATTCCGGCTCTGTCCGCATCCCTTATTTCAATAATTGAGCCTTTAACAAATCCCCTCTGGGTTTTTATTTTTGCAGGAGAGAAACCTTCCTTTCTTTCTATAATCGGAGGCATTCTTATTCTTACCTTTGTTGCAATCCGTACAGTAATTCAGCTTAAAAAAGAAAAATCCCTTAAAGAGGCAGCTGATGAACATATTTGATATTGTAGGACCGGTAATGGTTGGACCTTCCAGTTCACATACTGCTGGAGCTGTAAAAATCGGTTATGTTTCCAGAAAACTTCTGGCTGAGCCTGTCAAAAAAGCAGAAATTCTTTTGTACGGCTCTTTTCTTGCAACAGGAAAAGGTCACGGAACTCAGAAAGCTCTTGTTGCAGGACTTTTAGGTATGGAACCGGATGATTCCCGGATTCCAGACAGCCTGAATCTGGCACAGGAAGCTGGAATGGAAATTACTTTTGGAGAAGCAGCCCTCAAAGACGCACACCCAAACTCTACCCAGCTTATTCTTACAGGAGAGAACGGCCGGCAGCTGGAAATAATCGGGGAATCTCTGGGAGGTTCTCTCATTAACATAGCAAGTATAGACGGTCTTTCTGCAAACTTTTCAGGAGAATACCCTACTCTCATAGTTCATAACCTGGACCAGCCAGGCCATATTGCAGAAGTTACAAGTATGCTGAGTCACAAAGCCGTAAATATTGCAGAAATGCAGTTGTACCGTTCCAGCAGAGGCGGAAACGCAGTAATGATTATTGAATGTGATCAGGAAATTCCTCAGGAATCCGTTAAATGGCTTTCACATCTGGAAGGTGTTGTAAAAGTTACTTATTACAGTCCCTTCAGCGATTAAAAAGTTTTATGGAGGTCTTATGTCTTTTTCCAGCTTAAAACAAATATCACAAAAAGCAGAATCCGAAAAAAAAGATTTCTGGCAGATTATTATAGAAGACGATATGAAAGAACGGGGAGTTTCTTTCGAAGAATCCTTCAACCTGATGACAAAAATGCTTGATGCCATGGAAAGTGCAGACAACAGCTACGATCCAAAACTTCGTTCTGCATCAGGACTTTCCGGCGGAGATGGAGCTAAACTTGAAGCATTTCGCAAACAGTCAAACAGACTTGTAGGGGACTTTATTACAGAAGTAATGGAAAAAGCCGTAAAAATGGGCGAATCAAACGCCTGCATGAAGCGGATTGTTGCGGCCCCTACAGCCGGTTCCTGCGGTATAATCCCGGCTGTGCTTCTTACATACAAAAAACAGTACAAGGCACCAGAAGAACAGATAGTAAAAGCTCTTTTTGTAGCTGCCGGAATCGGCCAGGTAATTGCCTCTGCAGCCTGTATTGCCGGTGCTCAGGGTGGATGTCAGGCAGAAATCGGATCTTCCAGTGCCATGGCAAGCGGTGCCATAACCTGGCTTGAAGGCGGCTCCTGCGACCATATTCTTAACTCAGTTGCCCTTTCCCTCAAAAACATGCTGGGCTTAACCTGCGATCCTGTTGCGGGGCTTGTAGAAGTACCATGCATCAAGAGGAATGTAAGCGGAGCCGTAAATGCTGTAATTGCCAGTCAGCTTACAAAAGCCGGAGTCAAAAGTGCTATTCCGGCTGACGAAGTAATAGACTCAATGGGAAGAATCGGACGTCTTTTACCAGCCTGCCTCAGAGAAACAAGTCAGGAAGGTCTGGCAATTACACCGGCAGCACAGAAAATCGTAAAAAAAATGAAGTCCTGAAAAAAAGACCGGCACCAGCTGTGTCAAAAGTATTCACTTCCTTTAGTAAATTTTCTCCAAAACGGACAAAAAGTCCCTTTATTTACTCTTTTTAAAGCCAGTCAGGTCAAAATGTCCCTCATACTGACGGCAGGCTTTCTGAATTCCCGTTTTTTACTGCAAATTTCTCTTTTTTTTTACCTTTTTTAAAGTTGGCACGGTTTCTGCAATATGTTTAGTACAAGGAAACAAAAAAGTTTCCGGCCATTTTCAAAATATCAGGAGGTAAAGATATGAATGAATTAGCACTTTTTAACGACTTATTTGATGGATTTGGAGAAGACAGATTTGTACTGCCGTCATTCAATTACAGAAAGGCTTTTACAACTCCAAAAGTTGATGTAAAAGAAACAAAAGATTTGTATACCCTTGAAATGGATCTTCCTGGCAAAACAGATAAAGATATTTCCATCGAAATTGACAGAAACATTCTCACAATCTCTTCTGAAAACAAAACAGAAAAAAATGAAAAACCTGAAGAAGCAGGCAAAAAAGATGATGGTGAAAAATACATTATCCGGGAACGCACTTATTCACATTTTTCACGCAGCTTTACAGTTCCAGAAGATGTAGAAACCGAAGGCATTTCTGCAGAAGTAGTAAACGGTGTTCTTAAGGTAAACATGCCCCGCAAACTTCTTGCAGAACCACGCCGTATTGAAGTTAAAGCCTGTTAAGGAGGAATTCTATGAGTGATAAAAACAAAATGAATAAGCCTAAAAAAACATTAAAAGAAAAAAAACTTGAAAAACTTAAGAAACATGAACACCATGAATCTGAGTAAATAACAAGATATCCCAAAAATTAAAAATGAGCTGTCATCAAACCTTTTGAGATGACAGCTCATTTTTTATACTAATCAATAATATCGTTCTGAAAACGGGACAGATGTTCATAAGGAAGAATCAGTCTGCCTCTGTAAAAACCACATCCGTCATTCATCAAATTATTATTTATAGCAGCAAACATATTTACGTCAATTTTTGAAAGATCCAGCTTCTGAAGTTCTATTCCCCGCTGGTAAGCCTCATCAAAGTAAACATTCTGACCAAAAGGAATTTCTTTCTGGCGTGAACGTTCTTTTTCCTGACGCTTTTCGTAACCCGTATGGTTTGCTTCCCCTATTTCTGCATAGTCATCCATTTCTTTTGTCCGGAGCTGAACTTCAATGTAACTGCGGGCTGTATTGTCATAAAAAGTAATGTGCAGAGATCTGTATCCTGCAGGACTGGCATTCTGAATATAATCTTTGTAATAAGGTTTTACATCTTCGCTCATTAACGGAGAGTAAACTTTTCCAGGGGCAGCAGTCAGCACTTCAGGAGTAAAGCCTCTCTGTTCCAGAAATTCAGGAAGCTTGTTTGCAATTTCGTAAAGATATTTAAGTTCAATTTCTTCCCGGTTATCTTCCGGTTTTAAATGACACCTCGGCATTGAAATTACAATGCGGTAGGCGATCATATCCCTGAAACGCACCAGCTTACTTTTTATTTCGGTCAGTGAAGGAAACTTTCCGTTTTCAAGGTAATAATCATATACAAACTGAACGATTTTTCCGTTGAATTTTTCTTCTGCCCTGACAAGAGATTTTATACGGCCCTTAAAAGTAAAGGCAAGGAAAGGATACTGATCTGCCATATATTTATAAAATTCACGAAGCTGCTGAGACTGAGCCGTTAAAAAGTCGTTGAGCTCCAGAAGTTCCATCAACTGAATCAGAAAATTGCAGTGAACCAGGTCAATCTGATTACCTGTTTCCATGGAAGATTTTTTAAGATCTGCAGAGTAAAGCTTTAAGATCTTAAATACAGTATCTCCGTTGTACAGATAATCGTTTAATTTAACCATGATTTACTCCGTTAAAAATGATTATCTATTGTATATAAATCCTTCCGTCGTTGTCCAATAATATTATTTCTTTGTCTGAATTCTTCGACCTGACTCAAATCCAGATCCTGATACAAAATACCTTCTTTTTCATCCAGCTGAGCAAGAATTTTTCCAAAAGGATCTGTAACAATTGAATGTCCCCAGGCAACATATGCAGCATTTTCGTCACGGGCAGGCCCACATCCGGCCATAAAAACCTGATTATCTACAGCCCTTGTCCTGAACATAAGCTCCCACCACTGTGGTCCGCTTGTCATGTTAAAGGCTGCCGGACAAATAATGAGTTTTGCCCCCATATCTGCCATAATGCGGCTTAATTCCGGAAACCGTATGTCAAAGCAGATCATAAGACCAATCTTGCCAAACTCAGTATCAAAAACTGTAGCTTCGTTTCCAGCACTTAAAGTATCACTTTCATGAAAATAAGCTTCAGGCAGATCACAGTTAAAAAGGTGCATTTTGCGGTGCTTTGCAATCTGCTTACCGTTTCTGTCAAAGACATAAGATGTATTGTAGATTTTTTCAATATGCTCACAGCAGTCCCGGCTTATTTCTAGTTCCGGCATAGATCCTGCTGCTAAATAAACATGATTTCTGGCAGCGGCAGCACTAAGCTTTTTCCAGCTGATACCACCGTCTTCCTGTGCATAGAGTGGAAAATTTGAGGCTTTATAGGGGCAGCTGAACATTTCAGGAAGTACAACAAAATCTGCACCATGTCTGGCTGCCACCTCAATTTTTATAAGAGCCTGCTCTACCCTTTCTTCAGTAGAGCTGGCACCCTTCATTTGAATTAAAGCAAGTTTCATTATTTGCTTCTGAGTATATCATAAATTTTGATTTCTTCCTCTTTTGTCAGAACCTTCCAGCAGTTAGCAGGAGAGCCTGAAGCAAGGGAGTCAGAAGCCATTTTATCTTCCTTAGCAGCAAATTCTTCAAGGTTAAGGCCGTATTCACGGAGAGTTGGAATCTTTAATTTCTTTGTAAATGCTTCAAGGGCAGCCATAAACTTTTCAGCCCCAGCCTTTGGAGAGTCACTTTCAGAAGCAACACCAATTTCAACACCAAGGCGGGCAAAACGTTCGTAGCAGCCTTCCATTACAGCTTTAAGACATTCAACTAAAAGCATGGCATTGGAAATTCCGTGTGGAACATGAAAAAGCGCACCGATTGGACGACTCATTCCGTGAACAATTGTTGTTGGTGAAGTATTGATTGCCACACCTGCTTCGTAAGAAGCAAGAGCCATATTTTCTCTTGCTTCTTTATTTGTACCGTCTTTTACTGCAACCGGCAGCCACTTGAAAATACGCTTTACGGCATCAATACAGTACAAATCAGTAACTGGTGTGGCCTTGCGGCATGTATAGCTTTCGATGGCGTGAGTGAGGGCATCCATACCTGTATTTGTAGTTACAGAAACAGGTGAACTCATTGTATATGTGTAGTCAATAACTGCAATTTTTGGAAGCAGAGCTTCGCCTTTAATCAGAAGCTTGGCATCTGTAGCAGTATCTGTGTAAACAACATATTTTGTAACTTCAGAGCCGGTACCTGCTGTTGTTGGAATCAAAACGAGAGGAGCAAAATCCCCCTTCATTTCTTTTCCAAAATAATCGATTAATTTGCCAGGAAGAACTGCCATAGCTGCAATTGCTTTAGCGCTGTCCAGAGGTGTGCCGCCCCCAAGTCCAATGATAAAATCACAGCCTTCTTTTTTGTAAACATCAACACCGGCATAAATCATTAAATCTGTAGGTTCACCTGGAAGATCGTTAAAAACAGCAGAATCAATTCCCTGTTCTTTCAATACTTTCTGAACTTCATCAGCCAGACCTGTTTTTGTAATGATTTTACCAGTTACAATAAGGGCTTTTTTTCCGAATTCTTTTAAATATGGAGCGGCCATTGCCAGTGCTCCTTCTCCAATAATTGTTCTTGATGCAGTTGTAAAATTAAATGCCATTTTTTTCTCCATATTTTTTTACGGGCAATCCGGCAGCAGGCTGCCGTCGGGCTGTTCGTGGTTCCGCCCGGAAGGGCTCCATTGCTTCGCAACGGCTAAAGCCGCCACTACCATCCCTATTGCAGTGCACGACAGCGCATATGTCCCTACTGTTTGTGAGCCTTACAGCTCATTTCTGTTACTTCGATTTTAAATACGCCAACCTTTGCGAGCATTATTGAAGGAAAGTTCCAGTCGCCTTTGCCGGTTACCTTCAGCATAAAAGCACTTAAAGCAGATTTTTTTTCTTCTTTATCCTGAATTTCGCTTACAATACCCTCACCTATTATGCTTGAGTACAAAGCTGTATGATTACAGGCTTCTTCGGCTCTTACCAGCTGATAGTCGCAGTCACATTCAAAGCCTGCAAGGCCACCCTTCTGAACAAGTCCAAATTTTCGGCCATCTCTGGCTCCATGAAAATAAAAAGTATACTTTCCGTTTTCTTCTTTGTAGCCAAAGTTTACAGGCACAACATAAATATGACCGTCATCATTAAAAGCGACACGCATTATTTCACATTTATCTATTACGCTTTTAATTTCAATAGAATCTGTAACTTCTCGTTCTTTACGACGCATTTTCATACTGAACTCCTGTTGCGGTAGCGCTGGAAGCCCCAAAGTACCGCGAAGCGGTATGAGCGTCAGCGAAGGGCGTACATAGCGACGGCAGGTTTTGCCTGCCGGACCGCCATTTTACAGCTCTAATTACCATAAATATCGGGTTTTCATTCATTGCACAATCGGTAACAATAACTTCGGTTCCACCGAAGACCTGCCAAAAATATCACGGTGCAACAAATTGCAAGCGATTTTTTGTCAGAACTTCGGCTAAGCTTCGTTTATTTTTACCACTTTTGGCATAAATTGTAAAACTCGATATTCTGTTAATTACAGATATATTTTTCATCCACGATAGAAAGAACTTCATCAAGTTTTGCAAGTTCTTCGTCAATCTGAGCTTCTGTAATGATAAGAGGTGGTGCAACTACAATTACATTTTCGTGTGAATATGTAAAGAAGCCGCGGCTCTTAAGTTCCTTAACAATGGCACCCATAATGCCTTTTGGATCCTGTCCCCATGGAACGAGAGGTTCACGAGTTGTGCGGTCTTTAACCAGTTCAAGACCAGAGAAAAGACCAATGTAACGAACGTCCCCTACACTCTTGTGCTTTGCTTTAAGTTCTTCAAGCTTTTCGCCAAGATGCTTTCCAACTTTCTGAACGTGAGCTTCAATGTTGTTCTTAAGGTAGAATTCCTGACATGCAACACCAGCTGCACAAGCCAGTGGATGACCAGAATATGTAAGGCCACAGCTTAAGAATTTGTCATCAAAGAAGTGAGCAATTTCTTTCCTTACGATTGCACCACCAAGCGGAATGTAACCAGAGTTTACACCTTTTGCAAATGTAACCATATCTGGAGTTACATCAAAGTTCATGTAAGCAAACATTTTACCAGTGCGGTACCAGCCTGCCATAACTTCGTCACAAATCATTACAATGCCAAATTCGTCACAGATTTTGCGAACGCCTTTAAGGTAGTTCTTTGGATACATGATGATACCGTTTGAACCGATTACAGTTTCGAGGATGATGGCAGCAATTCTGTCACCACCTTCAAAAATAACCTGTTCACGGAGCTTTTCAACGTAGTATTCACATTCAGCATCTTCGCTTTCAAACTTGATTTTTTCCTGATATGAGTATGGTCCACGGAAGTGGATGAAGCCTGGAATTGCAGGTTCAAGGGCAAAGTGGCGTGGTTCACCAGTAAGGTTACCGGCACCGAAAGTTGAACCGTGGTATGAACGATACTGACTCATTACCTTAAAGCGGCCTGTGTACATGCGGGCCATTTTGATTGCGTTTTCGTTGGCATCAGCACCGCCGTTTGTAAAGAAGATTTTTCCGCCGGCAAGAGCAGGAAGTCTGTCCATGATTGATTTAGCAAGGGCAGCACGAGGTTCAGCACCCCATGACCCCTGAACATAAGCATATTTATCAAGCTGAGCTTTTATTGCTTCAGTCATTTCTTTATTGCCGTATCCGACGTTTACGTTTACCTGTTCAGATGACATGTCGGCATAGCGTTTGCCGTCAGTGTCATAAATGTAAATTCCTTCTGCGTGATCTACAACGATAGGACTAAGTCCACCCTGTTTGCTCCATCCGAGAAGTACGTTTTCAGTCTGTGTCTGTGCGATTTCTTTTGCTGTCATTTTTTTACCCCCAGCATTTTGTCTGATGAAAAAAAAATACAACTTTAATTCTTTATGCACATTGTTAAAAAATCTAAACTTTTACAGTTTTTTTTGTATAAGCTGAACAAGATTCTTTTAATGTATGGAGTATTGTTGTCTCTTAAAAAAAAGAGCTCCCGCGAAGAACCTGTCATTCCGCACTGATTCGCTTTTATAGAAAGAATTCCTGGGAACAAACGCTCAAGATGTACGGTCTGACAGAACCACTGCTCCGCCTTTGTTTTTTTCTTATTTTATGTTCATTTTAAACAAAAAAGTTCCTTTCTTTTTGTTAAAAAAAGTACATTCTGTTTTTTTTCCGGGTGGTAAATTTATCTGGTAATTATTTTGCAGCCTTTTTCCGGCTGCAAATTAAGGAGATGACTATGTTAAAAGATGAATTACCTAAAATCATTACAAAAGAAGTTCCAGGTCCAAAATCTGCTGCTATTATTAAACGCCGCGAAGCTGTTGTTCCTGCTTCAATCCGTTGTAGCTATCCTTGTGTTCTTGAAGAAGCTCAAGGAGCTATCATTAAAGATCCTGATGGAAACCTTTTTCTTGACTGGGTTGGTGGCGTAGGCGTTCTTAACGTAGGACACACTCATCCAAAACTTGCTGAAGCTATTAAGGCTCAGGCTGACAAATATTTCCACGGTATGTTTAACATTGTAACTCACGAAGGTTATGTTGAACTTGCTGAAAAACTTGGTCCAAGAGTTCCTGTAAAAGGAAGCCACAACAAAGTTATGTTTGCAAACTCTGGTGCCGAAGCTGACGAAAATGCCGTTAAAATCGCAAAGGCTTATACAGGCCGTTCAAACATTATCGTTATGAGCGGCGCCTTCCATGGTCGTACACTTTTAACCATGGCAATGACTTCTAAAAAAGCTTATGCAAAAGGTCAGGGTCCTCTTCCAGGTGGAATTTTCCGTGCAGAATTCCCATATCTTTACAGAAAACCTGAAGGAATGCCTGAAGAAAAAGCTATTGATTACTACATCGGCAGACTTAAGGCCATTTTTGAAGAATGTGCCGCTGCAGATACAATTGCTGCAATCGTAATTGAACCAATTCAGGGAGAAGGCGGATTCCTTCCTGCTCCAATTGAATATGTAAAAGCCGTTCGCCAGATCTGTGATGAAAACGGAATCATGCTGATTGCTGACGAAGTTCAGTCTGGGTTTGCCCGCTCAGGCAGACTTTTCGCTTCTGAATACTGGAAGGAAGCAGGCTGTGCTCCAGACATTCTTGCTACTGCAAAATCTATTGCCGGTGGTGTTCCTCTTGCAGCTGTTATTGCCCGCGACGAAGTTTACGATGCAGTTCCTGGCGGTGTAATCGGCGGAACTTTCGGTGGTAATGCCCTTGCCTGTGCTGCAGGTATTAAAGTTCTGGAAGTAATCGACGAAGAAAAACTTATTGACCGCGCAAACAAAATCGGAGAAGTAATTACAAAACGCTTCAACGAATGGAAAGAAAAATATGAATGCGTTGGTGATGTTCGTGGTCTTGGTGCCATGATTGGTGTAGAATTTGTTAAATCAAAGGCTACTAAAGAACCTGATGCAAAACTTGTTTCTGACATTATTCAGTACGCTGCTAAACACGGTCTTATTATGGAAAATGCAGGAACTTACGGAAACGTAATCCGCTTCCTTGCTCCACTGGTAATGACAGATGCTCAGCTTGAAGCAGGCTTACAGATTTACGAAGAAGCCATTAAAAACTGCGCAAAATAAAGCGTAAAAGCTGCACTGCGTACTGACACTGTGCAGCTTTTTTAAATTTAAAATCCTGGAGTTTTTTATGAAAACATTTAAGATTGTTCCAAAAATTGTGGAATTCGATACAACATCTCAGTTCTGTGATGAGTTTTCTCTCTGTTCTGACGATCTTGTATTTTTAAGCAAATCTACTGAAAAATACTTTGCCGGAAAACTTAACGGAGCCCATGTTATTTACCGCGGTGATTACGGTAAAGGCGAACCTACAGACATTATGGTTGAACAGATTTACCAGGATATCAAGGACATTCCTTACAAACGGGTTATTGCCGTAGGTGGTGGAACAATCGTTGATGTTGCAAAACTTCTGGCTCTTAAAGAATTTCACCCTGTTCTGGATCTTTACGATAAAAAAATCCCTGCAGAAAGAACAAAGGAACTTGTAATTATTCCTACAACATGCGGAACAGGCAGTGAAGTAACTAACATTTCTATTCTGGAACTTACACAGCGCAAAACAAAACTGGGCCTGGCAGTTGATCCTCTTTATCCTGATTACACTGTCCTTATTCCTGAACTTCTTGCAGATCTGCCTTATCAGTTCTTTGCCACAAGTTCAATCGATGCCCTTATTCACGCTATGGAAAGTTACCTCTCTCCTAAAGCTACAACTCTTTCAAGACAGTTCAGCTTAAAAGCCGTTGAAATGATTCTCGACGGATACAAAAAAATTGCAGCTGAAGGAAAAGATGCCCGCCTTTCAATTATGAAAGAATTTCTCCTTGCAAGTACTTACGCAGGCATAGCTTTCGGTAACGCAGGTACAGGTTATGTTCATGCCATGAGTTATTCTTTCGGGGCAACTTACCATGTGCCTCACGGAGAAGCAAACTATGTATTTTTTATGGCAGTATTTAAAACTTACCAGAAAATCAAACCTGAAGGAGACATTGAAAGTCTTAACAGCCTGCTTTCTAAAATTCTTGGTGTGGAAAAATCAGAAGTTTATGAAGCATTGGATAAACTTTTGAACAATATTATTGAACTTAAACCTATGCGTGCTTACTGCAGCGTTGAAAGTGACATTTCTGTATTTTCACAGAACACTTTTGAGAAGCAGACCAGACTTACTGCCAACGGTTACATTCAGTTCAGTCTTGCACAAATTGCACAAATATACAGGTCTGTTTTTTAGTTATTTTAAACAAACATACTTAAATTATATTTGGTTATTTTGCACAAATAAAGTGAATTGAAACAGACTTTTTTTTCTGTTATAGTCAAATCACAATTAAATTAACTGAATAAATCAAAGGCGATGAACCCAATCGGGGCTTCATCGCTTTTTTTTTGCGTTAGGGACATTAGCTGCGCCGAAGGCGTTAAATGACGGTGGTTCTGCCACCGTCATTTAATGGAGCGGAAGCGGAACTGCGGTTGGCCCGGCCTGAGCGAAGCGAAGGAAACGCCCTGGAGGTAATTATGGAAATTAAAAAATTGTACATCGACGGAAAATGGACTGAAGGAAGTTCAAAAAAAATTATCGACGTAATTAATCCTGCCACAGGAAAAGCTTTTGCTCAGATTTATGAAGCTAATGTTGAAGATACTAAACTTGCAATTGCAGCTGCTAAAAAATCTTTTTACAAAACCAGAGAATGGCGGGACATGGACAGTCAGACAAGATCAGATATTCTCTTAAAAATCGCATCTTTGATGGAAAGAGACAGCGAACTTCTTGCAAAACTGGACTGTATGGATTGTGGAAAACCTCTCCGCGAAGCAGAAGGCGATGTAAGCGATGCAATTCATTGCTTTAAGTATTATGCAGGGGCTTTAAAAATGCCTTACGGCGGTGTTTACGATGTAAATGCCGGTTTTGGAAAAATGCACTCCTACACTGTGCATGAGCCGGTTGGTGTTGTTGCCCAGATTACTCCATGGAACTATCCGCTTTTAATGAGCTGCTGGAAACTGGCACCTGCTCTTGCTGCAGGAAACTCTGTTGTTTTTAAACCAAGCCCAAAAGCACCGCTTTCTACAATTCATCTTTTTGAACTTTTTGAAGAAGCTGGTCTTCCTGCAGGCTGCGCAAATCTTTTGCAGGGTGATGCTGAACCTGGCGTTGAAATGGGTGAAAATAAAGATGTAGATATGATTGCCTTTACTGGTTCTACAAAAGTTGGTCAGAGCTTAATGAGAAGTGCTGCCACAAACATTAAAAAAATCGGTCTTGAACTGGGCGGTAAATCTCCAAACGTAATTTTTGCAGATGCTGATCTGGATGCTGCCGTTGAATGGGCTATGATCGGTATTTTCTTTAACCAGGGCGAAGTTTGTGCCGCTGGCAGCCGCATCATCATTGAAGAATCTGTTCACGATGAATTTGTTGCAAAACTCAAAAAGAGAGCTGAAGCCATGACTATCGGCGATCCAATGACTAACCCTGACATTGGACCTGTTATCACAGAAAAAGATATGGAAAAAGTACTGGGCTACATTCAGTCCGGAATTGAAGAAGGTGCAAAACTTGTATGCGGTGGAAAACGCTTCACAGAAAATGGATGCCAGGACGGATACTTTATTCTCCCGACAATCTTCGACAACTGTACAAGCAATATGAAAATTGTTCGTGAAGAAATTTTCGGACCAGTTGTTACTGTTCAGACTTTCAAAACTGAAGAAGAAGCAATTGAAATGGCAAACGATACACCTTACGGGCTTGCCGGTGGTGTATTTACAAAAGATGTAACAATAGCACACCGCTTTATCAGCGAACTGCGTGCAGGAATTACATGGATCAACTGTTTTGCTCCAACCTTCAACGAAGCTCCATGGGGCGGTTTCAAAATGTCTGGTATTGGTAGAGAACTGGGAATTCACGGTCTTGAAGAATATCAGGAAGTAAAACAGATCAACATTAATCTTAGTGCCGGTTCACCAGGCTGGTATACAAATTAATACAACGGCTGCAAAAAAAAGCAGCAACAACATAAAAACAAAAACAACTTTCACATAAAAGCAAAAAGGAGAAAAATTGTGGCAAAGGAAAGCTACGGAAGAGTCAGTAAAGATCTTGAAAAGGTTATAAACTTCATTAAAAGTGATGAACTTGATGATGAAACAAAAGAAACAATCACTGACAACACAATCAACTATTTTGACAACTATGTAAGTCCAGGCTGGCTTAAATACCGCAAATCAGTTTCTACAAAAGATGCTGTTGTTGAATGGAAAGACCATGACGCAGTTTGTGAAGGACTTTACGGTGAAAAATTCATCGACTGTCTGGGCGGATTCGGTATTTACACTTGCGGACACCGCAATCCTGAAATTCTCGAAACTGTAAAAGCTCAGCTGGAACATCAGGCACTTCACTCTCAGGAACTGCTGGATCCTCTCCGCGGCTACCTTGCAAAAGCCATGGCAGACATTACTCCAGGCGACCTTAAATACTGCTTCTTTACAAACGGCGGTGCCGAAGCCAACGAAATGGCTCTTAAACTTGCCCGTATTGCAACAGGCGGAAAATGGTTCCTTTCTGCAATTCACGGCTTCCACGGAAAATCTCTTGGTGCCCTTTCTGTAACAGGTAAAGACACTTACCGTAAGCCATACATGCCAATGATTCAGCAGGTACTCCATGTTCAGTATGGAAAAACTAAAGCTATGGAACGCTCAATCCAGAACCTTTTAAGCGTTGGCGAATCAATTGCCGGAATCATCGTTGAACCAATTCAGGGTGAAGCTGGTATCGTAATTCCTCCAGACGGATATCTTCAGGACCTCCGCAACCTGGCAGACAAATACGGAATCTGTCTTATTTTCGACGAAATCCAGACTGGTATGGGCCGCACAGGAACAATGTGGAGATGTGAATACGAAGGCGTAACTCCAGATATTATGACTTACGGAAAAGCTTTTGGTGGCGGTATTTTGCCAATTACTGGTCTTATCTGCCGTCCTCATCTCTGGAGCCAGCAGCTCATCGACAATCCATGGCTTTTAGGTTCACCTACTTTCGGTGGAAACCCTGTATGTTGTGCTGCAGCTATTGCCACAATCAAATATATGATTGACCACGATGTTCCAGGTCAGTGTAAGCAGAAAGGTGAAATCCTTATTTCTGGTCTTAAAGAACTGACTGCTAAATATCCAAAAATCATCAAAGAAGTACGCGGTACAGGTCTTATGATTGGTGTTGAATTTACAAAGAATGAACTCGGCTACAAAGTTGCAAAAGGTCTTTTCAGCCGCGGCGTAATGACAGCCGGAACTCTTGTAAACGCAAAAACAATCCGCTTCGAACCACCAGCAGTAATTACAGAAAAACAGATTGCTACAGTTCTTCAGCGTATGGGTGACACTCTTGAAGATGTTTCTAAAAACATAATCGCGGATTTTGCTCATAACGACGCTGAATAAAGCACCTTTTACAGGGAAGAAACAGTAAAATTCTGCTTCTTCCCTCCCATTTTTTTCCAGGAGAATCCTATGGCATTGTCTCTCCAGACACTTTTTAATTTTACTGAGACTCAGTTCAGATTAAAACTTATTGCAGGTAAAAATGGTCTTAATAAAACTGTCAGCTGGGTTTATTACACAGAAGATCCTTCCACAATTGAATTTATCCGTGGAGGTGAACTGGCCATAACTACAGGACTTTTAATCGAACGCTGGAAAGACAACAACAGAACCGCTGATCCTGATGGAACTGAAACTTTCCTTAAAGCACTCATTGATGCTTTTGTAAGCCACAATGCTTCAGGTCTTATCGTAAATACGGGAAAATATATTACTTCAATTCCCCAGAGTATTATCGATTACTGTAACGAAAAATCTTTTTCTCTTTTTACAATGCCATGGGAAATCCACACCGTTGATCTGATGCAGGATATTGGAAACATGATTTCCTCTGACAGTCAGAACAACAATTCAATGGAAAAATTCTTCTTCAAATCAATTTTTGAAAAAGACAAATTCAACCCGAAACAGATTGAAAGCACATCTTTTTTTGATGCAAAAACTTTTACAGTTGTGCTTCTTGAATTTGACGAAACAATTTTTAACAAAGATATGGAACAGCTCAAAAGATATGTTCAGTTCACTTTCAATCCAAGGCTGTCCGTTGCTCAAACTGCCTTTGTAAGTTTTATTCACGACCACAAAATAATTTTTATTGTTAAGGATAATATTCAGGCTTTTTCAAAAAGCATTTTTCTGACAGCCCGTTCCGACAACTATTTTAAAACAAGTACGATTTCAGTTTCTGATACCTGCACTTCTGTTGAAGAACTGGAAGACGCTTACAACCATGCAAAAATCGCAATGGAACTTACAGAAGACAAAAATACTCTCTGCAAATATGACAATCTGGGAATCTACAAGATTCTTACAGAAGTAAAAAATAAAAAGGTTCTTCAACAGCTCTACGACAGCGTACTTTCAAAGCTTAATGAATTTGAAGAAGCAAAACGGGCAGACTATTTAAAAACCCTGCAGCTCTTCTTAAAACTGGGAGGTAATGTACAGGAAGTAAGTGAACAGAACCACACTCACAGAAATACTGTACTTTATCGTCTTGGAAAGATTGAAGAAACTCTGGACATTGACTTAAAGGATGGCGACACCCGCTGCCTTCTGCAGACTGCCCTGTACATCAAAAATCTGCTCGGAAAATAATATTCTGTAGTTTTGTACAATTTTCTTCTATATTTTATTGCTTTTTGGTATATTACTTATCCACTATGGAAGACATGAACATCACAGATTCTATTACTAACTTAATATTTCAGCTCGCTGTAATTATTTTTGCAGTAAGAATTTTCGGGAAGCTGGCAAAAAAAGCAGGCATTCCTTCTGTTCTTGGTGAACTCATTGCAGGAATAATTATTGGACCTTACGCACTTGGACAGCTGGCTATTCCGGGATTTCCTCAGGGACTCTTTCCTCTTGCAGAAAACATGGCAGTCAGTCCTGAACTTTATGCCATCAGTCAGATTGCTTCAATAATTCTCCTTTTTGCCAGCGGAATTGAAACAGACCTTTCTCTCTTTTTAAAATACTCCCTTACAGGCGGAATTATCGGTTTTGGAGGAGTTGCAGTAAGTTTCCTTCTGGGAGATTTCTGTGCCATGTATTCATTACACACAAACTTTATGGATGTACGCTGTCTTTTTCTCGGCATTATGTCTACAGCAACTTCCGTAGGAATTACAGCCCGTATTCTTTCTGACAGAAAAAAAATGGACAGTCCGGAAGGTGTTACAATTCTTGCAGCAGCTGTTTTTGACGATGTTCTGGGAATTGTTCTTCTTGCCGTAATTATGGGGATTGTAAGCGCCGTTAACGGAGGAACAACTTTAACAGCTTCCGCAGTAGGTCTTATTGCTGCAAAAGCTTTTGGAATCTGGATTGCTGCAACAGTACTTTTTATCCTTCTTTCTAAAAAAATTGCCCGTTTTGTACGTCTTTTTGGCGGTACTTTTGATTTTTCAATTGCGGCTCTTGGAGTTTCTTTTATTCTCGCCGGCATCTTTGAAAAGCAGGGACTTGCAATGATTATTGGAGCATATACCACAGGACTTGCCCTTTCAGGAACAGATATTGCTCCTGTAATTCAGGAAAGAATTCACGGTTTATACAAATTCTTCGTGCCTGTATTTTTTGCAGTTATGGGTATGTCTGTAAACCTTCATCAGCTCTGCTCAAAAGAAGTGCTTCTGTTTGGAGCAATTTTTACAATCACAGGTATAATTTCCAAAATGATTGGATGTGGCGGTCCTGCCCTCTGTCTTGGTTTCAATATTAAAGGTGCCCTCCGCATCGGTGCAGGCATGATTCCTCGAGGAGAAGTTGCCCTCATTATTGCCGGAATCGGGCTTACTGCCGGCATTATTGATCAGAAACTTTTTGGCGTAGTAATTTTGATGACCCTTCTTACAACTGTAGGAGCACCTCCAATTTTAAGCATGTTCCTTAAGATGAAAGGCCAGGGTACAAAAAAAATTATTTCCGAAGATTCTCAGCAGACCTTTGAATGGGATTTTAAATCTTATGATATGTGTATGGTTATCTTTGATATGATGATTCACGATCTCCGTTCAAAAAAGTTCTATGTTCAGATGATGAATATTAATGACGGTCTTACAACTGCCCGAAAAGGCGACATTAACTTCAGCGTAAGAGTAGAAGGTTCAACACTTGTAATTTCAGCTGCAGAAAAAGATATGGGACTTTTCAAAGAAGAACTGATTTTTATCGTTGAAAGAGTCAGTCAGTCTACAACGGTTATTTCAAGCTTAAAAGATGCAATTCTTTCAAACCAGTTTATAAACAAATAGAAGGACAAATGTCGAGTTTTAAATTTTTATTCTTTGGGTGGCTTTTTGCTTCGCAAAAAACAGGCTTTTCAGGGTTCCGCTATCGCTTCATTCCTTCGCTACGCTTCGGAACTGGCTACGCCAGCCCTTACAATCCCTGCCACGACCAAAGGGAGAGGCAGGCCGTGCGCGTCCTCGCGCACAAGTAAATAAACGAGTTTTCGCAAGAAAACTCGCAGGGGTTGGGCGAAGTCCAATCCCCGTGATCCTTGCCACTGTTTAAAATTAAAAAACTCGAAATTGAACCTAGAAGAATAATTCCGATGTCTATATTTCTGATTGTCATTAAAATAATTGCAGGAATTCTGCTGATTCCTGCATCGTTTTTTCTTTATAAACAGATCTCCCAATACAACAGCCGGTACAGAGCTATGGTTGATTTTCTTCGTATTCAAAATGACAGGGAAACTCTTTCCAAAATCGGTTATGTTGAATTTTACGGAGAAGAGTATGGCCTTCGCCGCTCAGTATCTAAAACAGACGCTCTGCTCCGTCTTTACGAACAATACAACAAAACCAAACTTCAGGAATACCTTGATTACGCAAATTACCTTAAAAAGCAGCCGTTTCCAACTCTTGGACTTGGAGCCTCAATTTTTATTCTCCTTATAGTATTTATCTCAATCTAAAAAATTGAGCCTGACAGTTATTTTCTTTATAATAACTGTATGTCTATTATTTCTAACAGCGAACGTAACGCTCTTCTTGAACGCTTTATTTCATATGTAAAAATCTGGACCACCTCAGACAGTAATGCTGCCGACAGCGGAATCCAGCCTTCTACAGAAAGACAGTTTAATCTGGCACATCTTCTTGAAAAACAACTTACAGAACTTGGATTACATAATGTACAGCTAACTGATCATTGTTATGTTTATGGATGTCTTCCTGCAAATGACGGCACAACAGAACCTCAACTCTGTCTTCTTGCACACATGGACACCGTAGAAGAATGCTGCGGAAAAGATATTGAACCTGTACTTACAGAAAAAGACGGCGACCTTATAATCTCAACTGACGGCTCAACTCTGCTGGGTGCTGATGACAAAGCCGGCGTTGCAGAAATAATGGAAGCTGTTACCTGCCTTGTAAATCACCCTGAATTAAAACACGGAACAATAGAAATCTGCTTCAGCCCGGACGAAGAAACTGGTCATGGCATGGACAATGTTCCATTAAACTTAATCAGATCAAAACAGGCATACACAGTAGACGGAGGCTCGCTGGGAGAACTTGAAACTGAATGTTTCAATGCTTTCAAATCAGAAGTTACTTTTACTGGAAAATCAACTCACACAGGAACTGCCAGGGCAGAAGGCATGGTAAACGCAGCAGTTATGGCTTCAAGTTTTGCTGCTTCTTTGCCCCGCCACGAAGCTCCTGAAACAACAGACAACTATCAGGGATTTTTTGCCCTTATGGATATTTCAGGATCAATCGAATCCTCAAAAGTAACAATTTTCTTAAGGGACTTTACTTCGGAAGGTATGGAAAACAGAAAAGCCCTTGTTGATCAGCTTGCTTCTTCAACTGCCCGGACTTTTGGAGGAACAGTAAAAGTTGTTCATACAGAGCAGTACAAAAATATGAAAACAGGTCTTGAAAAATCTCCTGCCACAGTTTCGGCTCTTGTTGAAGCCTACAAAAAAGCAGGCGTTGAACCAGTCTTTGTTCCAATCAGAGGCGGCACAGACGGTTCCAGACTTACAGAAATGGGCATTCCATGTCCAAACATTTTTACAGGCGGACACAACTTTCATTCAAGAGAAGAATGGGCCAGCTTAAATGAGATGGAAAAAGTTGTTGAAATTCTGATATATTTAATTAGTAAAAAATAACTTAAAGGAACCAAAATGTTCGAGTACAAAATTGAAGGCGGCATTCCAATCAGAGGAACAATTGCTGCCAGCGGAAACAAAAACTCAGCCTTACCTTGTATTGCAGCAGCTCTTTTAACAGATGAAACAGTTATTCTTCGCAATATTCCGGATATTGAAGACACCGGCGTTATGCTTAAAATTCTTGAATCTCTTGGCGCACAGATTGAACACATCGCAGATCATGCATGGAAAATCAACGCAAAACACATTAACAAAAGTGATATTCCGGCAGAATTAAGCAAAAAAATTCGTGCTTCAATTCTTTTTGCAGGACCTCTTGTTGCCCGCACAGGCAAAGCAATTATGCCGCCTCCAGGTGGTGATGTAATCGGTCGCCGTCGCGTAGATACACACTTTTTAGCCCTCCAGGAACTTGGAGCCCGCATCAGTGTTGACGGACCTTTTACATTTACAGCCAACAAACTTGTAGGTGCAGACATCTTCCTTGATGAAACATCAGTTACAGCTACAGAAAATGCAGTAATGGCAGCTGTTCTTGCAGAAGGAAGAACAAAAATCACAAATGCAGCTTCAGAACCACATGTACAGGATCTCTGTAACATGCTTGTTTCAATGGGTGCAAAAATTACAGGCGTTGGCTCAAACATTCTTACAATCGACGGTGTAAAAAAACTCCACACAGTAGATTTTGCCATCGGACCTGATTTTATGGAAATCGGCTCTTATATCGGACTTGCCGCAGCCACAAAAGGTTCAATTTCAATTACAGGGGTAAAAGCAGAAGATATGCGTCCTCTCCGTGTTGCCTTCGGTAAACTTGGCATCCGCTGGACAATCGAAGGCGATACCCTCACAGTTGATGTTGGTCAGGAAATGAAAGTTAATACAGATCTTGGGGGAATGATTCCTAAGATTGACGATTCTCCATGGCCTGGATTCCCGCCAGATTTAACTTCAATTATGACAGTTGTTGCAACACAGGTGGAAGGAACAGTTTTAATTTTTGAAAAAATGTTCGAAAGCCGTATGTTCTTCGTAGATAAGCTTATCAGCATGGGTGCCCGCATTACTCTTTGTGATCCTCACCGTGCAGTTGTTTCAGGTCCAAGCACTCTTCACGGCGACCATCTTGTAAGCCCTGATGTACGTGCCGGTATGGCTATGGTTATTGCAGCAATGGCAGCCAGAGGTGAATCCACAATCAGCAACATCTACCAGATTGAGCGTGGTTATGAACACCTGGTAGAAAAGCTTCAGAGTCTTGGAGCTCACATTCAGCGTGTTGAAGTAAAATAAAAGCTAAATACACTATAAATAAAAAGCACCCCCAGAACTGATTCTTTACAGGTCAATTCTGGCAGGTGCTTTTTTTATTGGGCATCCATAATCTTTTCGTATGCTTTCTGAACACGAATAAATTCCGTATCGTTTTTTTCAGTCCCGGTGTCAGGATGATAAAGGGCAGCCAGTTTTCTGTGAGCTTTCTTTACCTCTGCCACAGATGCGCCGTTTTTAAGACCAAGCACGCTGTAAGCATCAGCAAGTTCATCACTATCACATCTGTAATTCAGAAGCTGAGCCAGATAAACAGAAGGTTTTTCACCTCGTTTTTCGTCCCAGTTAAATTCAGATACCTGAAGCAGCTTAAAAATCTCAGCTAACGGAACAGCCTGCTTTTTGCCCATTGCTTTTAACAAAGCAGAAGCAAGATATTCCGAAATTAAATCACCATTCAACAGGGTGCTTTCCGCAGCAGAACGACAGAAAGTGTTCCAGTCCGCCTTATACTTTTTCCCAAAGATTACCTCTGCTTCTCTTGCAGCAACTGAACTTTCTCCCAGAGAATAAACTGCCAGAGCACAGGCATAAAGGGCACCAGGAAACGGTTCGCTGCAATCCGAAAGGTTTCCCCCATTTTCAACCTGTTTTCTGATTTTTCTTTCTTCCTGAATTCTATGAACTATAATTTCAGTAAAAACACCGGCAGCAAAACCAGCAGCAAGTCCCCATGGACCTGCCGCTACCCCGGCAAGCGTAATAAGAATACAAATCAAATGACGCTTCAAGAAATCAATAATAAGTGCTGTATCAATAATCATTTTATTTGTTTGTCTTTTTCATTGCAAAATGGAAAGCTACAAGAACAAGAATTACAACAAAAACGGCAAGGGCCACAATGAGCGATGAAGTGCCGGCAAAAGTTGCAATTGCAAAAGTTCCGATTTCAGTCAAAGTAAGCAGCATCTGAATCAAAACATCAACAACAAGAGTTGTAACTGGAATAACGGCAATCCAGACAAACTTAAAAAGATGACCATTTGAAACTCTAAAATCCCAGGCAATTACAGCCATCAATACAAAAATAATCATCATAAGGAAAGGATTACTAAGACGGTTCAGCATGGCGCCGTTAACAACCTCAGATGACCGGCCAAAGAAATCAGCTTTTCCAGACTCCTGCATAAGAGTTGTAATGCTGGCATTTTCAACACCAACACTTGCTTCACAGGCATTTTCAAAATCTTTAGAAGAAAGTGAAAGCACCTTAAAATTAGCCCTATCCTGCTTATCCCCTCTTAGATAACCGGCAAATTCATATTCAGGTGCAATACGCTTTCCCTTCATATTACGGTCAATGCTTTCAAGCATAATATATGGAACACGCTTAAATTCCGGTTTAAGGTCAAATTTTTCCATAGAGTCTTTATCGAAAGAATCTACCGATACACTAAGCATTTTTGCGTAAGGAACTGTAAAACTCTTAAGGAAGCTTCCATTTTTGCCATAAGTAACAACAGTAAGGCCTCTCAAATACTGAACAAGGTTTCCGCCGTTTGTTACAGGTGTAATACCACGGATATAAACAACATCAATTACCCCACTGTCATGTTTTACAGTAAAGTAAACATCCATATAGGTTTCAAAAATCTGCAGCTTTTCAGTTTCATCAATAAAGAAACACTGGTTTTCAACTCTTTCCCGGCTGATTTTCAAAAACTGAGTAACATCAGGATCACTGGACCAGGTTTCATCCTGTGCAGCAATTTCAAGGAACTGATAATATGCTTCAACATTATCACCTTTAGACAGGGCTTTATAAGCTTCCCTTTTTTTTGCGAAAAGCTGCTGAGCTTTTGATTTAGCTCCTTCAGGAGCTTCTGTAAGATTATTCCAGGCCACAGAAGCAAGTCGTCTGGCTTCAGCGGCATTAATATCTTTATTTCCGGCTGCTGTTAATGCAAGCTGTGCATAATAATGAGCTTCAAACCAGCTTCTTTCATCAAGTGCCTTCCGGGCTTTTTGAATAAGAGCAGCAACACTTTCATTTCCAATTTCCTTAAAAGGAAGCATTTCCTGATAAGATTTTCCTTCAGAAATAACCGGGATTTTTTTAATGGCTTTAAGAACTGCTTCAGATCTGTCAATTAAATCACGACCTTCAAACATGCCGGGCTTAATTTTAAGAATCTGTGTTCCATATCTGTGCGCAAGCACATAATTCTGTTCTTTCAGACATTCACGGCCCAGTTTTATATATTCACTTAAAAGATGAGGTGCTTCTTCAACATAATGCTTCTTTTTCTGTACAAGAGGTGAAAAAACTTCATTTACAAGTACAAGTAAAGTTACAAGTATAATAGAAAGAATCATAACAGAACGGAAATGATGCATAATAAGGGGACTGAATCTCATCTGTGCTTTTTCATCATCAATGCCAAAATGAACTGCAAGACCTGTCAAAAAACCAGTGCAGAGAATTGCCGGCAAAACGCGGAAGAAGAATAAGAAGCCTCTGCAAAGTGTATAAACTGATTTATGTTCAGGCAAAAGTGTAGGAATATGGCCGATTACAGCAGACAGCCCGATACAAAAAACAAATGCAATTAAAGCGTAAGACGAAATAATAAGAATTGTTCTTTTCATTTTTATGCCTCAACTCCACTATTTTTTTTCTTTATAAACAGAATGATAAGACCTGTAAGCACAAGAGTTACTGCAAAAATACCATTAATAACAGCCAGCAGAGGATCACCTGCAGAAAAAATACTGTGAAGAATTCCTGTTTTTCCCTGGGCCATTCCTGCAAAGAAGTCAGACCAGAGTTTGCCTTCTTCTGCAAAAATAAAACCGTAGTAACAGGCATAATTAAAAAAGCATACAAATCCGACGCTGAATAAAACAGCAATGGCATCTATAAGCCTCCAGCTGCTGACCCTTTCAAGAGCAATGCAGGCAGCAAGAGCCAGCGCAATTGAACAGAAAAAAATCCAGCTTATATAGCCTCTGTTCCATGCTGCTACAGCTTTGTCCATAAATGCAGAATACATATCCAGAGGAACAACAATTACAAAAGGCAGTTTAATGGAATCTCTGATAAGAGTATCTGCAAACTGACCTGAAAAATCTGCATCAATAAGAGAATCAGAAAACTTAACAACAGATCCTTTTTCTCCAGTAATTCCCGTTAAATCAATAAAAAGCCCGTCTGCAGAGCCATTGTCATTTACACGGGAAAAATAAAAAACTCCGCCAGATTCAGGTCTGAAATATCCTGATGAAAGATAAGGTACTTCATATCCTTCAGTAAAATATGCATTGTATTTTTCTGTCAGTTCAAAACTGGCTGGAATCAAAACCAACCAGGTAACAACATTAATGAAAACATAAAATACAAATCTGAAAAGGAAGTTTTCTTTATGAGAGATTCCATAAAAAATCGAGAGAAGAATTCCGGCAATACAAATCAATGGAAATGACACAAGCATACCCTTCAGAAAAAATGCCCAGCAGAAAAACTTTGCACTTTCACCGGCAACACATAAAGTCAAATCACAGCACACCATATAAACAAAGCCGGCAGCCAGTGTGCCAAAAAACAATGCAGCAAAATAATAAAGAATCATTGAGAATGTATTTTTCATTATTTTAGTATACTCCCATACAAAAATGCGGACAAATTCGAATTTAGCAGGACAAATGTCGAGTTTTAAATTTTTTTTCTTTGGGTGGCTTTTTGCTTCGCAAAAAACAGGCTTTTCAGGGTTCCGCTATCGCTTCATTCCTTCGCTACGCTTCGGAACTGGCTACGCCAGCCCTTACAATCCTTGCCACGGTTTGTAAATCAAATACTCGAAATTGAAC
>JAEDGQ010000013.1 GCA_016297415.1 Treponema sp.
TTCGACAAGACGTTTTCACGACTGGAAGCCATTTTTAGCAGGGAATATATTATATGGCGTTTGCCCTACTCTCACAGACATAAAAAATCCAAAAATTTTACGGACAAAAATTAAAAAAAATACTATATTCATATTCCAATGGCTGCAGATTTATCAGATTTAAAAAATGAATTGAATCCGGAACAGTACGAAGCTGTTATGACAATTAACGGACCTATTCTCATTATTGCCGGAGCAGGTTCAGGAAAAACACGTGTAATTACATTCCGTATTGCACATATGCTTAATTCAGGAATTCCTCAAAGTCAGATTCTTGCACTTACCTTTACAAACAAGGCTGCAAGAGAAATGGCAGAACGCATAAAAGAACTTACAGGTAAAAAACTTCCTTTTCTTACAATCTCTACTTTTCATGCTTTTGGAGTAAAAGTTTTAAGACAGGACATTGCAAAACTTGGATGGCGTGAAAATTTTTCAATTTATGACGAAACGGACAGAAACGCCCTTATCAAAGAAACAGGAAGAGAACTCAGATATTCTCCGGAAGCACTTGATATTTACAAAATCGGAATTCTTATTTCTGATATAAAAACAGGCCGCAAACAGTGGAATGCAGAAAATGAAATGTATAAGGAACTGTATGAAGGTTATCAGGAAGGCCTGAAACTTTACAATGCTGTTGATTTTGACGATTTAATTGTTCTTCCCATAAGACTTTTTAAGGAGTTCCCTGAAATTCTGGAAAGCTACAGACAGCGCTACAAATATATCATGGTAGATGAATTTCAGGACACAAGTCACCAGCAGTATGAAATGATGCACATTCTCGCAGATCAGAACGTTGCAGTGGTTGGGGACGATGACCAGTCCATTTATTCCTGGCGTGGAGCTGATTATCAGAACATTTTGAATTTTGAAAAAGACTTTCCTGCCGTAAAAGAAATCCGCCTCGAACAGAATTACAGGTCTACAGGTACAATTCTTGCAGCGGCAAACGGTGTCATTAAACACAACACAAACAGAAAAGACAAACAGCTTTGGTCTGGAAACGGTGAAGGAAAGCCTATTGAAATCTACATGCCTGACAATGAAACTGCAGAAGCAGATTTTGTTGTAGAAACAATTCAGTCTATCTGCGTTGAAGAAAAAAGAAAGTATGATGATTTTGCAGTTTTAATCAGATCCAATGCCCAGTCCCGCCCCATAGAAGAAGCATTTCTTCAGGAAAATATTCCCTACACAATGAGCGGCGGTACATCTTTCTTCCAGCGAAAAGAAATCAAAGATGTTATCTCTTATCTGCGTGTTATTGCAAATCATGATGATGATGTAAACCTTCTCAGAATCATAAATGCACCAAGAAGAGGAATTGGTCGTGCCACCGTTGAAAAACTTAATCAGATTGCAAAAAATCTGGGCTGCTCTCTTTATGATGCAATAAATGCACTTCTCGAAGTACCGGAAGATGAAGCAGACCTTTTTATGCAGAACCTTAACTCATCTTTTTCTGATGGTTCCCAACTTGAAGATTTTTCAGAAGGAACAAAAGATGCATTAAAAGGTTTCGTTAAAATAATTGAAGACAGCAAATCCATGCTTGGGGGCCACGGTCTTGCAAAAAAAGTCCGCAGCCTCATTGAAGACATTCATTATTTTGATTATCTCATTTCCGAAAATCCAAAATCGGAAAAAGCTGCCAGATTCAAGTATCTCAATATTGAATCCCTTATCAATTCCATAGAAATGTGGGAAAACAATCCTGAAACAGAAGATCCGAATCTTTATAACTATCTCAATAGAATCACACTTCTCAGTCGTGACGATATGGATGACGATGACGACAAAGGTAAAGTTAACCTTATGACAATTCACGCGTCAAAAGGTCTTGAATTTCCTGTTGTATTCATCGTTGGTACAGAAGAAGGCCTTATTCCCCACGGTCGTGCTGTAGATGAAGGGGGAGATGCAGCAGTTGAAGAAGAACGGCGTTTATTCTATGTAGCCATAACAAGAGCCAGAGATAAACTTTATATTTCTTCATGTCAGAAAAGACGTCATCAGCAGTCTGTGGTAGAATGCAAAACGAGCCGTTTCCTTGAAGAAATACCAGCATCTCTTGTTCAGTACCACGAACCATCAAAAGAAGTAGATGCAAAAACGGCAGAAGAATTTCTTGCTAATATGAGAAAACGATTTTCTGCACCTATTGTTCCTGGATTTTCAAGAAAATAAAAAAAAATTGAATATCGTAATAATGCAAATTTAAGACAGTATATAATAGCAGACTGACATTATTATATAAATATCTCAAATGGAGGAGATAGAAAAATGAAATTGAACAAAATCGTTTCAACACTGGCAGCAGTTGCAGCAGTTGCAATGCTCGCTTCTTGTGGTTCAGGTTCATCTGAAGCTCCAGCTGCAGCAGCAGCTCCAGCAGCATCAGAAAAACCAGCAGCAGCTACAGAACCACCAAAGTACACATTCGAAGGTGACGTTCTTAAGATCGAACTCGAAAATATGTACTATGATGAATTCCTTGTTTACGCAGATTCAGCAGCATCTGGCGGTTGGGCAGCAAAACTCCTTAGCCCAGATTCATTTGCTGAAGCAATCGTAACATTCCCAGCTGGAACATACGAAGGTCTCGTATCAGAAGACGCTCCAGATGGAAACCACGATGCTTTCAACGTAGTTGTTGACGGTGTATTCTACCGTACATTCCCTTCTGATCCACCAATCGGAACATTCGAATTAACAACTCGTACACCAATGAAGCTTGTATTCGATACAGAAAAAACTGTAACAGTTCGCATTCAGCAGAACGACCCTAACAAGCCAAACAAACCAGGTGAAAATGGTATGAAGCTTGACTTCATCCAGTTCACAAAGAAATAATTTGGATTGATTAGATTCAATACCCGGAGGTTTACTTTCGGGTATTTTTTTTTGTTATTTGCACTGTCAATTTTTATATTTTAAATACCGATAATATAATAATGAAAAAAATTATATTATCTTCCGTTCTTTTATCAGTACTAATCTTCACATCATGTAAAACTACAACCGAATTAGAAAAATCATATCCTGCCCCATCCTCTTCAATTGATGCAGTTGAGTTCAATGAAGTCTGGGGATATGTTATGAACAAAAGGGAAAAAGACTACACACCAGAGCTTCCTGTTACAGATATTGGTTATTTTATTTCTGCTGTCAACACATTTTCAGAACTGGATCAAGTGCTTCCAAAAGAGAAATTTTTTAACAACACCTCAGCAAGAGTTCATCTTGTAACAAGCTGTGATTCAAAAGCACAAACACATCTTTTATTAAGTCCTGAATATTCTCTAAGAGATAAAATTATTGATCAGCTTATTGCTGCCACAGAAACTTACGATGGCCTTCAAATTGACTGGGAACTTGTCCCTGCTGATGATGCTGAACATTTCGCCCAGTTTCTAAAAATTCTTAAATCAAAACTAAATGGAAAAATGCTTTCTGTGGCTATTCCTGCCCGAATAAAAACTCTTGAAAAAGACGCATATAATTATGAAACAATATCATCTATTGCAGACAGAATAATTATTATGGCTTACGATCAGCATTGGTCTACAAGTAAGCCTGGATCAATTGCTGGAACTGACTGGTGTGAAAAAATTGCAGATTACGCTTTAACAAAAATTGAACCAGATAAGCTTGTAATGGGAATGAGTTTCTACGGCAGAGCCTGGAGGGATGATACTGAAGGCGGAAAAGCATATATTTACAGTTCAACAGAAAAATTAATAAAAGAACATAAAGTCAAAAAAATCGTGAGAGATGAATATTTAACACCGTCATTTACATTTACTAAAAAATTAACCATCACAACCTGGTATGATGATGCAACAAGCCTAAAATTAAGAACAGAAATGTATAGAAACAAAGGCGTAAAAAACTTATCTTTCTGGAGAATTGGACAGGAAGATAAGAATTACTGGCAATATTTAAAAGTCGATAAGAACAAGCAGGCTTTACAGTTGAACTAAAAAAATAGAAAAGGGGCTGTCCAATAAGTAATGACCGCTACAGTCATTACTTATTGGACAGCCCCTTAGTGAGACTGGCGTGATTCGAACACGCGACCCTCTGCTTAGAAGGCAGATGCTCTAATCCAACTGAGCTACAATCTCGTTAAATTAAATATATCAAATTTTGAAAGTCTATGCAACAGACTGTAAAAAATTAAAGCTGACCTTTTTTAATCTGTACGGATCCCAGATCGAGAGGAATTGAATAAACTGATTTAATATTATCAGCATCCCACACAACTCCTACAGCGAAGAATTGAACAAAATAAGTATCCTCTTCATCAGGAGATGAACTGTACAAGAAATCATCATCCCCGTTTTCTGGAATTTTAAAGAAGGATGGATTTTTTTTATCATCTTCATCAAAAAAGTCGAATGAACAACCATTATAACGGCCAGGCTCAACAAGAACCAGATCGCTCTTATGGATTTCTGTACCAGTTATACAATCAATCCATTTATCTTCTTTTTCAATCCAATCACAAAACTGTATTTTTCCAGTACTTTTTCTATAGCATAAAAAATGGATATAACTTCCACCATATCTGGACATTTCGGAATCGACTTTATGAGGATAAGAAACACCTGCAAAAAAGTTTGGATTAACAGCATCAATATGATTTTTTATACGGAAATAAACACGTGTGTTGCTTCCACGGGAAGGAATAAAATAATTTTTATTATAAATATGTCCTTCATCATTATAGTAATAGCAAAGGGACAATTTCTGATAAAAATAATTTGAAGAATTTTTATCACCAGTTAATTTTTGAAAAGCAGTAGAACTATTAGAATTGTTATTACTTGAAGAACCTAAGGTATTAATATAATCCCGTTCTCTTTTTAAGTCCTCTGAACTGTTATAAATTTTATAATAAATATCAGTGCCTGAAAAATTATCGCTTTTTTCGTTAGTTTCAAAATCAAAATAAAGAGTCAAGTAATCTTCAGATTCATACAACGGTTCGTTGTTAACAACAGTTGGCGCTTCTACAATTAAAATATCTTCCAGACCACATGATATAAAAAAAACACCCAGAAGAACAATTACAAAATAAATCTTTGATTTTGATACTTTCCAGGTGTTTTTCATAAATTTTACAATCTTACAATCTTTATTGAAAATTATTCTGATTTAGCTGCTTTAATTGCAATTACACGGCTTTTTGCAACTGCTGTAAAACGTGATGTTGGGTGAAGGTCAGAAATCTTTTCATAAGCTGCTACAGCATCATCTGTTTTTCCAGCAGCTTCATTTACACGACCAAGATTGAAATATGCATGATCAATGAGAAGGAAGTCTTCTGACTTTATAGCTTTTGAGTAGTAAGAAATTGCTGAATCATTATCGCCAAGGTTTTCTGAACAAACAGCAGCGTTAAAGTAACAGATAGGTGCAGTATAAACTGATTTTTTTGAATCCCCTGCTTTTACCCATGCAGAACGGCTTGCTTCATAATCTTTTTTCTGGAAAAGAATGTCAGCTTTAAGCATGTTAGCTCTTACACCAACAATACCACTCTTAACTGTAAGTTCTTCAAGAGCTTCGAGAGCTTTGTCCTGACGAACAATAAGATCAGATTCTGAAATACCAGCACCTTCATTTCTGAATTCAAAATCAATCTTATCAAGAGTAGAAATTCCCTTTTCTGTTGCTTTTTTATTTAAAGAACCTGCAGTAACAACTAATGCAGCAAATACAATAAGTATTACAAAAACTCCACCAATAACTTTGATGTTGCTTTCGATAAATGTTTCAATTTTTGATTTTTCTTTACTCATAAAAATCACTCCTTTTATTCTATTTTAAATATTTTTAGCGAATATGCAATTCATTTAACAAACGAGATACATAAGTACGCTGAATTCCAAGAATCTTGCCAGCTTCTGTCTGATTCCATGATGTTTCATTAAGAATTTTTGTAACATAAGCTGTTTTAAATTTATTTATTGCAGTTTTTAATGTTCTGTCATCATCGTGTCCGATTTCATCGGCTATAAGTGTATAACTGTCAGAATCTGATTTTGCGTTATTTTCAACAGACTGTGAATTAATACGCAAATCCTCTGCCTGAATTAAATCCGGTTTACCAAGAACACAAGCCCTTTCAATAGAATTTTCCAATTCACGAATATTACCTGGCCAGAAATAAGTCAAAAGTGCTTTTTCTGCACCAGCCGAAAATCCGGAAAAATTCTTTTTTGTTTCATTACTAAACTTTGAAAGGAAGAACTTTGCCAAAGGTAAAATATCTTCCTTGCGTTCCCGTAGAGGTGGAATATTTAATGGCATAACATTGAGGCGGTAAAATAAATCTCCACGGAAAGTCCCATCAGAAACCATTTTTTCAAGATCTCTGTTAGTTGCAGCAATAATACGAACATCAGTAGTAATTGTTTCACTTGATCCGACTCTTTCAAAGCTGTGATTCTGCAGTACACGGAGGAGTTTTGCCTGAAGATCTAATGGCAATTCACCAATTTCATCAAGAAACAAGGTGCCTCCATCAGCGGCTTCAAATCTTCCCTTTCTGTCATTAACAGCATCTGTAAAAGCGCCTTTTACATGACCAAACAATTCACTTTCGAGTAATGCTGGTGATAATGCAGCACAGTTTACTCTGACAAATGGCTTTTCAGCTCTTAAAGATCTTAAGTGAATCTGTTCGGCAAACAACTCTTTACCGACGCCACTTTCGCCCGAAATAAGAATTGTTGTATTTGCACGGGCTACTTCATCAATAACATGAAGCAAATCGTTTACAACAGCACTTTTTGCAACGAAAGGATGATAATTTTTTCCACTTTGAATATTACTCTGAAGCACAGAAATCTTATCCTGAGCAGCTCTGTAAGAATCTGCATTAAGATATGCAATTCCTGCCTGATTGGCTAAAAGTTCAAGAATATCAAGGTCACCGTCATCAAATAATCTGTTTTCAGATTTATTTAAAAGTTCAATAACACCAATACACTGACCTTTAACCCTCATTGGGATTGCAATCATGTTTCTGGAAATATAACCTGTTTTGTTTTGTACTGTGGAAGAAAAACGTGGATCTTTTCCTACGTTATTAAGAATAAGACTTTTGTTGTTTTCTACAACCCAGCCTGCAATACTGTTTTTTTCTACAAGAATATTTTTTGCTTCTGCGCCTTTAGGACCAAGGGCAACAACAAAATGGAGGGTATCATCTTCTTTATTTACAAGAAGAATGGACGAAGACTCACATTCGACTAAACGCATTGCCGATTCAAGAATGTATACAAGCAATGCGTTTACGTCTGAATAATTGGAGTTGATTCGTCCATTAATTTCGATGAGTGTTTTAAGTTTTTCTAATCCAAGAGAATTTATGTCACTCATCGAGATTAATTAGTTGTTTTTCTGGTTGTTAAGTAAATCGCCGAGAGTATAAGCTCCGTCATCATCATTGTCTGAAGAAGACATATACTGATTGATTTCTTTACGAGCCTGTGCTTTCTTAAATTCTTTAACAGAGAATCCAACTTTTTCCTTTTCAACGTTAATGTCAATTACAAATACATTGATTTTGTCACCAACATTGTATTTTTTAACAGCTTCTTCATATGGAACTTCTTTGTCATCGCTAAGGTTTGCTTTGTTAACAAGACCTTCGATTCCTTCTGGAGCTTTTACGAATAAACCAAAATCTGTAATAGATGTTACTTCACCTTCAAGTGTTGAACCTACAGAATATTTGTCAGCAAATGCTTTCCATGGGTTATCTGAAAGCTGTTTAATACCAACGGAAATACGGCGCTGTTCTGGATTAACTTCAAGAACTTTTACTTCAAGTTCCTGATCCTGAGAAAGTTCACTACCCGGGTGCTTAACTTTCTTTGTCCAGGAAATATCTTCTGCACGAAGGAATCCATCAATTCCGTCTTCCAGCTGTACAAATGCACCAGCGTTAGTAATCTTTACAACTTTGCCCTTTACAACTGTTCCTTCCGGATACTTTTCAAGAATTGAATCCCATGGATTTGGTGAACACTGTTTAAGACCAAGTGAAACACGTCCGTCCTGGATAGCATAACCAAGAATCATACACTTAACTTTGTCACCGATTTTAACCATATCAGATGCTTTGTTAACTTTCTTAGTCCAGCTGAATTCAGAAATATGAGCAAGACCTTCGATACCTTCTTCAAGTTCGATGAATGCACCAAAGTCTGTAAGTTTTGTAACTGTACCTTCAACTACATCTTCGAGATGATATTTTTCTTCGAAGTGCATCCAAGGATCTTCTGAGAAGTGTTTAAGAGAAAGGTTAATTCTCTTATCTTCCGGATTAAGGCAGATAACTTTAAGTTCGATTTCCTGACCTTTCTTTACGTAATCCTTTGGACGAGTTACATGACCCCAAGACATATCGTTGATGTGAAGAAGACCATCAAAACCACCAAGATCAATGAAAGCACCGAAGCTTGTGAATGATTTTACAGTTCCCTTAACTGTGTCCCCAACCTGAGTATTAGCAAAGAATTCATCACGATTCTTATTGATTGCTTCTTCAAGGTACTTGCGGCGGTTAACTACAACGTTAGCCTTATTGTCTGAGTAAAGACGTTCAATATAGAATTTTGAAACAGTTCCAATAAGTTTTTTTGGATCATCAACTTTTGTACTGTCTGATTGACTGATTGGGAGGAAGGCATGAATGTCACCACCCAGGTTAACATCAAAACCACCCTTTACTTCTTTTTCGATTTTACCTTCAATAGCGATTTTTTCATCTGCTGCTTTGCGTAATTCTTTCCACAGCTGTTTAGCCTGTGCTTTTGTGTATGAAACTTCAGGACCATTGCGTCCGTTCTGCTTTACAAGTACAACAACCAGAGAATCACCTACTTCTGGTAATTTTCCGGCAAATTCCGATACAGGAATTTTTCCTTCTGCTTTGCTTCCAATATCAATGAAAACAAGTTCGTCTGTAACTTCAATTACAGAACCTTCAACAAGCTGACCATCTTCAAGAGTTTTAAAATTCTTGAGAGATTCCTCTAATTGTGTCTGGATAGCACTTTTTGAATCAAGTTCTTCCTTTTCCACTTCCATCTGTTCCATAGTAAACCCTTTTGTGTGAATTTTGTCTAATATTATCTCACAAACCTGTTCTATCGTCAAGTTTGAGGTATCGATGTAAATAGCATCAGCAGCTCTTTTAAGAGCACCTTCCTTTTTATTGCGGTCAATTTCATCACGTTTGATGATTGCTGCTTTAACTTCTTCCAGAGTCATATTTGATACGCCCTGGTCAAAACGACGCTGAGCCTGTACATCAATTGAAGCATCAAGATAAAACTTGTATTCAGCCTGAGGGAAAACAACTGTTGTCATATCCCGGCCTTCACAAATAATATCGAGGGATTTTGTAATCTCCTGCATGCGGTCATTTACAAGATGACGAACAGAAACATTTGATGACACCTGAGCAACACGAGCGCTTACAGCATCATCATGAAGGTGATCTTCTACATCTGTTCCATTCAGAACAAGACGGGAGTTTTTATATTCAAGAGTCTGTTTTTTACAAAACTCAATTACTTTTTCATTATCGCTTATATCAATGTCAGTTCCATTCAATGCCATTGTAAGTGCACGATAGAAACTTCCGCTGTTCAGGTAAGTGATGTTAAGTTTTTTTGCAATCAACGATGCAATTGTAGATTTGCCTGTGCCAGCAGGACCATCCATAGCGATTATCATATATTTTCTCCTTTAATTGCTTACTTATTTCTGCACAAGGCAAGAAGTGATTTTACTTCCCCTTGAGAAAGTTCCCTGAACTCACCTTCTTTTAAGTTTCCAAGAAGAACATTTCCAATTCTTACTCTCTGAAGTCTTCTTATTGCTGCACCGGCATCTGTAAAAACACGACGGATTTCCCTGTTTTTTCCTTCTACAAGTACAACTTTCATTTTGTGAGTATTTATAACTTTTGCTTCTTTTGCCCGATAGAATACTCCCTCTACTCTGACGCCTTTTACAAACTTCTGCTCAAGACCTTCAGGCAAAGGATAACTTGTTTCTACCATATATTCCTTCTCTATTTCACTTGAAGGATGACTTAAAATTCTGGCAAAATTCCCATCATTTGTAAATAAAATTGCACCCTGACTGAACATATCAAGACGGCCTACATTATACAAACGTTCTGAATATTTTGATTTAAGCAAATCTACAGCAACAGGCCGGCCCTTCTCATCTGACTGAGTACAGACAAGTCCCTCCGGCTTATTCATGAGAATATATAATTTTTTTTCTTCCAGGGACACAGGCTTTCCGTCAACACAAACTTTATCTGTATTCCCAACTTTTGTCCCAAGCTCTGTTACAGTAACTCCGTTAACGGTTACTCTTCCATCCAGAATTATTTTTTCTGAAGCCCGTCTGCTGGCAACACCGCAGTGAGCAAGAAAAGCCTGAAGCCTTGTTTTTTCCTGGCTTTGATTTTCACTAGCGGGCAAGTTCGAACCTCTCGTTTTCTTTTTCATCAAGCTGTGGCAGCTCTGCAATTGAGTTTAATCCGAAAAATTTCAAAAACTCTTTTGTTGTACCAAACTGACATGGACGACCCGGTCCTTCTTTTCTTCCAACTTCTTTTACCAGCTGACGTTCTGTAAGAATGCGAATCATGTTGTCTGGCGGAACTCCACGAATAGCTTCAATTTCTGCCCTTGTAATCGGCTGTTTATATGCAATGATTGAAAGAACTTCCATAGCAGAACGACTGAGACGTCCGGCATTTTTATTTCCATAACGTTCTTTCAAAACTTCCCAATATTCTTTTTTAGGAGTAAGGGTCCAGCCGCCTGTAATCTGTGACAATTCAATACCAGAACTTTCCTGACCATATTTTTCACGAAGTTCATCAAGACATTTTTCAACTACTTCTTCAGATAATTCTGATATTCTGCTGATTGCATCTACAGATAAAGGTTCACTGTCAAGAAAAAGAACTGCTTCAACAAGTCCAACTTCCTTTTCAAGATTTTCATCCATTTTTAACTTCCTTTTATTTTTAAATTTAAGCCGCTGTATAACGGCAGATTTTTATATCACCGAACATTCTGTTCTGCATGATTGTAGCCATTTTAAATTTAACAGCTTCAAGCAATGCCATAAACGCACAGATAACATCAAGTACATTTCCTTTTCTGACAATCAGATCGGTAAACATACATTCACTTTTTTCTTCCAGAAGCTCATTCATCAATGTAATTTTTTCATTTACTGAAACTTCTTCATACATATCAATAATTTTTGCATCTGAATACTGAGAAATAAGATTCTGGAAAATCTTCTGCATCTGCTGAAGAAGATCCCATGTATCTACTGTTTCCCACATATTTTCATCTTCAAATGGAAGAACACGCTGAATTTTTTTGCGTTCAAAACTCCATTCACTTTCGTCTTCTTTTTCTTCCATAAGATTGGAAAGTTTTTTGAACTTCTGATATTCAATAAGTTTTTCAACAAGCTCTTCTCTTGGATCGTCAAATTCAAATTCGTCATCCAGCTTAACTTCAACAGGAAGCATCATACGGCTTTTTATATAAACCAGTCTGGCAGCCATATTGTAGAATTCTGAAAGATCACCAAGTTCAACCTCCGCAGCATAATCAAGATACTCAAGGAACTGCTCTGTAATCTGGGCGATTGGAATATCGTAAATATTAATTTTATTATCACGAATAAGAGTCCATAACAAATCAAGAGGTCCTTCAAAATCACCTGCTGTGTATTTTCGAGTTGTTTTTTTTGTATCGTCTGATACTGTAATCTGTTCCAGCTGCTGTTCCATACTTACGCCTTAATTTTTACAAAATCCAGAGAAGAAAGAACTTTTTCTACTCCGTCAGAGCCCGTATGCTTCAAATATTCCGCATACTTTTCCCTTTTTATAAAATCGGCAGATTCATTTAAAATCTCAAGCACAGGAATTAAAACAAATGCTCTTTCTGAGATTCTTGGATGGGGAATCTGAAGAGTTTCTGTATTAATACTAACATGGCCAAAAACTTCTATATCAATATCAATACTTCTGGGACCATTCCGGATTTCTTTAGATCTGTCCCTGCCTAAAGAAGCTTCTATTTCGTGGATTTTATCGAGAAGAATAAAAGGAGAAATTGAATCAGTAACATAACCGCATAAAGCCATATTATAGAAATCCTGCTGTTTTTCCACATACATTGGCTTTGTGCGATATACAGATGACACAGTAATGTCTGAAAGAATGGAACCTAAAGAGTCACAGGCTTTTTTGAGTAATACTAAACTGTCATTCCCCTGCCATGATCTGTTGGACCCCACCCCCAGAATCACTTGTGTCATTATTTTTTTATCTTACCTCTATATTATGAAACTATTGTTAATACAATGCATCTTTTGCAGATGGTGTAACTTCTACTGAAGCATCTGCATCTGCTGTTTTAGCAGCTTTTTCCGCTGCCTTGGCAGCTTCTTTTACAGCTTTTACCTGTTCTGGATATACAGGAACTCCTTCCTTAGTTTTTAAAACCTGACCTGGGAAAAGTTCATTGCGAAGCTGTGTTTCAAGCTGTTTTGTATAATCAGCATTCTGTTCAAGGAAAGAAATAGCATTATCTTTTCCCTGTCCAACTTTTTCTTCACCTCTTGTATACCATGCACCTCTTTTATCAATAAGACCATGTTTAACAGCAGAATCAAGCAGCGAAGCTGTTGCAGAAATACCTTTTCCAAAGTAAATGTCCAGTTCAACCTTGCGGAATGGAGGTGCAACCTTATTTTTTACAACCTTTACTCTTACACGGTTTCCAACAGCATCTTCTTCACCTTTTCCATCAATAGATTCAATACGACGGATTTCAAGACGAACTGAAGAATAAAACTTAAGTGCATTACCACCTGTTGTTGTTTCAGGATTTCCGAACATTACACCGATTTTCATACGAATCTGGTTAATAAATACGATTGTACACTTACTTTTATTTACAATTGCTGTAAGTTTACGAAGAGCCTGGCTCATAAGACGAGCCTGAAGTCCCATCATTGCATCACCCATATCACCTTCAATTTCTTTCTGTGGTGTAAGGGCTGCTACAGAGTCTACAACAATAATATCAATTGCACCTGAGCGTACAAGGTTTTCTGTAATTTCAAGAGCCTGTTCTCCAGTATCCGGCTGACATACCCAGAGTTCATCAATGTTAACTCCAAGATTTTTTGCATACACAGGATCAAGAGCATGTTCTGCATCAACAAATGCAGCGATTCCTCCAAGTTTCTGAGCTTCTGCAATTGCATGAAGAGCCAGAGTTGTTTTACCTGAACTTTCTGGACCATACATTTCAATGATACGGCCTCTAGGATATCCGCCTACACCAAGAGCTTCATCAAGAAGAATTGATCCCGAAGGAATTACTTCAACACCCTGGGCATCAGGCTGACTGCCTAATTTCATAATTGCACCGGCACCAAACTGTTTTTCAATCTGAAGACGTGCTGCTTCAAGTGCCTTAAGTTTTTCCGACATTTCAGCCGGCTGATTTGTTTCTGCCATTTTTGCCACCTTTAATTTCCTCCCACTATATATATAGGCAGTGATATTTCATTTTTGCTAAAAAATTTTATTTTTTTTCTTAAAAATTATTCACTTTTTCTTAAGGGCTGATAAATTGCCCTGCCAGTAAGCAAAAGTCTGCCGTTTTCAATTCCAATTTTTCCAAGAATCTTTACAGGACGATCTCCTTCAATCTGTGGTACAGGTGTGAAATATGTCTGTACGATTCCGTCAACTTTTTCAAGTTTTTCGTAACCAACAAGAAGATCACATCTATAAATATCATCCTGAAGAACAGCATTGGTAATACGACCTGACCACACAACCCAGCATCCGGCATAAAGCCATGGATCAGAAGCAACCTGTGCATAATTAAAATTTTCCAGAGGCTTCTTTTCAAAAGTATCAAAATCAGGTTCTTCAAAGTATGTAATAAGAAAATCTGCCTTCTTTTTTATTGCAGAAGAAGCATTGGAATTAAGGATTTTATTAATTTCTACCCTTGCGCTGTTGTCACGATAATCCTGAAAATATACCTTGGCATTATCGTAAGAACGTTTTATTTCATCTTCTGAAAGAATATATCTGTAAACGCCTCCTGAAAGATCTTTTTCAATTACAGCAGCCGATTCTTCACTTGTTAGTGAAAGTTCTGTTAAATCAGCACGAGGACCTGTAGTACCGGAATCCTGTGAACGGGCACAATGAATGATTCCTGCCGCAATAATAATTCCGCAGGCAGCTGAAACAACAATCTGCAGAATTTCTCTGTAATCAGGACCAAGAGGCGGATAAAATCTTTCGATTTTTCCAGAATCAACCCAGCGGACAATTGTTTCATAATTTCCGTTTTTGCGGATAAATTCCATTGCTGATCTGGCAATTTTATTTTCAGGTTCCAGTTCGAGAATATCAAGATAATACTGGATGGCTAAATCTGTATCACCTCGTCTGAGGTAAAGTACGGCCTGCCCAAGCAGAAGATTAATATCCCGTAATTTTATATGACGAGCCTGCTGATAATATCTGTTTGCATTTCCTGTATCACCGGCGTAAAGACAAGCAGTCCCCAGCAACAGAAAATAGTCAAAACTTTCTCTGTATATATCTCTGGCATTCTCAAGGATAATTATAGCTTTGTTAAACTGACGTTTTCTTAAAAGAGAACGAGCCTTATCAACTGCTGCACGTGCCATTATTCATCAATCCTTAACTGTTCGTAGATTGAATTAAGTTCATCGTTAAGTCTGCGGATTTCTTCCCTGTCAACCTGGTTAGGATCACTCTTAAGAGAACTAATCTTCTGAATAAGCTGATTTACATACTCCATGTCAATTCCAGCTTCTCCAGCTTCGTTTTCAGGAATATCAACATCAAATAAAGTTGAAGGATCAATTGCATCTACATAATCAAGACCTCTCGGAGCCATCATAGTCTTTCCAGAGGCAATATAGAGTACAGTTTTTTTAGTTTCACCAGGAGCATAATTTTTTTCTGCCCAGTTCACACATACAGCAGAGTCATTGTAATTATGAATTGATGAAAAATTTCCATTTTCATTGATTAATGGAATCCACTCTCCTTTAAGGAGAGAATCTTTTTTTGCAACTGTTACCAGTTCAAGCTTTGTTACAGACTTTCCATTCAGAACAATCTGTACAGAAGCTTTATTATCAGAGGAAATCAGGCAGCGTTCTTCTGAAAAAGAATCGAAACTAACTTCACCAGAAATTTTCTTTTCGTCAGAAGTAATCAGATGATAATCATAACCTTCCCCAAGAACTGTATCAAAAACAGCTTTCAGGGAAACTGCTGCTTCCTTATCCGAAATATTTGTAGTAAACACTGTAATTTTTACAATATCACCGGAATTTTCAAAATAAGAAACAGGCTCAAACTGAACTGCAACCTGTACTTTTTTATTAATACAGTAACTCAACTGTGCAAGGCTGTCGTTGATTTTTCTTACAGTTTTTACTGCACCTGCACTTTCATTAAGTCTGTAAATTTCATCATTAAAACGAACAAAGAAAGAAGAACCTTTTCCATCATTTTTGTCAGAAAAAAGTGATGTTTTTTTCTTTCCGTTTTTTACATAAATATTAAATGTTCCGGTACTTTTTCTAAGGAGAACCTGAAGGCTTTCTGTATCAATAGTAAATTTTTCAAGAGGCACATAAGTAATACCAAGAAGTTCATCTTTTTTTTCGAGTTTCTTTTCCTTTTCAGCCTGAGCTGCAGCTTTTTTTGCTGCTTTTTCAGCTTTCAATTCCTCTTTAGTTTTCTTTACAGGAGGTTCCTCTTTTTCTGTTTCTGCAGTTTCTTCAACAGTCTGCTCTGCACCGGTATCTTCAGTTTCCTGTGCAAAAACACTTACAGGTACACAAAGACTAAAACAAAAAAGAAGTGAATAAATAATTTTTTTTGAGAAAAATTTTGCTTTTATCATGATTATTCTCCCTTTTTCTGTTCTTCAAGCAGATATTCCAGCTGCTTTGCCTTTCTTTTAAGGGCTTCAACCTCAGGATCTTTCACTTCCGGTTTTTTAGCTGGAAGCACTACCTTTTCAGGTTCTGTTTTCTGAACAGTTTTTTCTGTTACAACAGATGGTTTTTCTGTTACAACAGATGGTTTTTCTGTTACAACAGATGGTTTTTCTGTTACAACAGATGGTTTTTCCGCTGCAGTTACTGAAAGTTTTCCTGTAAGTTCTGAATTTAATTTCTGAAGTTCTTCATTCTGATGCTGTTTTTCAGAAAGAAGTGCTTCAAGTTCTGCAATTCTGTTTTCTGCGTCCGAAAGAGCTTTTCGTACTCCCATCTTATCCTGTGACTGGAAAAGACGAAGCTGTCGTTCATATTCTTCACGGGCTGAAAGATTTTCTTCACCTGTTACTTTAAGGAGGTAAACAAGTTTTTCTTCTCTTTCACGCTGTGCAATCATTTCAATTCTGTAACGGGCATCAGTTACTTTTGGATCTGAAGGAAAGTCTGCAACAATACGTTCATACAAGGCACGGGCTGAATCAAAGTTGTATTCTGCATAAAATGCTTCTGCAATCCAGTAAAGAGCCGAAGCGTAAAGTTCTGAATCCTGATTCTGATGGCAGAAATCACTTAATACGAGAACTGCATCTTCATTTTTTCCCAGAAGGTAAAGAATTCTCCCCTTCTGGAAATCCATATATGGAGCATAAGAACTGCTGCTGAATTTCTGAATAAAAAGATTTGCATCACTATAAGCCTGCTTGTATTCACCGGCGTTGATTTCACTCATAACAAGCATATACAAAGTTTCTTCATCGTATCCTGCAGCTGTACTACCGGCTTTTCTAAGAAAGAACATAGCACCAGTCCAGTCATTTTTGCGGAATGCTTCAAATCCCTGCTGCTGGTCTGCTGTATAATTCTGCGCTCCTGCAAAAAAAACAGTCTGAGTTAAGAGTACAAGAGAAATAAAAATCTTTCTGAAAAATTTAAAACTGATTTTTTTCATTCAGGCCTCCCATTTAAAGGATCCGTTAAAAAAAGCTGAACCGGAAACAACAACATCAACTCCCCCATCAAGAGCTGAATTAACAGTTTCATTATTGATTCCACCATCAACAGAAATAAGATACTTATATCCCTTTTCTTTTCTGATAGAATCCAGTTCCGCAATTTTATCTACACAATATGGAATAAGTTTCTGTCCGCCAAAACCGGGATTTACTGCCATTACAAGTACAAGATCAACAAGAGGAAGAACTTCTTTTATAAAAGAAACTGGTGTTGAAGGAACGATTGATATTCCTGCCTTTTTTCCAAGATCGTGAATATGATTAATAAGGCGGTCTATATGAACTGTAGATTCCTGATGAAAAGTAATCCAGTCTGCCCCGGCCTCTGCAAAAGAATCCACCATATCTTCAGGATGCTCAACCATAAGGTGAACGTCAAAAGGAATATCTGTATATTTACGAATTGATTTTACTACAGGCTGACCATAAGAAATCTGAGGAACAAATTTTCCGTCCATAACATCCACATGGATAAAACCTGCTTTTTTTTCTTCACAAAGCTTAAGTGCGTCTTTTAAATTACCAAAATCCGCAGAAAGCAGAGATGGCGCAAGAATTTTATTTTTCATTGTTCTTCTATAATAACAAAATATACCATTAAAAACAACAATTTATAGGGCAATCGCATTATAATATACTCCCTGCTAAAAATGGCTTCCAGTCGTGAAAACGTCTTGTCGAAACCGCATGCTGGCATGCTACACGCGTTTTGTGCTTGTAACTATATACGTTTGCCGCTCTCGCGGCAGCACAAAACGAGTGTTTTCGCAAGCCGTTTCACTCCTTTGCGCCATTTTCAATATAAAATCGGTTATAATGCGTTTGCCCTGCAACATTTTAATTTAGTCAAAAAAAGTTTGGGAAAAACTATTGACAGTTTTTTATAAGTAAAGTATAAACTTTACCCCATTTTTTCTAATTTTTATTAACTTTTATTGACTAAACTTTTCATTTTCTTTAAATTTAAAAGGTAAATATGAGTAATCAGCCAGAAGAAGGATTAAAAAAAGCTTATTCCGTATTGGAAACAGGGAAACCTGGTGAAGCCAAAAAGATCCTGGAAGAAATCTATTTATTCAACCTTGATAACAATGAGATTGAATTTGCAGTCTGGTGCTGCTCTTACTGGATTGATTGCGTAAATAATCTGCAGGAGCTTTCTCCAATTGAACAGGGAGAAACCTTAATTTATCAGTGGAAATCATTTGAAGAAGCACTGAGAAAGAAAAAAGATGTTTATACCAGAGCTATATATGCAGTTCAGACAGGTATATTCACCCTTGCTCTTAACAGCTACTCTTCGCTGACTTCAGATACTGAAAAGGAAAACTTCAGAACTACAGTTCAGAAGGCAGATGTTTATCACAAACTTGGTATTTGCAACAAAAAGCTGGGAAAATACGAAGTAGCCCTGACTTCCCTTAACGAAGCAAATAAACTTTTACCTTTATCTGCGGCAACACTTGCAGAAATGGCTGACTGTTATGCTTTGTGCGGACTTGAAAGACAGGCAAAAGTACTTTTCCGTGAAGCTTTTTATATTAATGCGAAAGCCATTGACCTGGAACTTCTTGATTCAGAATTAATCCGCTGTCTCATAAAGCAGGTAAAAGAAAAGGGTTATTCAGGCCCTGTTCTTCAGGAATGGGTTCCTGTTTTCGGAATTCTCTACGGTATATTCAACGTAAAAAGAGAATTAAGAAGTCAGGAAGTGGGAATCTTAAAACAACATATTTTTGAAACAGAGGTTGAAGTAAAAAACCCTGCAAATAATATAAAGATTCTGACACCACGACTGATTTATATGTATTTTCTGCTTCTGGATCACTACATTCAGAAAAATGAAATGGACAGTAAAATCAGCAACATTCTTCTAAAGATAAAAATTCTGGATGAAGACGTTTATAACCTGTACGTAAAATAACAGGTAAAAGAAAAAAGTAAATTAAATCCGCAAGAGGGATTCATAACTAAGAGGCTCAAAGCCATCACAAACAGGAGTAACAAATGTCTGAAGAACTTGTAAAGTCAGTACAGGAAATGCTGAAAGAAGAAACATGGACTCGTGCAACAATCAGTAATTACACAAAAGAAAAGCTTGTTGAACTTGCCGCAATCGTAGAAAAAGCAGGAAGCGAAGGCTGTATCGACGAAATCAAAGCTATCTGTGACGAACAGCTTAATCACACAAAAGACAGCATCATTGCACTTTATATTTCAGGAATGCTTGGTCTTAAACAGGGAACACTGGACAATTCAGCTCTTGAAGGTCTTGTAGACATTTTCCAGAAAAATCACAAGGAAGCTGTTGTAGTTTATATCTGTGAATCAATCCTTGCAGAAAACGTAAACAATAAATTTGCACTCCGCACTCTTGCAAACAACTACCGTGCAGCAAATGATGAAAAAGCATGGGAGATTTACGAAAAAATCGTAAAAATTGACTTTGAAGAAGCTGAAATTGCAAAAATTCTCGGTGAACACTACGAAACAGAAGGAAACATGGAAAATGCAGTTTCATACTACAAAAAAGCCCTTCTCCGCTTTGTAAATGCTAAAAACATGACAGCAGTAAAAGAAATCTGGACAAAACTTACAGTTCTTATTCCGGAAGAAATTGACTTCTTCCTGCTGGTTCAGAGAAAGATTGAAAAATCAATCAGTGCAGACAAAAGCGCCCTTCTCATGCATGACCTCTACCCTTACTACAAGGATAATGGTAAATGGGATACAGCAATTGATATCCTTAAAATTATTCTTGCTATCGATCCAAAAGATATGTGGGCCCGCAATGAAATTGCTTCATGTTTCCAGGGTAAATATGCTAATCACTCAAATGTAGAAGAATATATCCGTTCTTCAAATCTTACACAGAGTTTCCGTAACGTATTTGAAGCCATCAACGACTTTGAAAAACACATTGCTTTCGATGCTAAAAACTTTGTTTACCACAGATCATGGGGCGTTGGTATTATTACTAAGGTTGAAAACGACACACTCACAATCAACTTCGGTAAGAAAAACGGTGTACACGAAATGGCTCTTAAAATGGCTGTATCTGCCCTCACACCACTTGCAAAAGACCATATCTGGGTTCTTAAAGCAACAAAATCTAAGGATGTTCTTGTTAAGATGTTCAAAGATGACAAAGACAAGTCATGGGCTCTTAAAACAATCATCCGTTCTTTCGGAAACAGCTGCGATTTCAAACGCATTAAAGCTGAACTCGTTCCTTCAATCCTTACTCCAGGTGAATGGACAAGCTGGAACAGCGCTGCTAAAAAAACACTTGAAAGCGACCCTTCATTCGGTGTAAATCCAAACAACATCAATGAATACATCGTTCGCGACAAGAAGATTTCTCCAGAAGAAAAACTCAGCAACGAATTTAAGGCTCAGAAACAGTTTATGCCACGGGTAAACGTATTCATGAAATACCTTAACACAGAAGAAGCTGACAAAGACAGCGAACTCTTTACAGATATGTACAACTACTTCAAGGGATTCCTTAAGGCTTTCAACCAGGTAAATGAACAGGTTGTTGCTTCTTACCTTGTTGTGCAGAAAGTAAATTCAATTCTTCCAGCTCTTGCTTATACTCCATCATTCACTTTCGCACAGCTTTACAGCGAAATCGAAGATCCACGCACAATGTATCTTTCTCTCAAAGATTCAAAAAATACATCACTTCAGGCAGATTTCCTGAACACAATCAAAATCCTTCCAGACTGGGTTGATCAGTACATTACACTCTTCCCAACAGTTCTCGAAGCAAGAATGCTTAAAGATCTGGTAGATTCCGGAAACAAAGAAAAAGTTCAGAAACTTGTTGTTAAAGCATTTGAAAACTTCCGTGACTACAGAGAAGCAGTTCTCTTCTTCTTTGAAAACTGTCAGGAAGAAGAATGGTTCAAAGAAGCTGGTGTTTCATTCCAGAAACAGCTTATTACAATCGTTAACATCATCGCTCAGACATACAAAGAAATCGAAAACCATGTTGATTCAACAGAAAACAAGAAAATCGGTAAAAACGCTAAAAAGCTTATCTTCGGTGAAAAAGATGAAAAGAATGTTTATGCCGACTTCATGCTTTCAAGCGATATGGATACAATGACTCACCTTTACACACTTGTTGATGACATTGTTGAACTTGAACCTGTTTACAAACAGACATTACGTAACAGAATTCTTGAAAAATACAGCGATTACAAGTTCCGTGCTAAGGAAGAGAAATCTTCACAGCCAGCTGGTATGCTCGTAACAAAAGCTAAGCTTGATGAAAAGCAGGCTCTTGAAAAGACAATGACAACAGAAACTATTCCTGCAATTGCAAAAGAAGTTGCAGATGCAAAGGAAAAAGGCGACTTGAAAGAAAACGCTGAATACATCGCAGCCCGGGAAGCTCAGCACAAACTTAATAACGACCTTAAACGTCTTCAGGGTGAACTTTCTCGTGCAGTTGTATTCGATCCAACAACAGCAACAACATCTATGATTTCTTTCGGTACAGAAGTTGTTCTTACAAACAACGAAACTAAGAAAGACGAAAAATACATTATTCTTGGACCTTGGGAATCAGATCCAGATGCCGGTATCATTTCTTACATGTCTCCATTCGGAAATGCAATTCTTGATGCTAAAGCTGGTGAAACTCTCGAATTCACTATCAACGAACACAAAAACAATTACACAGTAAAATCTATCAGCATTGCTAAAATTTAATTTTACTGAATAATAAAAATGGGGCTGTCCTTAAAGTTGAAATATTTTCAATAAAGGGCAGCTTTTTTTTCGCCCAATAACTCTGGACATAAAAAAAAGCACTTTCTTCAGAAAAAAAATGTTCCGTTGAAAGTGCTTTTTATTAGTTATTTATAAAATCAGTTAAAGATTTTTTTCATTGCTTTTACAAACTGGGAATTTTCATCCCTGTTTTTGATAGAAACTCTATACCAGTGAGAATCCATTCCGTAAAAGTCACTACAGCCACGAATTACAATCTTTGAAAGAGCCAGTGCCTGACATAAAGGTGCTTCAAATGGACTTGGTGCTGATTCTTCAGTATCTGCAAGACTCTGTTTTTTAGGACCATTGTGACCGGCTTTCTTTTTCTTTTCTTCAGAATTACCGGCAATTGAAAACTCTTCTGCTTTAGCCTGCAATTCATCTGAAAGCTTAAAGAGAATATAATTAGCCTCACCTTCAAGAACTTTTGCTCCGATTGAGGTAAGGTATTCAGTAAGATATTTTCGTTCTTCTTTTACAAGTTTATGAACCTGCTTTTCCCATGGAGCATCTTCAAGTTCTGCTTTAATTACAGCAGTGCCTGTAACCTGAGCATCAGTACTGATTGTCCATGGACGCATTGCATTTACAAGAGGGTTATATACATCTGAGCTAAAACACAAAGCATAACCAAGACGAAGGCCGGCCATTCCATATATTTTTGTGAACGCATTCAACACAATTAAATGTGGAAATTTTTCAGCCTTAGAAATCAACTTTCGAACTGTTTTTTCAGCATTTTCACTAAACTGACAGAAACAGGCATCAAGAACAAGAACAGTTCCTGCTTTTTCACAGGCTTCGGCTATTTTTTCAATAGTTTCGTATGGAATAACATTGCCTGCAGGATTTGATGGACTTGCCATAAACATTAATGGAACTCCACCAGAAAGGATTTTTTCAAGACTTACCAGATCATCATCTGTGAATTTAAAATCATTATCTTCTTTAAGTGTCAGATGAAGGATTTTTTCTTCATCACAAGCCATAAGAAGCGCATTTTCATATTCTGAAAAAGCTGGTTCAATAATAAGATTGAAAGCTGTTCCACTTACATTCTTTCCAAAAACCATAGAAATTAACTGAGTTAAATCAGCTGCACCAGAACCACAGAGAACAGGTCCATTGAACTTCCAGAATTTAGAAAGAGCTTCCTTCAATTCTGAACAATTTGGGTCAGGATAAGCTGCAAGAATGGCAGGATCAAGAGAAAGAGCAAGAAGCGCACGACCGGCGGCCTTGTGAACTCCAAGAGGACTTGTATTTGCAGAAAAGTCCAGATAATCATTTAATCTGCGAGAATTAGTTCCACCATGAAAAAACATATAGTTTATTATATCAGTATTATCTTTAGAAAAAAAGGGGATTTGTGCACAATAACTATAAATTGATTTTTTAAACTGTTTCTGTTATCTTTTGGTAGCTCAGATGTTACGTTTGGGATGACCTTTTATGGCATCAGCAAGTATATCAATGACAAAACTATTTTATAATGTCAGGTTTTCTGACAAACAGGAGTTCTCATGAATAAGTATGTCAAAAGATATCTTATTGATGCGTTGGGCGGAATGGCCCAGGGATTGTTCGCTTCCCTTCTTATCGGAACAATCATCAAAACACTTGGACAGCAGCTGCTGCGTCTTGGTACAAACTGTGTTTTCCAGTTTTTAGTAGACGCTGGAAATTTCTGTACTGACCCTCATGTATTCGGTGCAGCAATGGCAATCGGCATTGGTTTTGCAATGCAGGTTTCTCCTCTGGTTTTATTCAGTCTGGCTGCAGTGGGTTCTGCTGCAAACATTGCAGGTGGTGCCGGCGGTCCTCTGGCAGTTCTTTTTGTGGCTATCGCAGCTGCAGAATGCGGAAGTCTTGTAAGCAAAAAAACAAAAGTAGATATTATTATTACACCTCTTGTAACAATTCTTTCAGGTTCTCTTCTTACTGTATTAACAGCCAAATATATCGGAGCCTGTGCTTCTTCTTTTGGAACTCTCATTATGTGGGCAACAACACTTCACCCTTTTGTAATGGGAATGATTGTATCCGTTGTTACAGGTATGCTTCTTACACTTCCAGTTTCTTCTGCTGCAATCTGTGCTGCATTCGGACTTACTGGTCTTGCAGGTGGAGCTGCCGTTGCCGGCTGCTGTGCTCAGATGGTTGGTTTTGCAGTACTTTCTTTCCGCGAAAACAAATGGTCAGGTCTTCTTTCTCAGGGACTTGGAACTTCAATGCTTCAGATGCCAAATATCATTAAAAATCCTCTCATCTGGCTTCCACCAACACTTGCATCCCTTATTACAGGACCTGTAGCTACATGTATTTTCAAAATGGAAATGAACGGTGCACCTGTAAGTTCAGGAATGGGAACCTGCGGTTTTGTAGGACAGATTGGTGTTATTACAGGCTGGTTCAATCAGTCAACAGTTGAAGTTACAGCAGATACAGCCGTAACTCTTGGAGATGTAATTTCTCAGGCAGCAGTTCACCCTACACTTTTTGACTGGATTGGTCTTGTACTTGTATGTTTCATTCTTCCAGGCCTCTTAAGCTGGGGATTTGGACTTATTTTCAGAAAAGCAGGTCTTATAAAAGAAGGTGACCTCACTTTAGGTGACTAAACAAAATGGAAAAAAGCCTGATCAAACTTACTGAACATATTTATATTCTCCCTATTGCAACAAATATCGGTGTAATCGCATTTTCTGAAGAAAAACAGACAGAAATTTACCTTATCGATAGCGGAAACGATGATGAATATGCAAAAGTGATTTTAAAACAGCTTCAGGCTTCTTTTTCCAATCCTGTAGTAAAAACTATTATCAACACTCATTCCCACGCAGATCATTGTGGCGGGAACCAGTATATCCGTAAGGAAACTGGATGCACCATATGGGCAAGCCACGGTGAAGCCGGCTTAATGGAACATCCAGATATTGAAACAGGTCTTATCTGGGGTGGAAATCCGGTAAAAGAACTTAAAAATTCCTATTTTGTGGCAAAGCCATGCAAAGCTGACAAAACTTTCAAAAATAACGAAACCTTCTCCATTAAGAATATTTCTGTAGAAGTAATTTCATTAAACGGACACTATCTTGATCAGACTGGTTTTGTAATTACAGACACAGACGGAAAAAAAGTCTGCTTCGCCGGAGATGCACTCAGCGGAAGAAACGTTATAAAAAAATACTGGATTCAATATCTTTTTGATGAAGGAAAAACAAAAAAATCTCTGGAAAGACTGTCAAAAGTACAGGCAGATTTTTATGTTCCCGGCCATGGAAATTATGTAGACTCCATTGATGGAATTGTAGAACTGAATGAAATCGCGCTTCTGGAAACTGAAAATATGATTATTGACGAGCTTTCTTCTCCAAAAACGACAGAACAGATTTTAAAGGCAGTGGCTGACAGAAATGGAATCAGACTTGGTTTAAGCCAGTATGTTTTAATCGGCTGTACACTCCGTTCTTATTTAAGCTCCCTCAGTGATGAAGGAAAAATCAAATATGAAATTTCCGATAACATGATGTACTGGAGTGCCGTAAAAAAATAAAAAAGGTATGAATATATCTGAAGTCAGACTTATTCATACCATGATAAAAACTAATTCTGTTTATCTATCAGCTTTCTACAATTTTTACACCAGCAGAACAGCCTAAGCGATTAGCACCGGCATTTACCATTGCAACAGCTTCTTCATAAGTGTGAATTCCGCCACTTGCTTTTACTCCGGTTTCAGGTTTAACAGATTTTCGCATAAGTTCTACAGCATGAACTGTAGCCCCTCCAGTTCCAAATCCGGTGGAAGTCTTTACAAAATCAGCACCGCATTCTTCTGAAATTTTACAGCATTTAATAATTTCATCATCTGTCAGATAACAGGTTTCAAGAATTACTTTCAGAACAATCTTTCTGTTATCTCCTGTATCAACATCATCAATGGCACTTCTCACAGCCATAATTTCATCAGAAACATCTTGGAAACGTCCGTCTTTTACTGCTCCCAGGTTAATAACCATATCAACTTCTTCAGCGCCTTCACTTACACACAGGGCAGCCTGACCTGCTTTATCATCAAGTGTATTGGCTCCAAGAGGGAATCCTATAACTGTACAAACCTTAACTTCTGATCCGGCAAGCTGTTCAGCTGCAAATGAAACATAGGATGGATTTACGCAGCAGCTGGCAAAACCATATTTTTTTGCTTCATCACAAAGTTTTTTAATGTCTTTTTCTCCAGCACAGGGACCCAGCTGTGTATGATCAATTATTGAGGCAATCTGTTTTTTATCCATATTTTTCTCCCTGAATTATTTTATCATTTAATAAGATAATTAGCATATGCTAAATCGTAATAAATTAAGTCTTTTATTCCTTGTTTTTGTGAATTTTATATGCTAAATTATATGTATATATTAATCCATTACGAGGTATACTATGGCTTATAAAATTGATCCAGCTTCATGTGTTAACTGCGGTACATGTGAACCTGATTGTCCAGTTGGAGCAATCAGCGAAAATGACGGACACCGCGAAATCGATTCTTCAAAATGTGTAAGCTGCGGAACATGCGCAAGCGTTTGTCCAGCAACAGCTATTTCTGAAGAATAATTTCAGGGATAAATAATCCGTTTATTAAATCTGCAGGATTTAGGTCTTGCAGATTTTTTTTTGTATCTTTATTATTTGTTGCATGATAAAGAATATTATTCAGGGTTATGGACACCTGATTTCATCGATTTTAAAAATCCTGTCACTTCTTCTTGTTTGTATTGCTGCAGGAGCTGCCTTCGTATTTCCCCTTTGGAAATTTGCAACTGACCTTCCGGGAATATATACAATTACTGTTCTGGCGCTTATGGCAGTTATTTTTGTTATTCTTGCCGTAAAAAAAATCAAAAATACTGGGCTTGCTAAATCCCTTGTAAGTGCAGCAAAATTCTTTATTATTGCAGGCGGACTTGTTTTCTCCGTATATCTTGTTATGAAAGGAATGCGTTTTCTGGCAATTCCTGTAATAATACTGATGATTGTTCTTTATGGACTCTGCGCTTTTGGAATAAAAGTTAAATCTGATACAGACATAAATAATGAAACTGAATCTGAAGCATAATTTAATTCTTATCTGTTTATTTTTAGCTGTAACTGCTGTTCCAGGTATATCTCAGGAAATAATCGTTGACAGTTCAAAGCTGCCTTTAATCTCTTTTCCTGAACAATCAGATTCTAACGACTTAAAAAAACAGAAAAACCTTCTGTTCAGGCAGTTCACAGAAGAAGCTGACTATAATACAAAAATCTTTCCCGATCACAAATCATACGACAAAAACGGAAATCCAAAAAATTTATACCTGACCTTTTATAAAGTAAAACCTCAAAAAGATATGGACTTTATCTGGCTTGCTTCAAGACTTAGTCCTGTAACAAGAGAAACAACATCAACCTTAAACAGACTTCCATCAGCCGATACAGATATTTCAGATAAAATACTTCTGGTTTCAACCTTTTCAGGGCTTTTTATTCCCGAAAAACCTCAATCAGCCTGGGAACAGCTTCTGCATAAACAGTACATAACAGACGGAAATCTTGAAAAAGCCAGAGTATTTATAATCGACGGTGAGAAATTTTACTTTCTGGAAAGAATGAGGTTTGATTCAACTATTTCTCTTTTTTTCCTGGATACAAACATGGTATCCCCTCTTAAAAGCAGTATTTTAACAAGTGATTACGGATATAGAATCAGTCCCATAAGCGGAAAATGGAAGTTTCATTCCGGTATCGATCTTGCTGCTCCAGAAGGCACCCAGGTATTTGCCTGCAAAGCCGGTGAAATTACCCGGACAGGATTTAACACAACCTATGGAAATTTCATTATTATCAGGCACTACAACGGACTTACCAGTGTTTATGCACATCTTTCAAAAATCCTTGTTACCAAAGGTGAAAAAATAAACGGTGGAACACTTATTGGTCTTGTGGGAACAACAGGAGCAAGTACAGGTCCCCACCTCCATTTTGAACTTAGAAAAAACGGAAGCACAACAAATCCTGGAAAATTAATGAACTTTTAAAATTCTAATCTTCAAAAAAAAATAATAATAAGTTATATTGATATTGATGAAATACTGTTTTGCATCATTAAAAAAATTAGGATTTTCTCTCATTTTACTCTCTTCTGCATGTATTTACGGAGAGAGTTTTCGTGTTGCAAAACTGAATAAAGTACAGATACCACAGGATTACACACCACAGACTGTTAAAGCCGGCATTTATGACGGTGTATCAATAACTCTCCCTGAAGACCAAACTTTCATTACAGGAATTGAATTAAACATAAAGGTTCCGGAAATCGTTGCAACCTGGAGAGATACAATAGCTTACAACTTTTACGAAAATGTAACTCCATTTCCAACTCCAGACAACATTGACTATAACGGAAAAAAACTCCCTGTAAACACAATTCCAGGCAAACTTAACTACACTATTTATGTTCCCCTGAATTCAAAATTCTCCCTTAAAGAAAATCCATATTCAAAAATTCTGGATGTATCTCCTGAACTTTTTGAAAATACTGTATTCTTCAGATTTTTTCTTGCAATGAAAGGTGCTCCGGAAGCTCTTGAACACGCAATTTTTAATATTACAGTTAAACCAGTTCTTTCTGATGAAGGCAAATTTTCACTTTCTATAAAACAGCCTGAAGGAAAAGCAGAACCTTACGCTGTATACATTGATGACTCTCTTACAGATTCTGCTTCCGATGTTGTACTTTCAACTGGGGAACATCATCTTTCTGTTACAAGCGATTCATTCAGGAACGAAGTCCGCACATTCATTATTGAACAGGCAAAAACAACTGCATTGGAAATCGAAATGCGGGGAATTGAGCCGTTAATTAAAATCATTGCTCCTGAAAATGCAAATATTCAATTTGATGGAAATTCAATTACTGACACAAAGAATATCTTTTCCACAACACCTGGTGATCATGTAATAAAATTTACAATTGGTGATTACGAAGTTATAAAAACAATAAACGCAGTCAACGGCCGTTCCTATACTGTAAGTCTTGATATTGATGCCTCTGTTTCTGAAGACGAATAATTTTATAAAAAATTTAGAATTCAAGATTTGTCAATAAAAAATTTAAAAAAAGATTAAAGATTTTTCGATACTTAGACGATATATATAATGTCGGGCGTTCAATTATCCCCTCCCACCCATTGAAGCCCGACTGCCTGATGGGCATGGCCGGCGCAAGCCGGTCTTTTTTTTTGTGCTTTCATCATACCTTCCACTGCCACAATCCATACATTGACTGACAAGGTGTAATTCCTTATTATATAAATATATGGCTAAAATAAAGTTGCAAACTCATGTGTTTGTCTACGGGCTGTTTTTCTGTGCCATTTTCTTTGGTACATGCCTTGGACTTTCCCTTTCAAATACAAAATTTATTATTGATAACGAACAGTTTATAGAATTACAGACAGCTCTTCCAACAAAACTCCTTGATATAAACGGAGAACTTATTACAGAGCTTGCCTCTGAAGAAAAACGCGAAATCATCAGTATTAAAAAACTGCCTCAGCATATGATTGATGCCCTTATTTCCCGTGAAGACAGCAACTTTTATCAGCATCACGGCTTCAGTGCAAAAGCTATTTTCCGTGCAGTTATCGGTAAGCTTACAGGCCGTTCTCTTGGTGGTGGTTCTACTTTAACACAGCAGATTGCAGGTACACTTTACTGTGACCGTTCAGACATGTCTTACACTCGTAAGCTTAAGGAATTATGGTGGGCCATTCAGATGGAACGCCGCTATTCAAAAGATGAAATTCTCGAACTTTATCTTAACAAGATTTATTTCGGTGGCGGTACATACGGTGTAAGTGCTGCTTCAAAATACTATTTTGGTCACGATGCTACAGAAATCACTCCGGCAGAAGCAGCAATTCTTGTAATCCAGCTTT